>JARGFW010000095.1 GCA_029211085.1 Deferrisomatales bacterium | reverse complement strand
CAGGCCCTCCACCTGGGACGGGAAGAAGTTCACTCCGCCGAGGATCAGCATGTCGTCGGTGCGCCCGCGGATCAGCCCGTGCCGGGCCAGGGTGCGGCCGCACGCGCAGGGGGTCCGGTCCAGGTGGGTGATGTCCCGGGTGCGGTAGCGCAGCAGCGGCGAGGCTTCCTTGTGCAGCGAGGTGAACACGAGCTCGCCGAGTTCCCCGTCGGGGAGGTTCTTGCCCGAGTCGGGGTCGACGATCTCGGGGTAGTAGAAGTCTTCGTTGATGTGGTAGCCGCAGCGGGCGGGGCACTCGATGGACACCCCGGGGCCGTCCAGTTCGGTGAGTCCGTAGTCCCGGGCCACCCGGAGCCCGAGCCGCTCCTGCAGCTCGTCGCGAAGTTCGTCGCTCATCGGCTCGGCGCCGTGGATGCCGAGCCGCAGGGAGAGGGCGCCCTTGGAGATCCCGAGCTGTTCGATGGTCTCCGCCAGGATCACCGCGTAGGACGGCGTGCAGTGGAGCACGGTGGACTTCAGATCCTGCATCATCTGGAGCTGCCGCTCGGTCTGGCCCGAGCTGATCGGGATCACGGTGGCGCCGATCTCCTCCGCGCCCCAGTGGTGGCCGAAGGCCCCGGTGAACAGGGTGTAGCGGAACGCGATCTGGCACACGTCCTCGGCCGTAACCCCGGCGATGCGCAGGCTACGGGCCACCCGTGCGGTCCAGTTCTGCAAGTCCGTGGGCGTGTGGAACACGTTGATCGGCTTGCCGGTCGAGCCGGACGACGAGTGCACCCGCACGGTGTCCTTCAGGTCCACGGCCAGGAGCCCCCTGGGGTAGTGGTCGCTCAGGTCCTTCTTCACGGTGAAGGGCAGGCGGGAGACGTCCTCCAGTCCGCGCACGTCCCCCGGCTGCAGTCCCGCCCCGGTCAACGACTGTCGGTAGAAGGGGACGTGCTCGAACATCTGGGCCACGGTGCTGCGCAGGCGCTCGGCCTGCAGCGCGCTCATCTCGTCCCGGGACATCCTCTCCACGGTCTCGAATCCGCTCATCGGGAATCCTCTCCTTCGAGGTCCAGGTGGATGCAGTGGGCCAGGCATACGTTGTCGGCGCACGCGGGCAGCAGGCCCCGGTCCAGCCGGTGGTGGCACAGGTTGCACTTGGCCGCGACGTTTTCGGCCGCGTCGAACGCCACCGCGTCGAAGGGACACACCTCGATGCAGTCGCCGCAGCCGACACACGCGGTTGGATCCAGGATCACCACGCCGTCCGCGCGCTTCGTGATCGCCTCCATCGCGCACGCCGCGGCGCAGGGCGGGTCATCGCAGTGCCGGCAGCGCCGCGCCCGGTGCACGAAGTGCCACCGACCCTCCACCTGCCACGGCCCGTCGTCCCAGATGTGCAGCAGTTTCACCCCGTCCGGGCTGCGGTTCTCCTGTTTGCACGCCACCTCGCAGGTCTTGCAGCCCCAGCACTTCTCCTCGCCGATCTCGAGTCTCATGGCTCCACCCCCTGGCCCTCGGGCGAGATCCGGCACAGGAGGCTGCGGACGTGGGTCGCCCCCATGGCCGGGTCGCACGTTTCGTAGGCGTTGTCGGTGAGCACGTTGACGTTGGACTCGGCCCAGCCGTGCCCCGGGTCGCGCTGCTCCGGGAACCACCAGGCGTGCTGGGCCGACACCACCTCGGGCAGGATGCCGGCGGTGAGCCGGGCTCGCTGCCGGATCTTCCCCCGGGGGGACTCGATCACCACCCACTCCCCGTCCCGGATGCCCTCCTTCTTCGCGGTGTCCGGGTGGATCTCCACCATCGGGTCCCGGTGCAGTTCCCGGGTCCAGGGCAGCTGTCGGTTCTCGGCGTGGAAGAAGCCGGGCTGGCGGGCGCCGGTGATCAGGGTGTAGGGGTAGCGGGCGTGGATCTCCGGGGTGCTCACCGGGCTCTCCGGGGGTTCCCGGAACTGGGGCAGGGGGTCGTAGCCCCACTTTTCCAGCAGGGTGGAGGCGAGCTCGAACTTGCGGGTCGGGGTGGAGAAACCCTTCTCCCGGTACTTGTGGTAGCGGACCTCCCCGCGCATCCGGTCCTGCTGCTTGAACTCCTGCCAGGTCATGCCCAGGGGCTCCAGGATGTGGTCCAGGCCGCCCTCGAACGTCGGCCACCAGTGCTCCCCCTGGCCGATGCGGTGGGCCAGGTCGTTGAGCATCTCGTGGTCGGAGCGGCACTCGCCGATCTGGACCACCTTGCGCCGGGTCAGCAGCCAGCCGTGGCGCTTCCAGAAGTCCCCCAGGTAGTCCATCTCCAGCCAGGTGGCGGCCGGCAGCACGATGTCGGCGAGCTGGGCGGTGGGGGTCAGGAAGAAGTCGGCCACTGCCATGAACTCAACCTTCTCCAGCGCCCGGTGGATCTCCATGGCGTTGGCGCGCGTCATGAGCGGGTTCGAGCTGATGAAGAACAGCATCTTCACCGGGTAGGGTTCCTCGGTGAGGATCGCGTCCCACACACACTTGGGGTTGATGATCGCGAAGTTGCCCGCCAAGCGGAAGCGCTCGCCCCCCAGGCGCTTGGCCGCCTGCTCCTTCGATAGGGCCTGGTGGGCGCCGAACTCGGCGACGTTGCGGATCTTCGGCTGTTTGAACAGCACCTGTCCCCCGGGGACGTCGATGTTCCCGGTGATGCCCATCAGCGCCAGCAACGCCCGGTCGTTGTCGGCGCAGGTGATCTGCTGCTCGATCGCCACCCCCCACTGGATCGCGCCGGGCTTCACCGTGGCGTACATCCGCGCCGCCGCGACGACCTTCTCCCGGGGCACCCCGGTGATCTGCTCCACCCGCTCCAGGGGGTACTCGGCCGCCCGCTCTACGAACGCCTCCCAGCCGTGCACGTGGTTCGCCACGAACTCCCGGTCGTAGAGGTTCTCCTGGACGATCACGTTGGCCATGCCCAGGGCCAGGGCCGTGTCGGTACCAGGCCTGAGTTGCAGCCACAGGTCGGCGCGGGCCGCGGCCCGGGTCAGGCGGGGGTCGATCACGATCAGCTTGGCCCCGGCGTTCAGCGCCTGGGAGAACGACTCGCCCTTGTAGCAGTCCGGGTTGGAGATCACCACGTTGTTGCCCCAGACCACGATGCACTTGGGGTTGTTGTCGTAGTCGACGATGGGATTCGAGCCACACGTCAAGATGCTGGTGGCGATCCGCGGGCCATAGCAGAAGTGTCCTGCGGTAAGCACGTTGGGGCTGCCGAACAGGTTGGCCATGCGGTAGATGGCGGCCTCGTTCTCGCGCCCGGTACCGTAGCCGAGGACCACCGACTCGGCCCCGTGGTCGGCCTTGTAGGCAAGCATCCGCTCCGCGATCGCGTCCAGGGCTGCGTCCCACGAGATCCGCTCCCACCGGCCGCTGCCTTTGGGCCCAATTCGCCGCACCGGGTGGGTCAGGCGGTCGGGGTGGTAGACGAGCTGGGTCGAAGCAATGCCCTTGCTGCACAGGGTGCCGTGGTTGATTGGGCAGTCCGGGTCTCCGGCGATCTTGGCCACCTTCCCGTCCTTCACGTAGACGAGCACCCCACAGCCGCCGTGGCACATGCGGCAGTGGCTCTTCACCACCCGGTCGAACCCGTACACCTCCATCTCGCGGGCCGCGTTGGAGTACTCGAACTTCATCTGTGCTCCTCCTCTTGCAGGTTATCTCTGCAGTCCGTACAGGCTCTCCAGGGTCGGGCCCAGCAGCGCGCTCAACTCCCGGGCCGTACCGGCCACCGCCTGCCCCACGGAAACCGCGCACTCCGGAGCAAACGTCCCCACGGCCATGACCGCACCGATGGGGCGGGCCGCAGAACCGAACAGGGGAGAACTCGCGGCACTGACCCCGGGCTGGACCCCCCCCAGATCCGTGGCGTACCCGGCTTCCCGGCATGCTTCCAGCTCCGCCGCCAGGGCCACGGGATCCTCCACACCACGGGCCGGGTCGCCCCAGAAGTACAACGGCTCCCCAGCGAGGACCTGCCGGAGTTCCTCCTTCTCCAGGAACGCCACCATGGCCTTGCCGTGTGCACCCCAGGTCAGCGGATATCGGTGGCCCACGCGGATTGCCACAGCCATGCCGGTTTCCGCCTCGTGCTTCGCGACGACCAGGACCCGGCCCGCACTGACCAGCCCCAACAGCGTCGTGCAGGCCGTCCCTCTGGACAGGTTTGCCAAGAACGGAGCCACGCTGCCTCGAAGGTCCGAGTGGTCGAGCACGCTCCGCGACAGGACCAGCAGCCCGGGACCGAGGGCGTAGGTCTTGGCCCCTTCGCTGCGCACCACCAGCGCCGACTCCATGAGGGTGTTCAGGATCGCGTACCCCTTGCTCTTGTGGATACCCACCTCCCGGCAGATCTCGGTCAGGGTCTGCTGGGACCGCCCGGCGCCGGCGAGGTAGAAGAGGATCTTGGACGCCTGCGCCACGGCCGGCACACCCTGGCTGTAGTTGGGCCTTCCCGAATCGGGGGGCGGGGTGGTCGTGGTATTGGGCGTTGGGGACATGGCCTGCTACCTTTATACAGAATACTGTTCTTTCAGCAGAATCTAATCGACCCCCACGGGCCTGGTCAACACCGAACTTCCGAGGCCCAACCTGCCGCGGCCGGATGGCGGTCCCGAAACCCGTCGAGCGGCGCACAGCCAGGAGCCGGCTCCCCCCCTCCCCTTGGACACCCGCCTCCCCTGCGGTACCGTAGTTACTTAACCCTGAACCCGGGAGGCGCCGTGGACCCGAACCTGACCACCTGCACCCTGGACTGCCACGACCAGTGTTCCATCCTCTGCGAACGGCGGGACGGCGTCCTGCGCCTGCGGGGCAATCCCGAACACCCCTACACCCGGGGCTTCACCTGCGCCAAGATCCACCGCTATCCGGCACGACTGACCAGCCCTCACCGCATCCGCGAGCCCTGGATGAAGCGCGACGGCCGGTTCCACCCGGTCGACTGGGTGGAGGCCATGGAGGTCGTCGCCGCGCGCCTCTCCGGGGCGTTGGCAACCGACCCCCGTTCGGTGCTGTGGTACCGGGGTAGCGGCTCCAAGGGGGTCACCAAGACCTTCACCGATTACCTGTTCACCGAACTGGGGGCCCGGGGTTTGCGCGGCGGGCTGTGTGACGAGGCGGGCTGCGCGGCGCTTGTCGCCGACACCGGCATGCAGGACATGAACGACCCGGCCGAGATCGACACCGCCGAGACGATTGTGTTGTGGGGCAAGAACCCCCGGGCGTGCGCGGTGCATCTGGCGGCCCAGGTGTCCCGGGCCCGCAAGCGCGGGGCGCGGGTCATCGCGATCAACCCGGACCTGGCCGAGGTCGCATCCCTGGCGGACACGGCGATCCCGGTACGCCCGGGCACCGACCGCTATCTGGCCCTGGCCTGCGCCGGGCTGTTGCTGGCGTCGGGCGAGCAGCGCCAGACCCCGGAGAAGGCGGCCAACGCGGCCGGGTTCCGCGCCCTGCTCGCCGCCCACGAACCCGCCGACCTGCTGGAGCGCTGCGGGGTCTCCCCCCTGGCGGCCGAACCCCTGGTGGACGCCTACCGGCGCACCGCAAAGGTCGCCACGGTGGTCGGCTGGGGGGTGCAGCGTTACCCCTGGGGCGCGGCCACGCTGCGGGCCATCCACGCCCTCGCTTTCCTCGCCGGCACCCTGGGCATTCCCGGGGCCGGTTTGTACTACAGCATCCCCTCTTCCCGGCACCTGCCCCGCCCGCGACCTGGACGCACGGCCCCCCCGGGCCTGTCCCTGCCGGACCTGGGACGGGATCTGCCCCGGGCGGCCCCCCCCGTACGCTTCGCCTGGATCACCTGCGCCAACCTCCTCAACCAGGCCCCGGACACCAAGCGCCTGCGCGAGGCGATGGCCGCGGTGGAGACCGTGGTGGCGGTTGAGGGCTTCTGGACCGAGACCGCGCGCCAGGCAGACGTGGTGCTGCCCCCTACCCTGTGGCTCGAGGAGGAAGACGTGGTGGGTTCCTACTGGCGCAACACCGTGGCCCTGGCACGGCGGGTTATCGAACCCCCGGCCGGGTGTCGGCCGGACTTCGGGATCCTCCAGGATCTGGCCCGCCGCCTGGGCGTCAGCCTCCCGTTCACCACCGCCGCCCAGTGGCAACAGGCCTGCCTGCCACCGGACGGTCCCACCCTGGAAGAACTGCGCGAGCACACCTGGGTGGACGTGCCCTGGCCCCGGGTCGCATGGCAGGACGGCTTCGCCCATGCGGACGGCCGCTTCCACCTAATCACCGACCTCGGCCCCGAAAGCAACCCCGTCGACCCCCACCACCCGCTCCGCCTCATCAGCGCGGTGAACCGGCGTACCCTGCACTCCCAAATGCTCCCCGAGGAGCAGCGCTCCCCCTGGCCGGTGCGTCTACACCCGCAAACGGCGGAGGCCCTCGGCATCGGCCCCGGAGACCCGGTGCGACTGGTGAGCCGGGCCGGCGAACTGGAGGGGGAGGCCTACCTCGACCCGCTGGTGCATCCGGAAGCGGTGTGCAGCCCCCGGGGCGGCTGGGTCGGACTGGGGATGGGCGTCAACGAGATCACCACTGTACAGCTGACCGACATGGGAGAGGCTGCGGCGTACTATGACACCCGGGTGCGCCTGGAGCGGGCCGACGCGGGGCGCTGAAGAGGCCGCCGGCCCTCTCGATTCCTCCTCCTTCGACCGATCCATGCGGAGCCCACCCGCTGTCTCCTGGAGATCACCATGAACGTCAAGGCACTGCGTCACTTTCACCAGCAACTGGACCACGAACTGCACCGCCGCTGCGAGCGCGCCGACACCAACCTGGCGTGGTTGCGGGAGAACCTGCACCCGTACTTCTTCGTGACCATGCAAGAACACCCAGAGGTGGTGGTCAGTCTGGCCGTAGCCCTGGAGGTGCTGCACTCCGAACGCCGCATCATGCTCACGGACCGGGAAAATGAACTCATTCTGGCCTGTCAGAACGAGCCGGGATCGATCCACCGCATGCTGCACAGCCTCCGGGGCCGGCTGATCTCCTACGCCGAGGTCACCCACTCCCTGCATCCCCTGGGCGGCGCGGAACACGAACTGGAGATCCAGCGCTTCGAGTTCGGCCGCCGCGACCACGCGGCGATCGCGGCAGCGGAGCCGCCGGTGATCCCGGCCGGGGTGCGGCGCAGCGTCAGCACCGCTCTGCGTCGCATGCACCCGGAGTACGACCGCGCCGACCTGGACCACGCCCTGCAGCTCCTGTGGCTCAACAACGAGAACTACGTGCGCATCTCGCCCCCGGAGCGGGTGGCCCGGGCCCTGTGGCTGTACCAGCAGGGGCGCCGCAACGGCGGGTTGTACGTAGAGACCATGCCCAGCGAGGACGTGGAGCACCACCAGGAGACCCGGGTGGTATTCGCGGTGGGCAACCCCCCGGACACCGGCTTCCTGGCCCAGGTGGTGGAGGTGTTCAACCGCCTCGATCTCTCGATCCGCCGGGCCTACTGCCTGGACATCAGCACCGGTGTGCACCCCTATTTCCTCGGTACGTTCTACCTGAGCAGCCGCACGGGTCAGCAGTTGGCTCCTGACTCCAAGCTGTTCGGGGCCCTGCGCAACGAGTTGTACAACACCCAGATCCTCCACGACGGCGGGCAGATCTACACCCAGTTTCTGGCCAGGGGCGTGTTCGACGGTGAGACGGCCACCTTCACCAACGCGCTGATCGGGTTCTGCCACACCAACCTGGCCCACAACCAGCCCGACCGTTTCGACGTGGGGGAAGTGCGCCGGGCGTTCTACGCCGGGCCGGACATGGCGTTGGAACTGATGCGCTTGTTCCGACTGCGCTTCGCCCCCGGGGTGGAAGACCGCGAGACCCAGGTTCGCCCTGCGCTGGAGCGCACCCGGGCACTCGTGGAGAACTACAACACCGGCCACCGTCGGCTCGACGAGGTGCGGCGAACGGTCTACCGGGCCGCACTGCTGCTGGTCACCCACACCCTGAAGACCAACTTTTTCGTGCCCGAGAAACACGCCCTGGCGTTCCGCCTGGACCCGGCGTATTTGAAGGAACTGGGAGAAGAGTTCACCAGCGACCTGCCGGCGGGCGAACCATTCCGCGTCACCTTCTTTTTCGGCCGCCACGGCGCCGGCTACCACATCGGCTTCTCCGACATCGCCAGGGGCGGGTGGCGCACCATCGTGTGCACCACACCCGACGACTTCGGCACCAACTCCAACCGCCTGTTTCGCGAAGTTTTTGTGCTGGCCCATACCCAGCATCTGAAAAACAAGGACATCTACGAGGGTGGCTCGAAGCTCGCCGTGGTCCTGGACGCCCACGGCCTGGCCGATCCCCAACGGGTCACCCAGCGCCTCTACAAGCTGCAGTACGGCTTCATCAACGCGTTTCTCGACGTGTTCACGACCCGCGACGGCCGCGCCGCACTGCCGACAGTGGTGGACTACTACGGTGAGGACGAACCGGTGGAACTGGGCCCGGACGAGAACATGCACGACGCCATGATCGAGGTGGTGGCCCGGGAGGCCGAGCGGCGCGGCTACGTGCTGGGCAAGGGGATCATGTCCAGCAAGCGGGTGGGGATCAATCACAAGGAGTACGGCGTCACCTCCCTGGGGGTGGTGCGCTTCGCCGAGATCGCCCTGGAGGAACTGGGGGTCGACCCGCGCCGGGACCGCTTCCGGATCAAGTTCACCGGAGGCACCAACGGCGACGTGGCCGGCAACGCCCTGCGCCTGCTGATCCAGCGCTGCCCGGGTGCCGAGGTGCCACTGATCGTGGCCGGCAGCGGCGCCGCCCACGACCCCAACGGGTTGGACCGCGAGGAACTGATGCGCCTGGTACTGCAGGCCGACATCACCGATTTCGACCCCGAGCGGCTCTCCCCCGGGGGCTTCCTGTTGTTCCGCCGGCAGCGCCGCACGGAGGGTCTGCGGGAACTGTACCGGAAACTGGTGCGCACCCCCAGCGGAGTGGAGGAGCTGTGGGTCACCCCCGACGAGTTCAACCGGGAGTTCGACGGACTGATCTTCACCGTGCCGGCGATGCTGTTCCTGCCTGCGGGAGGGCGTCCCGAGACCATCGACGACAGCAACTGGGAAAGGTTCTTCGACGGGTCGGGAAACCCCACCTGCCGGGCCGTAGTGGAAGGCGCGAACTCGTTTCTCACCCCTGGGGCCCGGGACGGGCTGCAGAGCCGCGGGGTGATCGTGTTGCGGGACGCCTCGGCCAACAAGTGTGGGGTGATCTCGTCCTCCTACGAGATCATCGCCAACCTCCTGATGTCCGACGCGGAGTTTCTGGAGCGCAAGAAGACCTACGTGGCTCAGGTGCTGAAGATCCTGGAAAGACGCGCCGAAGAAGAGGCTCGGCTGATCTTCCGCCGCCGGCAGATGGGCGGCACGGATCTGAGCTTCACCAGCATCTCCGGCTCCCTCAGTCGCGAGATCAACGACCACTACGCAGAACTGTTCGCGTTCTTCCAGCAACGGCCCGAGCTGGCCGCCAGCCCCCTGTACCGCAAGGTACTGCTGCGCCACCTGCCCCCCCTGGTGACTGCCGAACCGTTGCTGCGGCGCCGGGTGAGTCGCTTGCCCACCAAGATCCGCAGTGCCATCCTGGCCGTCGAACTGGCCACCAGCATGGTGTACCGAGGGGACTGGAAGATCGATCTGGACACCACCCTGCGCAGCTACGCCCGGCACCTGACGGCAGAACAAAGCTAGCGGCCGTCGAGGCGCGGCCGCCGGGTTAGACGCCCCGGCGGCCGCGCACTATACTGGCACCACCATGACCCTCAAGACCCGTGTGCTGTGGCTGGTCATCCTGACCACGGCACTTCTGCTCCTACCCCTGGATGCCCTGGCCTGGGGCCCCGCCACCCACCTGGAACTGGGTACCCGTGTGCTCGGCAACCTGGGCCTGCTTCCCGTGGCGCTGCAGGCCCTGCTGCGGGCCCACCCCCTGGACTTCCTGTACGGCAACATCGCCCCGGACATCGTGGTGGGCAAGAAGTTCGGCCACTACCTGCGCCACTGCCACCGCTGGCCGGTGGGACTGGAGGTGCACGGCCTGGCCCACTCCGAGGCCGAGACCTCGTTCGCCCTGGGCTACCTGGCCCATCTCGCCGCCGACGTGGTGGCCCACAACTACTTCGTGCCGTACCAGACCATCCTCAGCTTCAACACCCGGGCGATGAACCACACCTACTGGGAGGTGCGCTTCGACACCTACGCCCCCGACGAGGTGTGGCACATCCCCTACCGGATCAGCGACAAGATGCTGGGGGACAACGACGAACTGCTCCAAAAAGTGCTGTCGCGCACCCTGTTGTCGTTCCAGACCAACAAGGTGATCTTCAACAGCGTGGTGCTGATGGGGCGCTTCCGCAAGTGGCACGACATCATCCGCCAGGCCCTGGCCCAGTCGCGGGTGGTACTCGATCCCCCGCGAGTGGAACGTTACAAGGACCTCTCCGAGCGGGCGGTGCTGGGTTTCCTGATCGACCGGGAGGAGAGCTGGTGCTTCAAAGCCGACCCCACCGGCAACCAGAGTCTGAAGGCGGCATCGATCATCCGCGCCCACCTCAAGCGCCTCTACCGCCGTGGGCACCTGTCACGGGACAGTTTTCAGGACGTGCTCGAGCAGTACCGCCCCCACCTGGAGGCCAGTATCTACGCCGAACCCAACTCCCACGAACTGGTGGAGGCTGCCCTGGACCTGCTCCAGTCCCCGCCGTCGGCCCATCCCCAGGGAGCCCCCGCCTGAGGGATCCAGGGACCGCGGCCCGCCCCTTTCCCCGCAGTTGGAACGGTTCAAGTTTGAACGCCGATCGACCGATACGGAAGGAATGCAACAGAAGCCTCGCCGTATCCTGAGACTGCTGTTCCTCGCCCTACCTGTCCTCTGGTGTGCCGGTTGTGTCGGCCCCACCACCCCGCTGGGCGCCGTGGATCATCCGGCCCGTGGCTACCACCCCGCTACACCGGCGAGTGCACAGCAACCCTCTGTCCTTCCGAAACTCCGATCCTCCGCACGCCAGCCGCCGTCCCACCGGGCCGCGATCCTGTTCTCCCCACCGACCCAGCGGGTGCACGGTCCCTACACCTGGCAGGTGGTGGTACTCGACCCATCGGGCCGCGCACCCGCCGATCTGTCCCGGGTTCGCCTGTTCTACAACGACCTGGAGGTGACCCAGTCGGCGACCGCGCAGTTCCAGGTCCAGCAGCAGCACATCACCCACGCCGGCCAGCCAGCCCTGCAACTGGAGATGCCCCATTTGCGCCTCGACCCGATGGCAGAGCACCACATCCGGGTCGAGTACACCACCACGACAGGGGAACCTCTGACCGCCCGCTACGCGTTCCCGATTCTCGACAGCCTCGACGCCCGGGAATCCCTGGCCACCACCGCGCCGTTCGACATCGACCCCACGCTGCGGGGCATCATCGAGAGTGCCAGCGACGAGTTCGACGTGAACCCGGTGGTGCTGGCCGCCCTGATCGCCCAGGAGAGCAGTTTCGACCCACTCGCCCTGTCCAGGGCCCAGGCCCTGGGACTGACCCAGGTCACCCACCGCACCGAGCCGGACATCGCCCGTGAGTTCCCGGGGTGGCCCCGCAATCCGAAACTGGGGCGGTTTTCCCGGCGTCAACTGCGCGGTCTGATCCCAGCGGTGATCAATCGGGAAAACGAGTGGCGCCTGGACCCCGAGAAGAGCATCCGCGGAGGCGCTTTCTACCTGGGGCACCTGCGCAACCGGCTGCAGACCGAGGGAAATAGACAATACCTGGACAACGTCGGCATGGACCGCGGGCGACTCGTCGCCGAGGCCAGCCTGGCGGCGTACAACAGCGGCCTCAACCGCATCCTGTACATGATGAAGACCCACGGGCCGGAGTGGCTGGAGCAGAGATCGACTCGGGAAGCCAAGCGTTATGTGCGCAAGATCCTCAGCTACTACGGCTCGTTCCGCAGCGCTCCGGACGCCGTTTCGGCCACCGGAGATGCCACGTGACCGGAGTCGCCTGCAAACCGGTGTGGGTCACGCTGCTGGCCACGGCACTGCTGTTCAACACGGTCGCCATGCCCCTGCAGATCATGGTGATCTACGGCCACACCCTCGCCGAGTGGCCGGCGATCTGGGCCAAGCTGACCGACTGCAACCGGGCGGTGATGCTGCTCTCCCCCCTGGCCGCGCTGGGAGCGTTCTTGGTGTGCCGCTGGGGATGGTGGGCGGTGCTGGCGCTGCTCACCACCGCCCTGGTCAACAACACCCTGCTGCTGCCGTTTCCCACCGCGGTGCCACGCTCGGCGGTGCTCCTGTCCGGGGCCTTGGTGCTGGGAACCGGCGTCTGGCTGCTGCGCCCGACAGCGGTGCGGCTCTTCTGGGAGCGGCGCCTGCAGTGGTGGAAGACCCCTCCGCGCCACGCTGCCGACGCACCGGTGGAGGTCGTTCACGGCACCGGTGCACCAAGGCAGGGCCGGTTGGTGAACATCTCCCGCAGCGGGGCGTTCGTGGCCAACGAAGATCTGGGACTCGCCGCTGGCGACCTGGTGTCCCTCACCATCCGTCTCGAGCGACGGGTGATCCGCTGCCTCGGCACGGTGGTGCGCCGGGCAGCCGCGCGCACCGCCCAACCCGCGGGGTACGGCCTGCAGTTCCAGGCGGTGGCCGTCGGCGACCGGATGTGGTTGCACACCCGCCTGGGTCGGCGCAGCGGGTAGCTCTACCGTGTCCCCTTTCCCGGCTCGGTCGACGCTGACCACACAGCCGGCGGCAGTCCCCCTCTGGGCCGAATCCCGCCGACCCAACCCTATGAAGAAACCGCCACCCGATCTGACGCCGGGGGCGGGGCCCGCCTGGGGAGCGGGCAAGCGCTTTGGCGCCACGGGTTCGCCACACAAACAGCGCCCTTGGGCGCCGCGGGTTGGTTAGTGACCCCATCGAAACAGGGGAATCTTGTCCGCCGGCAGGCAGACCCCGCCCCTGCGCCCCCGACAGCCGGTGGTCAGGTTTCATCCCTCGGGGTGCCGCTCGGCATGGAAACTCAGGGCTTCATCACGAACGGCGGGTCCAGCTGCGCCGCCCTCCCATCCGCTTCCTTGATCGCCGTAATCACCCCGTCCGCCTCCGAGCGCGTCACCACGGGGTAGCGGTTGTCCTTCTGGAACTCCCGAAGGCAGGCGATGGCCTCTGCCAAGGCCACACGGGCCCGTTGCACGGACTCCGCCAAGGGCAGCTGTTTGCCGGGCTCGGGCAGGATGCGGTCGTCGGTGTGTTTGGGCATTGCGGGGTCTCCTGGACTGTGGATCGGGCCGCCCGCGGCCCGGGAAGACCTCCATCCTGTAACAGTCACCGCCGGCGCGCAACCGCCGTTCGGGGGGGATCCGGCCGGCCGGCGGCGGCGGTAGGCAACTCGACAGTGACCCGCAGCCCGCCATCAGGGACGTTCTCCGCCCGCACCGAACCGCCGTGGAGGCGCACCGCCTGCTCCACGATCGCCAGGCCGATCCCGGCCCCCCCGCTCTTCCGGTCCCGGGCCTCGGCCACCCGGTAGAACGGCTGGAACAGCTCGGCCAGGGCTGCCTCGGGAACGCCGGGGCCGTGGTCCCGCACACTGATCCGCACGGCCCCGCGCTCGGGGAGAGGGGCCAGCGTCACCTCCACTGCGGTCCCTTCGGCGGTGAAGCGCACCGCGTTGCGCACCACGTTTTCCAAAGCCCGCCGCAGCAGTTCCGGCACCCCCTGCAGGGTCGCGCCGCTGCCGCCATCGAGCTGGACCGCAACGCCCCGGGCCCCGGCCTCGAACGCCGCGTCCCGCAGCACCTCGCGTAGCAGGCTGTCCAGGTCCACGGCGACCGGCGCCGCCATCCCGGCGCCCCCCTCCAGGGCGGCCAGGCCGAGCAGCTGGCCGATCAGTTCGTTCAGACGCTCGGCCTCCCGCCCGATCCGGTCCAGGTCGCGGCCGGCCGGTTCCCCGGCGCTCTGGCGGGCCAGTTCCAGAGCCACCCCGAGGCGCGCCAGGGGCGAGCGCAGTTCGTGGGAAACGTCGCGCAGCAGGCGTTTGCGGGCCTCCACCCCGGCCTCCACCTGCTCGGCCATGCGGTCGAACTCGCGCCCCAACTCGGCGCTCTCGTCCCGCCGCCCACCCAGCGCCGGCCCCACCCGGGCCGTCAGATCTCCCGCCGCCAAGCGTCGGGTGGCCTCCCGCAGGGCCCGAATGGGGGAGCTCAGGAACCGGGCCAGCAGGTAGGACGCCACGCCGATCACCACGAACGCCGCGGCCAGCCGCAGGCCCAGTCCGTAGGGGTTGAGGAGCCGCTCCAGCCGCGATGGCGGGGGCACCTCGGCGAGCAGCACGTACTCGCCCTCCAGGGGCAGCGCCAGCCAAAGACCCAGTCCCTGGCGCCCGGGGCGCACCTCCACCTCCCCGGTGGCCGCGGCCTGGGCCACCAGACGCTGAGCCATGCGCGGCACCCGCCGGCCCGACAGCGGCCCGCGACCATCCTGGAACAGGAACGCCGGCTGCCGCCCCTCCCGCGCGTGACGCTCCAGCAATGCCTGCAGGGCCTCCACACCGCCTCTTCGGTGGGCTTCCACGAGCTCATGCCCCAGGGCCCCCAGGCTGCGGCCGTACCGGTCCAGGTGTACCTGCCGGGGGTCGCTGGTCACGGCCAGGACGACCAACACCCCACCGATGCACAGGGTCGCCAGCCAGAAACTGAGGAAGATGCGCAGGAACAGGCTTCGCACGGCGCTCAGTCGCCCCGCCCGGAGGAGGACCGGTACAGGTAGCCGACCCCCCGCACCGTCTGGATCCGCGACCCGTCCCCCAGCTTGCGCCGCAGGCTGCTCACGTGCACGTCCACGCTGCGGTCATAGGCCGTGAGCCGGCGCCCCAGGGCTGCCTCGGCCAGGGCCTCGCGACTCACCACGGTGCCGGCGCCCCGCAGCAGCGCTTCGAGCAGGGAGAACTCCACCGAGGTGAGCGCCACCGGCGCATCCCCCACCCGCACCTCCCGGGTGCCCGGGTCCAACACCACGTCCCCCACCCGCACCGGCTCCGGCCGCGGCGGCGTGCGCTGCCCGCCGCCACCCGCGTCGGTCCGCCGCCCCACGGCGCGGATGCGGGCTACCAGTTCCCGGGGGTTGAACGGCTTGGCCAGATAATCGTCGGCGCCCATCTCCAGACCCACGATGCGGTCCACGTCGTCGCCCCGAGCGGTGAGCATGAGCACCGGCACCCGCGAGGTCTCCCGCAGGCGCCGCAGCACCTCGAACCCGCTCATTCCCGGCAGCATCACGTCCAGCACCACCAGGGCGTGCTCCCCTTGCAGGGCGCGCGCCAGCCCCTGCTGCGGATCCTGCACCGCCTCCACCCGGAAGCCCTCCCGGGACAGGTAGTCCACCAGCAGCTCGCAGAGTTCCGCATCATCGTCTACCACCAGTATCCGGCTCTCGCCCATCGTCGCTCCACCTCCCCAAGTACGGCGCCCATTGTAGCGAATCACCGGGGAACAGGTTGTAAAGAAGTGTGAAGAAACCCGCACCGGGCTTCACGAAACTTTGCCGGTCTTTGCCCACTCTTCACCCCACTTTGCGGGGCGGGTGCCTATACTCCCACCTGCAACCCATTCCCCAAACGGTCCCCGCAGAGGGGCCAAAGGAGCCCTCATGAACAGCCGAAGACCGACCCGCGTCATTGTCACCACCGCCGTCCTGGGCCTCGCACTGCTGAGCCTCGCCCCCCTGGCCGCCCAGGCGCGCGGCGGCATGGGTGGCCCGCACCAATCCCCTGAGCGAGCCGCGCAGTGCCTCACCGGGCAGCTGGACCTCACCGAGGAGCAGCAGGAGAAGGTGCAGGCCATCCTCGGGGAGTCGTTCGAGGCCCGCCGGGACATGCGCGAGCAGCACCGCCAGCAGAGGGACGCCGTGCGCGCCGCCACCGAAGACCAGCTCGCCGCGGTCCTCACCAGTGAACAGATGGACGAGCTTCGCGAACTGCGGGAAGACCGATGGGACCGGCGGGAAGATCGTCAGGACCGCCGGGGGGACCGGTGTCGGGGCTGCGACCAGCGCCAGGAGTGCCGGAACGGCGGGGCGTCTGTCGAAGACTAACCCACTCCGAACGCGACACCCAGAAGGACTGCGGGGCTGCCCTGACCACCGGGGCAGCCCCGTCTTTCTGGTGCCTGCGGCACGACCGGTGCGTCGGGCATGCGCTGCCTCAACAGGGGAGCCGGGGTCTGGCGCGGTCCTCCGGCGCAACGACAGTTCCGTTCACTGAACTACCCGTTGGCCGGGCATGGACTCTGCGGTACAGTCCGCTTCCGAGCGCACTCGGAGATCCAGGGAGAGCAGGGATGACCGACGCACCAGAACAGCCCGGGGCGAGATACCACCCGAGCGGGGAGGAGGATCGGCCCGAGATCGAGATTCGGGAGATGGAGATCGACGATCTCGCCGGGGTGTTCCACATGGGGGAGCGCACCTTCACAGCCGACATCCCCAATCTCTACCGCACCTGGGACGAGTACGAGGTGACCCACCTGTTCACCACCGAGCCGGAGCTGTGCCTGGTGGCCGAAGACACCGACGCCGACCGCTTGGCCGGCTTCGCCATGGCCACCACCGTGGACAAAGCACGCAGTTCCTGGAAATACGGCTACCTCCTGTGGATGGCGGTGGACCTCGGGTACCGCCGCTACCGGGTGGGGCGGCGGCTGTTCCGCAACATGCGGAGTCGCATGTTGGAGCAGGACGTGCGCATCCTCATGGTGGACACCGCCGCCGAGAACCAGCGAGCCATCGCCTTTTTCAAGGGCCTGGGGTTCGACCAGCCCCGCAAACACCTCTACATGAGCCTCAACCTCGATCCGAGTCGCAAGAAAGGCGGAAGATCCCCTTGACCTTCGATCCCGACATCCGTCCCCCCCGCCTGGAGGCCCTGTTCCGGTCTCTGGTTGAGGTGTACAGCCCCTTCGGCAAAGAGGAGGAGATCCTGGCCCTGCTGGAGGAGTTCTGCGCGGAACAGGGCGTCCCCTACGGCGTGCAGCCGGTGGACGGGGACCGCTACAACCTGGTACTGGGCCACCCGGACGCGGAACTTCTGTTCCTGGGGCACGTGGACACCGTCGAGGCGTGGGATCTGGACGCCGTGGGTCCCCGGGATCTGGGAGACGGCCGGGTGGGCGGGTTGGGAACCGCAGACATGAAGGGGGGCTGCGCCGCCATGCTCGAGGCGTTCCTCGTGCTTCGGGACAGCGGTTGGGGCCACCGGATCGGCCTGGCCCTGGTGGTGGGGGAAGAGGGGGAAGGCGACGGCGCCGCCGCGTTCCTGGGAGAAGCCCACCCCGGCCGGGTGATCGTGGGGGAACCCACGGGCCTGAAACTCTGCGCCGGTCACTACGGTTACGTGGAAGCCGCGTTCCGGGCCTCGGGCCGGACCGTTCACGCGAGCCTGCCGGAGCTGGGGGAGAACGCCGCCGAGGCGCTTCTCAACGCCCTCCACGACCTCATCGGCGCCGGGGGCCTGCGGAGGAACCTGGGGGCCGTGGTGAACATCCGCCACCTGGAGACCGCCTGGTCTGGTTTCGCCGTGCCGGCCAGTGCCAGGGCGTGGGTGGATCTCCACGTCCCCCCCGAGGTGTCGGTTCACCAGTTGTGCGAGGAGGTGAAGTGCCTGGTGGCCCGGCGCGGGGATCCCCGGGTGGCGGTGACCTTCCCCACGGCCCACGGGGGATACCAACTCCCGGAGGCCGACCCCGTGGTGCAGGCCTACCGGCAGACATGGGGGGGCGAACTCGACATCTTCCGCAGCCACAGCGACGCCAACCTCTTCCACGCCGCCGGGGTGCCGGCCTACCTCCTCGGTCCCGGGCGCCTCGAAACGGCTCACACCGAAGAGGAACAGGTCGACCTGGCCGAGGTGCTGGACGCGGCC
>JARGFW010000094.1:12539-18062 GCA_029211085.1 Deferrisomatales bacterium | reverse complement strand
AGTGCATCGGCCGGGTGTTCGGCGTCACCCGCGAGCGCATCCGCCAGATCCAGGTTGAGGCTTTGGGAAAGATGCGGGGCAGCGTGGAGGGCGAGGGGGTGGAGTTCCAAGAGCTGGCTTGAGGCGTTCCGATTGAGATGTACAGCGGGCCGACCCGGCAACGGGTCGGCCCGCTGCCGCTGGTGCGCCTGGTTCGTCCTGTACCTGTCGGTCCTTGCACGACCCGACCGGCGGCCGACCTGCAGTTCCCCCAGGGGAAGGCCCCTGCCGCGCGTTCGCCACTTGCGCGCTTACGTCGACGTACCGGGGGGCGGAGGTGTCGTATGCCCATGCAACCCGACTTGTTCCAACACGCACCGCGTTTCTATCACCGGGCACTGGAGGCACTGGGGGCACTGGATCTGGCGGAGTGCCGGAAGTCCCTGGCTCGTCACCGGCGGGAGAGCTCCCGGGGCCCAGATCCACAACCGGTGGAAGCCGCCGCACGGTGGCTGGAAGCGCGTCTGCCCGAGGAGGAGGACATCTATCTGCCCAGCATCCTTCACGACAACGACAAGGTGGGTATTGCCGACACCATCCTGCGCAAGCCGGGACGCCTCACCGCCGCGGAGTACGAGGAGATCAAACGCCACACCACCCTGGGGGGAGAGGCGTTACGCGCGGTGGAGGCGCAGCTCGGGGGGGAGTCGTTCCTGACTCTCGGCAAGGAGGTGGCCTACCACCACCACGAACATTGGGACGGCCGCGGCTATCCGCGGGGCCTGCGTGGGGAGGAGATCCCCCTGTCGGCCCGCATCGTCGCCGTGGCGGACGTGTACGATGCGATGACCTCCGCACGCGTGTACAAGCGCTCCTACTCCCACGACGAGGCGGTGGCGTTGATCGTCGCCGACCGCGGCAGCCAGTTCGCCCCCGACGTGGTGGACGCGCTGCTGGCCTGTCTCGACGAGGTCGCGACGATCCGGGCGCGGTTGCAGGACCAGCGGGCGGCGGCTCCAGGCGCCCCGGATCAGGCCGTGACCGCGCCATCGGTGCTCGGGCTGGCGCAGGGGGCGGCCGCGGCCTCCTGAACCCAGGCGCCATTCCCAGTCGGCTCCCACACGTCCCACCACTCGCAACTGCCGGCGGCGCCGTCCCAGTCCTCCGGACGCACCCAGCGGTAGCGCGTCCGGCGCCGATCCCCGTGCCGCTCGCTGCACACCGGCCGTAGGGCCGCCACCGGACATTTCCCCGCGCCGCTGGGCAGGTCCACCACGTAGGGCGGCACCCAGCGTGCCTGTCCGCGCTGCTCGGCGAGGCCCACCAGGGCCTGGTGGATCGCCAGACCCCGGCGCAGTGGGACCCGGAACCGGGCGTTGCCCGGGGCCCGGTCCGGGTGGTGCAGGTAGTGGGGCAGCACCCCGGTCTCGCCGAGACGCCCAAACAACTCCAGCAGCACCTGTGGGTTGTCGTTCACCCCGCAGAGCAGAACCCCCTGGTTGGCCAGGGCCACCCCGGCCTCCTGCAGGCGGCGGGTGGCTCGATCCACCTCGGGCCCGAGCTCCGCCGGGTGGTTGGCGTGGCACACGACCCGCAGCGGCAGCCCCCCGACCACGGCCCGGACCAGTTCCGTGGTCACCCGTTTCGGTGCCACCACCGGGGCGCGGGTGTGGATGCGCCAACTCACGAGATTGGGCAGGGCGGCCAGGTCTGCGGAAATCTCCCCCAGTCGCCGGTCGGGTAGGGTAAGGGGGTCTCCACCGGATAGGATGACCTCCTCCACCTCGGGGTGCGCCCTCAGCCAACAGAGGATGTCGTGCCACGCCGCGGCGTCGGGCGCGGCCCGGAAGCGCTCGGGCTGTCCGCGGCGGAAACAGAACCGGCAGTGCAGGAAACAACGGGACGCGATCAGCACCAGCACCCGGTCGCGGTGTTTGCGCACCAGGAAAGGTAGGGGGCTCACCGCGCACTCCCCGGTGGGGTCGGCGCGACTCTCCGGGTCGGGGAGCAGTTCGCTCGGATGGGCGGTGCCGCTCTGCAGTAGGGGGTTTCCCGGGCCCAGGACCCGGGCCCGGTGCCGGTAGTCGGCGGGCCAGCGTTCGGGAAACGGGTTGCAGCGGAGGTCGGTGGGGAGCAAGTGGGGGCTCACGGAGCGCCGGCAGCGGCGGCAAAGGTTTGTTGGCGGCAAAGGTTTTGACAGCAGAGCGCAAAGGGGCTAAAACGTAGCACCTTTCGACCCTGGATGACGAGGAGTAGCGAGGATGTATAGGGCAGCCGATCTGCGTAAGGGACTGAAGATCGAGCTCGACGGCGAACCCCACCTGGTGGTTACCTTCGAGTTTACCAAGCCGGGCAAGGGACAGGCCATGTACCGGTGCCGTCTGCGCAACATGATCACCGGTAACCAGTTCGACCGCACCTACCGCTCCGGGGACTCCTTCAAGCCCGCCTCCCTGGAGAGCCGGGTGATGACCTACCTGTTCAACGATGGTCAGTTCTACACCTTCATGGACCAGAAGAGCTACGAGCAGTACCAGATCTCAGCGGCGCAGCTGGGCGATGCGGCCAAAATGCTCACCGACAACCTGGAGGTGGAGGTGCTGGTGTTCGACGACAAACCGATCGATGTCAGTCTGCCCAACTTCGTGACCCTGGTGGTCGCCCGGGCCGACCCGGCCGCCCGGGGTGACACCGCCACCGGAGTGACCAAACTGGCCGCCATGGAAACCGGGTATGAGCTGTACGTCCCGGGGTTCATCGAGGAGGGTGACAAGATCCAGATCGACACCCGCACCGGGGAGTACGCCACCCGGGCCAAGGAGTAGCTCCGCGGGGGGCGAGTTGGTCCCCCCCGCGGACCGTTCACCGCCTGACATGGCCTGACCATCCCACCATGCGCCGCATCCGTTTCGCCAACCTGCACACCCGCGCCCGTATCCTGCAAGGGATCCGGGCGTTCTTTGTCTCCAGGGGCTATCTTGAGGTGGAGACCCCCCACCGCATCCCCGCCCCGGCGCCGGAGGCCCACATCGACGCGCCGCCCGCGGGGGAGTGGTTCCTCCACCCCAGCCCCGAGCTGTGCATGAAGCGCCTGCTGGCGGCGGGCCACGAACGGATCTTCCAGCTGTGCCGCTGTTTTCGCGACGGGGAGCGGGGGCGGCTGCATCTGCCCGAGTTCACCTTGTTGGAGTGGTACCGGGCAGGGGTGGACTACACCCACCTGATGGCGGAGTGTGAGGCTCTACTGCCGGTTCTGGCGGCCCAGGTGGGGGTCGGCGCGGAGTTGCGGCGGGGGGGCGTGTCGGTGGCTTTGCCGCCGCCGTGGCCGCGCGTCACCGTGGCCGAGGCGTTTCGCGAGGCCGCCGGGGCGGAGGTCGCCGAGGTGCTGGCCGCCGACGAGTTCGAGCCGGTCCTGGTGGAGCGGGTGGAGCCCTGGCTGGCGGGCCTGGGGAAGCCGGTGTTCCTCACCGAGTACCCGGTGGCCCTGGGGGCCCTTGCCCGAACCAAACCGGGGGACCCGTCGGTGGCCGAGCGCTTCGAACTCTACGCGGGCGGTCTGGAACTGGCCAATGCGTTCTCGGAACTTACCGACGCGGCGGAACAGCGGCGGCGCTTCGGCGCCGAGGCAGCGCGGCGGGCCGCCGCGGATGGGTCCGCGTACCCTTCTCCGGAGCCGTTTCTCCGCGATTTGGCCACCATGCCCGAGGCCGCCGGCAGCGCTCTCGGGGTGGACCGCTTGGTGATGCTGCTCACCGGTGCCGAGCACATCGATCCGGTGGTGGCGTTCACTCCCGAAGAGTTGTAGGCCTCACCGGGGGGGCAGACCGCCGCCGCTCCTTTATGAAACAACCCTCCCGTCCAGACGGCCGGGCGCCCCGCCGCGACCCGGGACGATCCCTGGTCGATGTTTGGTTCTCTCGGGCGGCAACGCAGGAACCCCACCCTCTGCCTTTGACGAACAGCTCCTGGTGGTCGGGCAACCGATGTACGACACCTGCCCGGAGGCCGCGAACTTTCGGGCCCGGTCGATGTCGGCAGAACTCGCGGTTTCGAGTACCTCTAGTTTGCAGGCGGCATCGCCGCCGCACGCGCCGAGGGCCGCGGCCAGGTCCAGCCCAGTGCCGGGGCGACCTCCATGCGGAGGATTTCTTTGACGCCAAACATGGGGGGACTCCTGGGAGCAAGGGGATCCGGGTTGGCGCGACGCGCCAGGTGGTTGGACGCCCGGGCAGGCGGACCGTTGCTCTGGGTCGGCGGTTCTCTCAGCGCTGTTGCAGGTACGCTCCACCCGTTCGGGACCGGTGATGAGATCGAACCCGGGGTAGTTCAAACCACCGGCGGAGCCCCGGCCTGGCCACCCGGACGCTTGGTGAGAAAGAGGGCGTCCAGACCGCTCAGGCCCGGTCATAGCGGCGGGCCGGCGGAGGGGCGTCGACTCTGGAAACCGACCGCAACCGCCGTGCTCCTCGCTCGTACTTGTGGCCTTGCCGGAGTCATGGGAGTAGATTGGTCAGGTTTTTTTTCGATCGAACGGACCAGACGAAAGGATGCTCATGGACGGATGGACCGCTGCGGCGGTGCAACTGGGTTGGAAACTGTGGGAAGAACTGCTCTACATCCTGCCCTACCTGGCGGTGGGTGTGCTGATGGAGGCCACCATCCGCACCTTGAAGTGGCATGTGAAGATCCGCAAGGCGCTCACCCACTTCGGCGCTTACTCCATCGTCGCCGCGGCGCTGCTGGGCGTGGCCAGCCCCTTGTGTGCCTGCGCCACCCTGCCGCTGGTGATCTCCCTGTTGCTGGCCGGCCTGCCCTTGGCCCCGGCCATGGCGCTGCTGGTGACCTCCCCGTTGATGAGCCCGGCGGCGTACAGCATGTTGTCGGCCATGCTCGGCATCGGCTGGGCCAACACGGTCCTGGTGTGTGCCCTGCTGCTGGGGACTTCCGCAGGCTACATCACCCACCTGCTGCGCCTGCGGGGGTTCGACACCGAGCAGTTGTTCCGCAAGCAGTTGCCCCAGGGAAACTTCCACGATCCCGACTACCCTGTAGAGGAACTGCGCTGCGAGTGTGGACAGCAGCTCTCCCACCGGGTGGACCGCTGCACCCACAACACCTTTCTGGCGTTCGGGGCCCGGGTCTGGGAGGGCGGGATCAAGATCGGCAAGTTTGCCTTGCTGGGGCTGCTCATCGAGGTCGTGGTAGGGTTCATCGTACCCAACGCGTGGGTGGTGGAGCTGCTCACGGGCGATGGGGTGTGGCCGGTGTTCGCCCTCACCTTCGCCACCATTCCCCTGCATCTGCCCCAGGTCACGGCGGCGTCGATGATCTTTGGCTTCTTCCTGCCCGACCCTGGGCAGACCATCCCCCTGGCCCGGGGCGCCGGCATCGCCATGCTGGTGGGTGGTCCGGTCACCGCCCTGCCGGTGATGGGGGTGTTCCTCAGTATGTTCAAGAAGCGGGTGCTGGCGCTTTACCTGAGCCTGTGCGTGGGTGGCACCCTGGTGCTGGCCCTGGGGGCCCGGTTGCTGCCGGCGTTCTGAG
>JARGFW010000094.1:8237-12439 GCA_029211085.1 Deferrisomatales bacterium | reverse complement strand
CCGTCGCGCACCTCGAAGATGTCGCCGTACTTCTCGCAGGTCAGGTACTTGCGGTCGGTGATGCCCCGCTGTTCGTTGACCGCCTTTTCATTGATCAACGCTGCTCCGGCTGGCCGCTGAGTCGCGGGTTGCGCCGTCACGGCTCCCTCCAATATCCCGCAGATCCTTTCCATCCTGACCAAGGTGTCCCTGAAATCCTTGCGGGACGGCGCATCGTCGTCAGCCCAGCAGCCGGTACGCCACGGCACCCAGCACCCCCCAGCCCAGGGCCGCGAGGGTCGCCACCACACAGGCCGTGGAGAGGTTCCGGTGCAGACGGGTCTCCCGCACCTTCTCTCGGTAACCCAGCCCCGCGGCGAGCAGGAACCCGGCGGCCATGCCACCCCCATGGGCCCAGTTGTTGATGCCGGGGATGAGAAAACCGAACACCATGACGCTGAGCGCCCATCCCCACACGGTGCGGAACACCGCCTGTCCGTAAGTTCCGCCCCGGTTTCTGCCGTAGTAGAGCAGTGCCCCGATGAGGGCGCACAGGGCCGCGGAGGCGCCGATGGTCCAGGGGATATGTGCGAGGCAGGACACGACGAACCCCAGCACTCCGCCGATGGTGTAGATCACCACCGTGCGGTTTAGTCCGAATTCCCGTGTGACCAGCGGGAGCAACTGCCGCATTGCAGCCATGTTGAAAAAGATGTGCAGGATGCCGCCGTGGAGGTAGTTGGCGGTGAGCAGGGTCCACCAGCGACCGCCGTGCACGACGGGTACCCACCCCGTACTTCCGAGCAGCTCCAGGCCGGCCCCGGAGGGGGAAAGGAAGGTCAGGGGATTCGGCACCATCCCGATCCGGGTCGGTGACAGCAGCAGGGAGAGCACGTACATCCCCACGTTCAAGTAGAGCAAATAGGTGTACGCCGTCTCGGCGTTGAAACCTCCGAGACTGCCGAACATGTGCCGCCAGCCCGCTCCTGGACGCGAGATGCCGCAGTACGGGCACTGTTCTTCGTCTGCGTTGACCAGCTTGCGGCACTGGGGGCAGAGGATCGCGCTGCGACGGTTCACCAACGGGGTGCCTCCGCACCGCCTGCGCCGGGCACTACTGCACCCCCAGCAGTTCCACGTCGAAGATCAAATCGGCGTTGGGTGGGATCGCCCGTCCCGCGCCGCGGCTGCCGTAGCCCAACGCGGCGGGAATCCGGAGCTGCCGCTTGCCGCCCACCTTCATGCCGGCCACACCCTCGTCCCAGCCGCGGATCACTCGCCCGGCACCCAGGGGGAACTGGAACGGTTTGCCGCGGTCGAGGGAGCTGTCGAACTTCTGGCCTTTCTCTCCCGCGTTGTCCAGCCAGCCTGTGTAGTGCACGGAGACTCGCTGTCCGGCTTTCGCTTCGGGACCGTCCCCCACGGCCAGTTCCTGGTAGCGCAGGCCGGATGGGGTGGTGACCACCTCCGCTGCGGCGAAGGCTGGGCCCGCGACGGTCAGAAGCAGTACCATGGCTGCGATCCACACTCTCATTCCATCTTCTCCTGGTAGGGTTCGGTTGCCGAGTTGCGCTCAAGGCTACCCCCGAGGGGCGGGCGGTGAAAAGGGGCAACCGCAATGGCGTGGCAGATCCTCGGACGGGAAGCGGGACCGGACGGCACCGAGTTCGTCCTGTACCGGTTTGACGATCAGTTCATGATCCGGGCTGGCGGCTACGAGTTGATGTCCACCCGGGCCCACGGTTCGGAGGAAGCGCTCGCCCGGCTCGGCTGCGAGGCTCTTGTCGGCGCCGCGGCACCCCAGGTGCTGGTCGGTGGACTGGGGCTCGGCTACACCCTGCGGGCGGCTCTCGACTGCCTGCCGGCAGGGGCCGAGGTGACGGTGGCGGAGTTGGTGCCGACGATCCTCGACTGGCAGCGCACGGTGGTCGGGGCGTGCTGCGGCTGGCCCCTGAGGGACCCCCGCGTGACCGTGCACTGCGGCGATGTGGTCGAGCTGCTGGTGCCCGAGACGTTCGACGCGATTCTGCTCGACGTGGACAACGGCGCGGAGGCCCTGTCCTGGGGGGGCAATCGGGATCTCTACGGCGACCGGGGCACGGCGACGCTGTATCGGGCGCTGCGGCCAGGGGGAACCCTGGCGGTGTGGTCGGCGGAGATCGATCCACCCTACGCAGAGACCCTGGGCCGCCACGGCTTCGCGGTGCGCGGTCTGCGGGTGCCCGCGCGGGGGGACTGGGACGGGGTGCGCCACGTGGTGTACCTCGGCCGCAGGGAGTCAGGGATGCATCCGGCACTTGCGGGCGGGGGGACATGACGCTGCAGCGACACATCGGGGCGGAAGGTCGCGGCGGGTGCGGCACCGCGCCTCCGGCGGCCAGGAGACCTGTGCTCTCGCGGGTTCCCGTGGCCAGCCCGCGCGGCACCGAGAAGGTGCTGTACCCTCGGGGCGTCGGAAGGGCACCGGTCCGATCTCTGGGAAGGTGCCGCACCCGGCACGCCGGCAGGTGTCGCTGAGGTCACGGAGGCAGGGGAAGGTGGCGTCTTGCGGAGAGGGTCGGACGATGGGTGATGATGCGGTGCAGGGTCGCTCGGGGCGCAACGGTTTCGCCGCCCTGGGTTTGGAGCGCCACGGCGAACGCCGCGGGGAGGCCGGCTGGCTGGCGGTTCAGTTGGACCACCCGGCGAGCCGTTTCTACCCGGTGTGGGGCACGCGCATCCTGGTGGCGGGAGACGTGCCCCGGGCCGTGGCGCTCAGCCGGGCGGAACTGGGCGAAACCCTGGTGCGGGCCGAGGCGGTGGTGTTCCTGGGGCGGGCCTCCGGTGTCACCTACTTCGCCGCCGGCTTTTCAAGGGCGGAGGCGCCGGAGGAGCTCGCCGGGCACGGGCGCTTTGTCGACCTGCGTGGCGCCGCGTCGCTGCTCCCCGCAGAGCACGCGGCTCGCTGCGCCTACGCCCTGGGAATGGTCACCTGGCACCGCACCGCTCGCTTCTGCGGCACCTGCGGCGCCGCCACCGAAAGCATGCAGGGGGGGTTCGTGCGCCGCTGTCTGGCCCCGGACTGCAGCCGAGAACACTTCCCACGCTCCGACCCGGCGATCATCGTGCTGGTCGAGCGGGGCGAATACTGCCTGTTGGGTCGCCAGGGGTGGTGGGAGCCCGGGCGCCTCTCGGTGCTCGCCGGCTATGTGGAACCGGGGGAGACCTTCGAGGCCGCCGTGGCCCGCGAGGTGCTTGAGGAAACCGGGGTGGAGGTGACGGCAGTGCGCTACCGCTCCTCCCAGCCCTGGCCGTTCCCCGGGGGGATCATGGTGGGCTTCTTCGCCCATGGGATCAACCGGGAGATCGAGCTGCGAGACGGAGAACTAGAGGAGGCACGGTGGGTTAGCAGGGAACAGCTCGCCCGGGAACTGAAGGCAGGAACGTTGACGCTGCCCTACTCGGTGTCCATCGCCTACCGGTTGATCGAGGAGTGGTTCGACGCCGCCCCCGGGTGGCGGCTCGGGGAGTGGACAGGGGAAGTGTGACCGGTTCTCAGGGGCCGCCCGCCGCCGTGCCGGGCAGGCAGTGGGGCCAACCGTAGCCCCAGCGCCAGGGCAGGCCGGTGCAGGGGCCGCCCCCGGCGCGCACGGCCGCGTACATCAGTTCCCCCGCCACGCCGAAGAACTCCGCCACCTGCGCCCGGGACAGGTCCAAGCGAGCGGCAAACTCAGCCCCCCGCTCCGTCCCGGTGGCGACCACGCAGCGGCGCAACTCGTTGTCCGCCGCCAACCGTAGCGCGGCGCCGTCCTTGGTGTCGCCGCGCCAGTATGCGCGATCATGGGACACGCAGCAGCCCTCCCAGGGCGGAGAACCCCCCAGGGTGGCTGCGAGCTCCGGCAGCAGCCGTGCGCTGCCCTGCCACGCGGCGGACAGTCCGCCGCTGCAGCCGTCGGTGGTGAAGGGGTGCGTGGGCTCGATCCCCCCCGCTTGTAGGGCGGCGAGGCTCTCCATGGCGGCCTGCTCCAGGACACCCGCCGGCCCCGCGGCCGCCTGCCGAGGGGTGGCGAAAACCAGGAGAACGAGGGGCAGGGTGAACAGGGACAGCACGGGCCGGGGCAGACGCGGCGTCATGGTCGGACGGGGCCGGGTTCCAGGTCGCTGCTGACCCGGTTGCGGCCCCCGGTCTTGCTCGCATACATCAGGCGGTCGGCGCGGTGGAGCAGGGAATCCAGGGTGTCGTC
>JARGFW010000094.1:0-8137 GCA_029211085.1 Deferrisomatales bacterium | reverse complement strand
TGCTCGCATACATCAGGCGGTCGGCGCGGTGGAGCAGGGAATCCAGGGTGTCGTCAGGGCGGGCGCAGGTGACTCCCACCGACACGGTCACGTGCAGCCGCTGGCCAGGAGGGGCGAGTGCCGCGGAGCCTAGGACGGGTGGGAGCGGCCGCTGGCCAGGAGGGGCGAGTGCCGCGGAGCCTAGGACGGGTGGGAGCGGCCGCTGGCCCTCCACCGGCACACTGGCCGACGCGACGAGGGTGCGCAGCCGTTCCCCAGCCGCCACCGCTTCGGCGGGGGTGATGCTGGTCAGCGCGGCCAAGAACTCCTCGCCGCCCCAGCGTCCCACCGCGTCGAAGGAGCGGGAACTGCCCTGCATGGTGCGGGTCACGACGCGCAGCACCGCATCCCCCGCGAGGTGGCCGTGGGTGTCGTTGACCCGCTTGAAGTGATCCACGTCGAGGAACACCACCCCCAGGGGCCAACCGTAGCGGTGGGTCTGGTCGAGTTTGGCCCCGAGCTGAGTCTCCAGGTAGCGGCGGTTACCGATCCCGGTGAGGGGGTCGAGCAGGGCCAGTCTTTCCAGGGTTTCTGCCTGTTGCTGGGCGGCACGCACGGTGCTGTTGTCGGTGAACGTCTCCACGACGCCGACGATGTCCCCGGCGGCGTCGCGAATCGGCACCGCGCGGACCCGCACCGGTACCCGATGGCCCGCCTTGTGGCGCAGAAACACCCGGGCCACCCGCTCCACTCCGTCGGTGATCACCTGCTGCACGGGACAGCCCCCTTCGCACAGCCGGCGGCCATTCTCATCCACGTGCATCAGGATGTTGTCGGCGCAGTGGTGTCCCTCCACCTCGGACTTGGCGAACCCCGTGAGGTGTTCGGCGCCCTGGTTCCAGTAGGTGATGCGCCGCTCCCGGTCGACGAAGTACACCCCCTCTTCGAGGGTTTCGACCAACTGCCGGTAGAAGGCGGCGTCGTGTGCCAATGGGGGCTCCGTGAGGTGAGAAGCGGCGTGCAAGGATACCGGATTGCGGAGAAGGAGCGTACTGTGCCCCCACAGCACCCGGCGGCGGGCCCTTCCCTGGGGGCGAAGCATCCGTCCGTATTTGGGGATATCGGTGCCGAGGCCGATAGGGAGGGGAGTCGGAGGTCACCGTGCAGATCGGTTCCGCCATCCCCACGAACGTCAGCCCCTACGCCTGCACCCCGGCGCCCGGGACAGGTGCGCCCACTGCACGGGATGCGACGTCTTCCGGGCCGGTCGCTGTACCCCGGGGAGAGCAGCGGCGCGAAGGCATCCTGGTCGCAGCCGCCGGCTCCGGCAAAGCGGACCCCTCCCACCGCCCCCCCGAAGAGCAGGCCGAGATCGCGGAGTTGCGCCGCCGGGATCAGGAGGTGCGGCAGCACGAGGCCGCCCATATGGCCGCCGGGGGAGCGCACGTGCGGGGAGGGGCGAGCTACAGCTGCCAGCCGGGGCCGGACGGGAAACGCTACGCGGTGGGGGGCGAGGTGTCCATCGACGTGTCACCGGTAGGTGACAATCCCGCAGCCACCATCGCCAAGATGCAAAGGGTTCGTGGGGCGGCCCTGGCGCCGGCCAACCCGTCGGGCCAGGATCTGGCGGTGGCCGCCCGGGCGTCCCAGGCCGAGAGACAGGCGCGCATGCAGGCTGTCGCACAGGTGCAGCAAAGTGCTCGAGAAGGTGCCGCGGCCCCCTCGGCAGCAGGCCATGACCCGACACCTCACCCTGCCCCGTCCTCCCCCGCCGATACGGTGGGCGCGGCATCGGTGGCCACGGGCTCACGGTTCGACGCCTACGCCTGAGATCCTCACCGCCGCGCCCCCCGTTCTTGGACCCCGTCCGATCTACGGCTACACTCCCCGGACCTTTTCCCACGATCCACCGGAGTCCCCATGCGGCTGCTGCAGATCCCCCTGGTGCTGGCAGGGGTGTACCTGGCGTTGGTCACCCTGACCTGGTTGTTCCAACGACGCCTGATCTATCTGCCGTTGGGCTGGACCGTGCCGGCGGTGGGCGCGGTGCTGCCCGGGGCCGAGGCGGTGGAGTTGGATACCGCAGACGGGCTGCGCCTGGGGGCCTGGTACGTGCCTGCGGCGGGTGCGGCACCCCAAGCCACGGTGATCTTCTGTAACGGCAACGCCGGCAACCGCGCCGACCGGGCTCCCCTGGCGGTGGCCCTGGCCGGGCATGGTCTGGCCGTGCTGTTGTTCGACTACCGGGGTTACGGCGGCAACCCGGGCACGCCGTCGGAGGCTGGTTTGTACGCCGACTTGCGGGCGGTGCGGCGCTACGCGACGGAGAAGTTGGGCGTTCCTCCCGGGCGCCAGGTGTTGTTCGGGGAGTCCCTCGGGGCGGCCGTGGCCCTGGCTGGAGCGGTGGAGGAACCCCCGGCCGGGCTGGTACTGCGCTCGCCGTTTACTTCCCTGGTCGCGGTGGGCCGGGTGCACTACCCGTTCCTCCCGGTGGCGGCCCTGCTGCGCGACCGCTATTCGAGTCTGGTTCGCGTTGCTCGCGTGCGTTGCCCGCTGCTGGTGCTCGCCGGAGGGCGGGACGAGATCGTGCCCACCGCCCAGAGCCGGGAGCTGTACGCCGCGGCAACGGTCGCCGACAGGCGGTGGGTCTCCTACCCGGAAGCCGATCACAACAGTCGGCGGTTCCTCGACGATCCGGAGATGGTGGAGGAGGTCGCGAAGTTCGTCTTGCGGGTGGTGCACAACCGGTAAGCCAAGGCTTGCTCCATCGCCACCGGGTCACCCTGGGTTGTCAGGGGCAGTTTGCCCCGGGATGGGGTGAGAAGGTTTTGACTTCGGGGACGGGACCGGGCTACCGTAACGCAGTTTGAAAGAGCCTCTTCCTCCGAGGGAACCGCACGTGAGAGAACGCACTGCCAGGCAGCACGGGGAGACCACCGCCGGGGAGGTTGCGGGGGGGCAGTGCCCTCGATGAACCCGTCGCGCCGCCGCTCCTGGGCGCCCTGGTTGCTTCTGCTGCTGTGGTTGCCCGCCACAACTCTCGCCGCCCATCTGGACGTCGTTCCCGGGCAACCCTTCCCGAATCTCGAGTTCCCGTCGCTGCTGGATCCCACGGACTACGAAAGACTCGGCCTGGACCGTGCCGAGGGCCCCGTTCGCCTCACCGACATCCCCGGTCCCTACCTGGCGATCGAGTTCTTCAACAAGTCTTGCCGTCCCTGCCAGAGCCAGGTGCGGGAGATGGAGACATACTACCAGGGGTTGCTGGCCGCGGGGGCCGGCACCCCGGCGATCCGGGTGCTGGCGGTGGCCGTGGGCAACCAACCCGAGTACCTTCCCAAGTACCGCCTCAAGCGCGGGATGACCTATCCCATCGCGGCGGATCCGGAGTTCGAACAGTGGCGCCGCCTGGGCGAACCCGGGCGTACCCCGTTCACCGTGTTCCTGCGACGCGAGGGGGACGGGTGGGTGCTGAACAGCTACCACTTCGGCATCCAGGGCCGGGACCGGCTGGCGGAGAACGCCGCAGCGATGTTGGCGGGGCGGGAGGCACCAGTCGACGGACTGGATGTGCCCCCGAGCGCCGATCGCGACGAGGAGATGCCGATCAGCCCCGAGGCCCTGGAATCCCTTGCCGAAGTTCTGTTCGAGCGCGTGGGTGGGCGCAAGTTGCCGGTGGAGGCCCTGGACATGGGCGTCCACGGCATCGTCTACCGCACCCGGATCCCCCTGAGCGGCCGCCGACTCTACGCCCGGGCGGCTACTCGGGCCCCGGTTTGTGAGGTCTGCCACGCCGTCGAGTTCATGTTCGTTTTCGATGACGTCGGCGTGGTACTGACATTCGAGCCGATACAGGTGACCAAGTACGGCAACGCTTTCTGGAACGAGGAGGACCTCGAGCACTTCACCAACCGCCTCCGCGGGCGCCGCATCGACGACCTCAAATTCGACTCCGAGGTGGACACCGTGACCTCCGCCACCATGACCTCGGCCCTGATCTACGACGAGGTGCGCCGCACCCGGGCACTGCTGGAGCGGCTGCGAGACCGCTGAGCGGACTCGGCATCCGGTTGCCGAGGGACGCTGTTCGAGGCGACCTGGGGACGGGTGGGGAGAATCTTCGGGATCTCGGATGGGAACCCCCGGACGCCCCGGGGGTGGAGAGACCTGCCCTCCCGTGGCCCCTGTGGGAAGGGGAGGGCGGGACGAGAACCTCCGTGCGCTCCCGGTTTTCCGTTCGGTGGATTCCGTCCACAAGAAGACCCGGCCGAAGCGCTTTGGAAACGGGGTGACTCCGTGGTTGAGACCCGTCTGACGATCCCGGTGGGCGACGCGGCCGTGTCGGCGATCCTGTCGGCTCCAGCCGGTGCGGCGGCAGGCGCCGGGGTGGTGCTGGCCCACGGCGCCGGCAACGACATGGAGACGCCGTTCCTGGCCGGGTTCGCCGCTGCCCTTGGGTGGGCGGGACACCCGGTGCTGCGCTTCAACTTCCCGTACCGGGAGCGGGGCCGCCGCGCCCCGGACCGGGCTCCGCTGCTGGAGGCGGCGTGGCGGGCCGCCTGGGAAGCGGCGGGGGGACGGGCGGAGTTTGCGGGCGTGCCCCGGGTGGCGGCGGGCAAGTCCATGGGCGGCCGTATCGCCACCCATTTGGTCGCGACAGGGAGACTGGTGCCGGCGGGCCTGCTGTTGTTGGGCTACCCCCTGCACCCGGCAGGGCACCCGGAGCAGCTCCGCGATGCCCACCTCTACGCTCTGGAGACGCCGCTGTTGTTCTTCGCCGGGACGCGCGACAGTCTGTGCGACCTGGGTCTGCTGCACGGGGTCTTGGGCCGTTTGCGCGCCCGCTGGGAACTGGAAGTGGTGGCGGGGGGCGATCACTCCTTCAAGGTGCGCAAACGTGACGGGGTGCCCCAGGCGGAAGTGTACGGGGCCATCGCCGCCCGGTCTCTGGTGTGGCTGCGGGGGCTTACGCCATCACCACCGTGAAGGTGGTTTGAGCACCCGGTGTCGGGGGTTGCAGCACCGCGTCGGGGTCCACCCCCGCGGCCTTCGGTTCCATCACCTGCAGCACCGCACGGGCCGCGGGCACACGCTCGTTGGCGTCGGGGTTTCGCAAGTCCACATCCTGCACGGGGTCCAGGGGGCGGCCCCCGGCGTCGCGGCACAGGCGCACCCACGGGTGTAGCAGTTGGTCCCGGTTCTGCCGCAGCACCACCCCCACCCAGCCGTTGTCTAGCTTCACCACCGTGCCGCTCGGATAGATGCCCAGGCACTGGATGAACTTGCGCACGTAGAGTGGGTGGAAGAACGACCCCGCCCACTCATAGACCTTCTTCAGCGCGGTGCTGGGGGGGACCCGCTGTTGGTAACAACGGGTGGTGGTCATGGCGTCGTAGACATCGGCGATCGCCGCGATCAGCCCGAACTTTCCCGGGTTCATCCCTGCCAGGGAGTTGGGATAGCCGCTGCCGTCGTAGCGTTCGTGGTGGTTCTTGGCCACCAGCGCGCAGTCCGCGGGCACCGAAGGCGACGCCTCCAGCAGCCGTGCCCCCTGTTCCGGGTGTTTCTTGACCATGCCGAACTCCAGCCTGGTCAGCGGTCCCCGCTTGTTCAAGATCGACTCGGGCAGGAACACCTTGCCCAGGTCGTGGAGCAGGGCGCCGATGCCCAACCGCATGAGTTCGTGATGCAGGATGCCCAGGTGACTGCCTAGGTTCAGGGCCAGCACCGCCACGTTGAGGCTGTGTTGGAAGGTGTAGTCGTCGTAGCTCTTCAGCCTCGACAGGCTGAGCAGGGCGTCGCGGTTGCGGAACACCGACTCGATCATCCCCCCCACCGTGTCCCGGGCCCGCTCCCCGTCGATGGCCTTGCCCAGGCGGGCATCGACGTAGATTCCCTGCACCGTCTTCTTGGCCTGGTCGTAGACGTCGTGCGCCTTGCGCATCTCCTCATCGAAGGGCACCGCATCGGCCACCGATTCCACCACCTCGGGTCCCGCGGGACCCACGAGCCGGTCGGTGTCGCGGACCACGGAACGGCGGGAGGCACCGTGCGGCAGTTGGGTGTCTTCGGGGACGAAGGACCGGGGGCTGTCGGCTCCCTTGGTGGTGTCGATGATCACCTCGGCGATGCCGTGCTCCAGGATCACGTCGAGTTCGCTGGCCTTGCGGATCTTCTTCTGGCCGGCGAGGAACGGGTGGCTGATCCACGGTGCGTTGAAATCGTGGATGAACATCCCCACCTGCAGGTCTTCGCTGCGGATCTTCTTGATCATGCCATGTGCTCGCGGGACGCGAAACCGGCGTCCCCCCCTGGGTTGCCTCGACCCCCCTCTCATCGGTCTTTTGGGCCCCCCAGATAAGGGAAATTCCCCCACCCGCGAGGTCTGGGCTGTTTCTCGGGACCGGGGATGTGACGTATGATCACGTTCCCGTCCACGGTTCCGCCTGGAGAACGAGCGCCATGCCCCCGGTCTATGACAGTTCCCTCGCCAGCGTTGGCAACACCCCCCTGGTGCGCATCGGGCGCCTCAATCCCAACCCCAAGGTAGCGGTGTATGCCAAGCTGGAAAGCCGAAACCCGGGCGGCTCGGTGAAGGATCGCATCGCCCTGTCGATGATCCTGGCAGCGGAACAGGGTGGCCAGCTCACTCGGGACAAGATCGTGCTGGAGCCCACCAGCGGCAACACGGGCATCGGCCTGGCGCTGGTCTGTGCGGTCAAGGGATACCGGCTGCTGCTGGTGTTGCCGGAGTCGGTGAGCGTGGAGCGCCGCAAGATCCTGGCCGCGTTCGGCTCCGAGTTCATCCTCACCCCGGGGCACAAGGGCACCGACGGTGCCATCGAGGTGGCCTACGAGATGGCCGCGGAGAATCCCGACACCTACCTGATGCCCGACCAGTACAACAACCCGGCCAACCCCCTGGCCCACATCAACGGCACGGCGCCCGAGATCTGGCAACAGACCGCGGGGCAACTCACCCACTTTGTGGCCACCATGGGCACCTCGGGCACCCTGATGGGCTGCAGCCGGCGGCTCAAGGAGTACAATCCGGCGGTGCGGATCGTGGGCGTCGAGCCGGTGCTGGGGCACAAGGTGCAGGGGTTGAAGAACATGAAGGAGTCCTACGTCCCGGGAATCTATGACAAGAACCTCCTGGACGAGAAGATCACCGTGGAGGACGACGAGGCCTACGCCACGGCCCGGGAACTGGCGCTGAAGGAAGGTGTCTTTGCCGGCATGAGTTCGGGGGCAGCCATGGCCATCGCCCTGCGCAAGGCCCGGGAACTGGAGCAGGGAACCATCGTCGTGATCCTCCCCGACGGTGGCGAGCGGTATCTCTCCACGCCCCTGTTCGCCGGGGTCACCCTGACCGATCGGGAACACCCGGTGCGCGGGGAGGTGTTCCTGTACAACACCCTGACCCGCTCCAAGGAGCGTTTCCAGCCCCTGAGCCCCGGCAAGGTCACCATGTACACCTGCGGGCCCACCGCCGACGGGCCGGCCCACCTGGGCATCCTGCGCCGGGTGGTGTGTGCCGACCTGCTGACCCGGGTGTTCGCCCACAAGGGTCTCGACGTGACCCACGTGATGAACGTCACCGACATCGACGACCGCACCATCGCGCTGAGCCAGGCGGCCGGCAAACCCCTGGGGGAGTTTACCCGGGAGAACGAGGCCCGGTTCTTCGCAGACATCGACCGCCTGGGGGTTTGGCGCGCCGCGAACTACCCCCGTGCCAGCGAGCACATGGACGATATGGCCCACCTCACCCAGCGCCTGGTAGATGCGGGTTACGCCTACGAGAAACAGCGCTCGGTGTACTTCGACATCACCCGCTTCCCGGAGTACGGCAAGCTCAGCCGGGTGGACCTGGAGCAGATCCGGGTGGGCCACACGGTGGACCTGGATGACTACGACAAGGAAAATCCCCGGGACTTCGCCCTGCTCAAGCGCGCTTCCCTGGCGGACTGGAAGGACGGTCTGTGCTTCAAGACCGAGTGGGGGCACGTGCGCCCGGGCTGGCACATCGAGTGCGCCGCCATGTCCACCAAGTACCTGGGCGAGCGCATCGACGTGCACACCTCGTCGAGCGACCTCACCTTTCCCCACCACGACAACGAGATCGCCCTGGTGGAGTCGCTGACCGGGCAGCGCT
>JARGFW010000399.1 GCA_029211085.1 Deferrisomatales bacterium | reverse complement strand
GTAGGTCGCCGCCGATCTTTTCACCACAAAGCGCCCCTGTGGAGCCAAGCCTCCCTGGGGCGCTTTCTTCGTTTGCTGATCGCGGCTCTGGGGCATTGCTCCTCCGGGGCGCGTGATATGGCGCAGTTTGGAGGTGGCGACGCCGGTTCCGCGACGCCGCCAGTTTTCCAGGAAAATTGTAAGATAACAGTAACCTATGACATATCTTGTGACAGTGGAAGCCGTGGCACGCGGCCTGCATTTCCAGGGATCGAAAGGCAGTGAGGAACCTGGTCTTGCCGGCTCAGCGGGGCGCCCCACCCCCAGGTCGGTCCGGGTGACCGGTTGCCCCAACCGGCCACCCTCCTTTCCAGGGGAAAGGGCTCTTGCTGGTTGCGCCGCGTCCGCGCGGTGTGATAGCAAGGGCCCTTTCCGTTTTTCACCTCCGACCCCATCCAGAGCATCAGGAGCAAGTTTTTATGGCCGAGATCTGCGCCTTCCGGGGCATTCGTTACAATCCTTCGATCGTCGGCGACCTGAACCAGGTGATCACTCCGCCCTATGACGTCATCGGGGAACCGTTGCAGGCGGCGTTGTATGAGCGCAGTTCTCACAATATGGTGCGGCTGGACCTCGGCAAAATGCTGCCCGGGGACGACGCCAGTGACAACCGTTACACACGATCCAGCGCACTGTTTGGCCAGTGGCTGCGGGACGGTGTGTTGCGGGCCGACAGTGCGCCAGCGTTGTATTGGCTGGAGGAGGATTACGCGCTAGAGGACGGCAGCCCCTGTACCCGTAAGGGATTTGTGGCGTCAGTGCGGATCGAAGACGTCGGGTCGGGCCTGTACCGTCCCCACGAGAAGACCCATGCGAAGCCCAGGGAGGACCGCATTCGCCTCACGCGAGCCTGCAAAGCCAACCTGAGCCCGATCTTCAGCCTCTACGATGACCCGGACATGCTGGTGTCTCCGGGGCTGGAGAAGGCGGCGCGCACGGCGGGCGCGCCCGACGCCAGGGTTACCGACGACGCGGGTGTGGAGAGCCGGATGTGGTGTGTCACCGACCCGGAGGTGGTGGCCGCGGTCGCCGCCGCCATGCAGGGCAAGAGTTTCTTCATCGCCGATGGTCACCATCGCTACGAGACGGCCCTGGCGCATCGAGCGTGGATGCGGGGGCAGTGCCCGGGAGCCCGGGGTGAGGGGGCGTGGAACTATGTGATGATGTACCTTTCGAACATGCGAGATCCCGGCTTGACCGTGTTCCCCACCCACCGGGCGGTGTTCGGCTTGAAGGGCCTGGACGTGGGTGGGCTTCTGGAAAGGGCTGGGGAGTATTTCTCGGTGGAGGCGGTGGCCGAGGATCCCGCCTTGCTGGATGCCGTGGCGGCATGTTTGCCCGGTCGTCAACGGTTCGGGCTGTGCGTCAAGGGAACCTCCGGGGGCTGGACGCTGACCCTTCGGGACGGAGTGGATCTCTCCTCGGTGCTGGGGGAGGGAGTATCTCCTGTACTGAGAGGACTGGACGTTACCGTCCTGCACTCCCTTCTTATCGAGCGCCTGCTGGGCATCAGTGAGGAGGCACAGGGGGAGCAGCGTAACCTTCGCTACATAAAGGGCGGCCGGGCGCTTCTCGACGCCGTCGCCGGAGAGGCCGATCTGCAACTCGGTTTTCTTCTCAACCCGACCCGCATCGACCAGGTCAAGAGCGTGGCCGAGGCGGGGGAGCGCATGCCACAGAAGAGCACCTTTTTCTATCCGAAGCTGGTCACCGGGCTGGTGCTGCACCCGTTGGTGGAGGACGTGGAGGAGCTGCGCTCCCTGTGATGGCGGGCTACACTCAAGACGGTGCCTTCGGGGGTGCGGTCACCCTGGTGCAGCCCCGCGACGGGTACCGCTTCTCCCTCGACGCGTTGCTGCTGGCTCGTTTTGCGGCGGAGACCCAGGTCTCTGCCGTTCTCGACCTGGGGTGTGGATGCGGCGTGGTGGGTCTGGGTGTCTTGGCCCTGGGGGGCGCCGAGAGGCTGGAAGGGGTCGACATCCAGGAGGAGATGGTACGCTGTGCTCGGGAGTCGGCACGCCGCAGCGACCTGGGGGCACGCGTAACCTTTCAGGTGGCCGACTACCGGGAGGGGCTCGGTGCGATGGTCGGGGATGGGTTCCCCTTGGTGGTGAGTAACCCGCCGTATCGGCCTCCGGAGAGCGGGCGGGTCAGCCCCCGGCCGGGGGTGGCCGTGGCGCGCCACGAGGTGTGTGGCACGGTCAGCGACCTGACCCGGGCTGCGGCGCAAGCTCTGCAGTCCCGGGGTAGTTTCTGTGTCGTCTACCCAGCTGCCCGCCTCCCCGCCCTGCTGGGGGCGTGTGCGGGGTCCGGCCTGCAGCCCAGCAGCCTGCGCTGTGTGCACCCGCGAGCGGGTCAACCGGCCAGCCTGGTGTTGTTGCGTTGTGCGAAGGGGGGAGGGGGCGGTCTAGAGGTCCGCGCGCCCCTGGTTCTCCACGGGGAAGGCGATGAGAAGTACACCCCGGAGGCGGCTACGCTTCTGGGTCTCCCTTGAGGAGTTG
>JARGFW010000398.1 GCA_029211085.1 Deferrisomatales bacterium | reverse complement strand
GCTGGCGCTCGCCGACAGCATCGGGGAACTGAAGAACGTCGAAGGGGCGGATACGCACTTGGAGGCGGGGACCATGGTCCAGGTCAACGGGCAGAACATGGGGCCTGCCCTCCTGTTCGACAAGTTCCCGGGGTACCGAGAGGGCTTCCGGGTCCTGACCAACTCGATGGCCAACATCAAGACGGTGAATCTGACCTTCGGGCTGCCCACCACCCAGACCATCCGGGAAACCGTGGAGGCGCTGAAGGTCAAGGCCGGCGACTGGGCGCAGCAGGCCGACGCCTTCCCCTGTGAAGAAGTCGCCTCCGGTCCCATCACCGAGAACGTCGAGATCGGCGACGATGTGGACCTCGACAAGTTCCCCGTCCCCCTGTGGCACGAACTGGACGGAGGGCCCTACATCGGCACCGGGGTCGGGGTGATCACCCGCGATCCCGACACCGGCTGGGTGAACATGGGCACCTACCGGGTCCAGCGCCACGACCGCAATCGCGTCGGCTTCTACATCTCTCCCGGAAAACACAGCCGTATGCACCGTGACACGTACTTTTCCCGGGGCGAGCCGTGCCCCGTGGTGATGGTGTTCGGCGCCGACCCGCTCAACTATATCCTGGCGGCAAGCGAGATCCCCCACGGCGTCAACGAGCTCAACTACATGGGAGCGGTACGGGGCAAACCGGTCCCCGTGATCAAAGGGCGCGTCACCGGCCTGCCGATCCCGGCCAACGCCGAGATCGTCATCGAAGGCATCGCCAACCCGACCGACGTCATGTTCGAGGGACCCTTCGGAGAGTGGACCGGCACCTACGCGAGCAAGGGCCGCGAGGAACCGTTCATCAAGGTCGAAACCCTCTACTACCGCAACAACCCCATCCTGCTCGGGTCGCCGCCGTCGAAGGGGCTCGCGAGCGACCAGGGCTTCTGGCGGAGCATCTGGAGGTCGGCGCTGATGTACAACGAGATCGAGCGAGCCGGCATCCCCAACGTCAAAGGCGTCTTCTGCCCGGCCTTCGGGGGCTCTCGCCTCTTCACGGTGGTGTCCATCAAGCAGGCCTACCCGGGCCACGCCACCGAGGCGGGCCACATCGCCTCCCAGACCCGGGCCGGCGCATACCTGGGTCGGTACGTGGTCGTCGTGGACGAAGACATCAACCCCTACGACATCGAAGACGTCATGTGGGCCATCTGCACCCGCTCGGACCCCAAGGAGATGGACATCATCAAGCGGTCCTGGAGCGGCCCCCTGGACCCGCGCATCCGCAAGCCCACCGACGACTACACCAACTCCCACGGGATCATCTACGCGGTGAAGCCTTACGAGTGGATGGAGGACTTTCCCCCCACCTCGCTCAACAGCGAGGAGATGCGCAGGGACGTGTTCAACAAGTGGTCGGCCGAGTTCGGCGGCCGTTGGAAGGACATCTAAGGGGCTCACCTCGACGGCCACTCCTCCCGGCCTAGATTGCCCGAAGACTAGAAGAACTGGGCCGCTGGGGGACCGCCGGAGATTGTCGGGACACGGATCAGGGGCTTTCCCCCCATCGGGAAGCCCCTGGTCTCTTCCGGCGCTGCCCCCCCCGCGGCTCCGGGCCCGTTTGCACCACTGCGCAAGAGAGAACCTGCAAACCCCCTTGCACCCCTGAAAGGGGTCTTTCTGAAGTGCAAGCTCGCCCGGTCCCGTGCCTCACCCGGCCAGGCACTTGGGACCATCGAGTCCTCTGAGTTTCCATGCCTGACGGCACCCCGGGGCATGCAACGGGGGCGGGGGCGCCCCAGAGCATAGCGGCCGTTCTCGCACATCCTGCGCTGCACGGCACTCGCCCCTCCGTGGGCAGCGGGACGCGGCCTTGGCACCACCGGCTGCGACGGCGAGAGGGTAGAGTCCCCCCGGTGCCGCCCGTGGGAATCCAAGATCGCGCAGGGATCGTACCGCGTCGCGGCGGGGTGTCAGGCCGCCTCGGCGGGATGGTTGCTTCTTTGCAGTCCACATCGGCCAGACCCCTGTCAGCAAGGGGAGAGACGGGGGGGCTGCGGAAGGCAACGCTAGTGACTCCCCAGGCTCCTGGCCGCCTGCCGACATCCCCCGTTTATCGGCAACGGTGCGGCGGTTGGTCCGGGTGCAACCATCGGTGGCAGCCGTGGAGCGGGGAATCTTCACCGGAGTTCGCACCCGGACCCGGCTCATCGCCAGCGCACCGGAATGGCAGGCCGGGGCGGCAACCGCCGCCAGATGACGGCCGGGCACCCCAGGGTGAGCACGGCGAATCCCCGGTGTCCCCGGGGCACTCCGCAGCGCCTCCCGATGCGCGGCAGGCGCTTGAGAAGAGCCGCGGCGTAGCCGATGTGGCAGGTGCCCAGACCGAGGCTGGGAGCCAGCAGGCTGACCTGGCCGGCGGCCAGGGCACAGTCCGCCTCCGCCGTCTCCGCCGGAGGCGCGTGGAAAACCAGTACCACTGGGGCGTGGTGGAACAGGGGGTCGTGCCCGGCCCGGAACTGCTCCTCGGCCCAACGCAGCCCCGGCAGAGCCTCCCGCAACTCCCGCACCCTCGTCGACCCCGTCCA
>JARGFW010000093.1 GCA_029211085.1 Deferrisomatales bacterium | reverse complement strand
AACTACGGCTCTACTTCATTCACGAGGCGACCCCGGCATTCCCCGGATGAACCTTAAGGAAGACCAGATCCACGTCGATTCCGGAACCATCGACGTGGTGCCAGCTTGGCGTTTCCTTGTGAGTTTGCCGGGAAGTCCCGGAACGTAAAGATAGCGCCGGATCGACAGGACAAACTGGACCTGACCTGAATGGCAGATGGGTGCGAGATGGAGCTGCAGTTGAAGAGCAAGCTGCGGGCGGCAACCGTGCACCTGGCGGTCAGCGCAGCTGCTGCTGGTGTGCTGTTGTGGGTGCTGGTGCGCATCTGGTATCCGATGCCGTACTTCGTGGCCGACGGGGGCTGGCAGGGGATCCGCCTGGTGGTGCTGGTGGATCTGGTGATGGGTCCCGTGCTGTCCCTGATCATCTACAACCGCCGCAAGAGACTTCGCACCCTCGTGTTGGACTACGCGTTGATTGCGTCCCTGCAGGCGCTTGCCCTGGGCCTCGGGGTGTGGACCGTGTTTCAACAGCGGACCGCGCTGGTCGTCTTTAGCGACAGCGCGCTCTACACGGTCAGCTCCGACACCGCCCGCGGCCTCGGTCCCCGGGTCCGAGAACTGCTCGGACGTTCTGCCCGGGTGCCGGCGTTCGCGGCGGTGGACATGTCCTCCGACCCGGAACGGCAGCAGACCCTGCGGCGCGAGTCGCTGACGGGCGGCCGCCCTTTGTACCTCCGGTCCGACCTCCTCGAGCCGTTTGTGTGCAGCGACCTTACCGGCTGGGGCTCGGATGGCCTCGATCCCTGGGGCAAAGACGCGAAGGAGGCGGCCCCTGCGTTCCTCCGGGAGGCAGAAGAGCTGCTACGGGAACTCGGGGTGGGGCACGAGCAGCTGTTGTTCCTGCCGATGACGGCCCGATACAAGAATCTAACCCTGGTGTTTCGCCGGGACGACTGCACGCAGCTCGCCTGGCTGCGCGGGTGGCGGGAGCCAGGGAAAGACGGAGGGGGTTCGTGAGGGCCGAGATGATGGCCCAAGGGGGTTTGTCGCGCGACGACAACAGATGGCGCGGCAAATCTGTGCTAGCGCTATCCGTTCTCGTGGCGAGAAGTAGCAGTATCTACGGCCCCGTCTTCTCGTTCTTCTCGTTGATCGTGAAGACCCCGGTGGCGTTGGCGCCTGCGGTTGCCGTGGCCCGGAACGAAGTGGCGATGTCACCGCTGGTTCCGGCCTCGACCTTGTAGACGTAGAGCAGATCTGCCACGTTGCCCGGTTCGAACCCCGGGAGGTTGGCGATCAGAGCGGCCGTATCGGCTCCCGCCAGGTAGGTGCGGTTGTCCGCGAAGTACTGTTCTTCGAGCAGGCGCAGCGTTTCTAGGTTTGCCTTGGCCTCGGATTGCTTGGCGGTTGCCACGTAGCCCCTGTAGGTAGGTACGGCAATAGCCGCCAGGATGCCGAGGATGGCGACGACGATCATCAGCTCGACGAGAGTAAATCCGTTGCGTCTCATGGTCACTCCAAGACTATGGAAATATTGCTTCCGGCGAGTGCGTTGCCAGAGGCGTCATAGGCGACGACGCCGTAGGTGTTGGGGGTGACGGCGATGTTCTTGGTGATGACCACCGTCCCCGGATCGGACCCGGCGACCGCAAAAGCAGCAAACGCCGGGTCGTAGGGGCTACGTTTGTCCCCTCGATTGAGTTCGGCGACAAACTGAGCCGGCGTATCCAAGAACGGCTGCCCCCCGGCGTTGCGCTTCGCGATCTCGTTGCGAATGAGGCCGGCGGTGGTCGCGCAGTTCGTCTGAAGGGCGTTTGCCTTGGCAGCCTTTATATAGTTCAGGTACTGGGGGATGGCGACGGCGGCCAAAATGCCGAGAATCGCCACCACCACCATCAACTCAACCAGGGAGAAGCCCTTGTACCGGCACATGGCGTGTGCTTCGTCCTTGGGGCTCAGAATAGGAGAGGGCACCCGCGGGTGCCCTCTCCCTAGTCTTGCTTCCTGTGGCCGCCTATTCCCGGGTGATAACGACCGTTCCGTCGACGCCGGCGATGTTGTCCCAGGCTCCTTCGATCGTTACGGTGCCGGCAATGGCAACGGCATCAAGGTCGGTCGTAGACAGGCCGACCTGGCCCATAGCCGGAGCGCCGACGACGAATGCATCTTGGGCGTTGTCGTACGGATTCTTCTTGCCACCCGAGTTCAGGTCGGCCACCACGGTAATGGTTGCGGCCTCGCCGGCTGCCTTCTTGGCGAACTCGCTCTTCACCAGGTTGATGGCGGCGTCATAGTTGGACCGGGCCGTGTTGTTCTTGGCCCGGGCGATGTAGTTCAGGTACTGCGGGATGGCCACGGCAGCCAGGATACCGAGGATCGCAACGACGATCATCAACTCGATCAGGGTGAAGCCTTGATTCTCTTTCGACTTTTTCAGCAGTTTGCTTAGCATGACTGTCCTCCTGTGGGGTGAGTGAAACGGTCTCTCGCTAGGGTTGTTGTCTTCTCCCCGGCGCTCGGAACAATCGTACCCGGGGAATCCTTGGTCTTGCCGCTGCTTATCGTCCTTCGCCGTACGCCCCTTTAGTTAGCAATCGCTGTGCCACCGTGTTTTTTCCCTTCCCCAAAAGCACAGACCTGTATCTGGTAGCCCTTGTCTGGCCTGCGACTACATGTAGTGCTCTGCCACTCGGGAGGGGTCTGCCCCCCTGCCGACCTGACGCTGTGCGGCAGGCCGAAGTGACGTAAATTGTCAGTCGCGGGTGTCAAGACAGGGCCTCGACCCTGGCCGGACGACTCCGAGTGGGCTACAATCCGCGCACTGCCCCCCCTCAGGCAGCCCCGTTCCGGGCTGCCGCTACCGTGAGCCACGCCGTGTCCGCTAGAACATCCGACCGTCCCGAGATCCTCGCCCCCGCCGGCAGCTGGGAGGCATTCCTGGCCGGCCTCGACGCGGGCGCCGACGCCTTTTACCTGGGCCTGCAGGGGGGCGGCAGCGCCCGGGGCCGGGCGCGCAACTTCACGTTGAAGGACCTGGAGCGCCTGCTGCCCCTGGCCCACGGCGAGGGCCGGCGGGTGTACGTGACCGTCAACACCCTGCTGCAGGAAGCGGAGGTGGAGGCCACCGCCGATACCCTGTGGCAGCTCCAGGCCCTCGGGGCCGACGCGATCATCCTCCAGGACCTGGGCCTGTGGCGGGTGTGCCGGGAGCTCCTGCCCGAGATGCCCCTGCACGCCTCTACCCAGATGACGGTGCACAACTCCGCCGGGGTGCGGCAGTTGGAGCGCATGGGCTTCGCCCGTGCCATCCTCTCCCGGGAGTGCACCATCCCCGAGATCAAGGCCATCGCCGAGGCGGCGCCGCTGCCCCTGGAGGTGTTCGTGCACGGCGCCCTGTGCTACTCCATCTCCGGTCTGTGCCTGGCCTCCAGCGCCATCACCGGGGGCAGCGCCAACCGCGGCTGGTGCAGCCAGTCTTGCCGCTGGCGCTTCGTGCGCGGGCCGGACGATGTGGGGTTCCACCCCCTGTCCCCGTCCGACCTGAAGATGCTGGAGCATGTGCGGGAGTTGGCTCGCATCGGGGTGCGTTCCCTGAAGATCGAGGGGCGCCTGAAGGGGCCCGAGTACGTGCGGGCGGTGGTGGGGGCCTACCGCAAGGCGCTCGACGCCGACGACAGCGGGGCGGACGAGGCCCTGGGGGCGGCCGGGAACCTGCTGCGCTCGGTCCCCGGCCGCCCGGGCACCGACGGCTACGCCCACCACCCGCATCCCAGGGAGGTGCTGCCCAAGGGGGCCGACCCCACCCTGGGCACCCGCATCGGCACGGTGCGGCGCTGGCGCGACGGCATCCTCACCGTGAGCAGCAAGCCCCTGATCCGCCGGGGGGACCGACTGCGGGTGTTCTCCACCCGCCGGGGCCACAGTGCTGCGGTCACCGTGCGCTCGGTGCAACGGGAAAAGACCCCCAAAGGGCAGTTGTTCCACATCCCCCTGGCGGAGCGGGTGGAGCGCGGCGATGCGGTGTACCGGGTCAAGGAAGCCAAGGCCGAGGAGTATCTACAGATGCTCTCCCAGCGGGAGCGTGCCCTGCCGGCGGGCAGCGGCCTTCCCCTGCATCTGGAGGTGACGGCCGGCGATGGGGAAATGGTGCTGCACGCGCGGGTGGCAACCACGGGCATCGAGGCCCGGTTCCCGGTGACCATGCACCCCGCCGAGCGGACCCCGTTGGATTACCACACCCTGGAGATCCACCTGGGTCGCCTGGGCCACAGCGGCTACCATCTGGCCTCCTTGAAGATCCGGGGCCAGTTGCCGCCGGTCGTCGTGCCCCCCGCGGAGTTCAAGTCCCTGCGCCGGGAGCTGGTGCGGTTGCTGGACGAGGCGCGCGCGGAGGAGCGCCGTCGCTACCTCGAGGCGGTGGTCACACTGCGGGGGAAGGCAGGAGAGGGCGCACCGCGGGCGGCGGCGGGCAAGCGGCTGTGGATCCGCGCCGACAGCATCGCCACTGCCAAGAGCTGTCTCGATGTGCAGTTCCACCGGCTGGTGCTGCCCCTGACCCGGGATCTGCTGCGGGCCCGGGACCGGCTGGTGCAGCAGCTCCAAAACCGGGACCGCATCGTCTGGGAGCTGCCCGCATGGCTCCCCGAGGGGGATCTGGAGGTGTACCGCGACCAGCTCGCGCGCCTGCTCCGGGAGGGCTTCCGGGGGTTCGCCCTGACCAACCTGGGACACCTGGATCTGCTGTCCGGGGAGAACCTGGATCGGGTGGCAGGCCGGGAACTGCACTGCCTCAACGGCTGGGCCGCCGCGGCCCTGGAAGAGCTGGGCTGCAGCGTGGTCACCACCAGCCCCGAGAGCAGCGGCGAGAACCTGCGGGCTGTCGGCGCCCGCGGCTGGCCGGTCGCGCCCCTGGCCATCGCCTTCGGCACCCTGCCCCTGTTCACCACCCGGCTGGACCCCGGGGTGGTGTGGAAGGAGGACAAGGCGATCCGCACCGGCGAGAACGTGGAACTGCACTGGCAACGGGTGGCCAAGCCCCTGGGACAGAGCTGGTTTCACGTATACGCGGAGACCCCGTTGTGCTGGACCCAGCACATGGCGGAGCTGCGCGGCCTGGGAGTGGGTGACTACCTGTTCGACTTCGAGGGGCGCTCGTTCACCCACAAGGAGCTGGGCATCCTGCTCAAGAAGTTCAACACCGAGCGCCCCCTGAAGGACTCCAGCGAGTGGAACTGGGAGCGGGGGCTGAAGTAGGGGGGGCCACCGGGGGTTGGGTTGCCCCGGCGCGCGGGCTGGAACGGCTGGTAGTGGATACCCGGTGCCTGGGCTGGCGGCAAGCGGGCGTTCGGCTGGAGCAATCCCCGTGCGACCTTGCCCGTCACGAGGTGGCCCCACCCCGGGCGCTGGGGCAACCCACCCCCGGCTTGTTGTGGGCCGAAGAACAAGTCAATGTCCAAAAAGAGGGTTTTGGTTTGTCGTTGACCCGCCTCACCGGCCGATTCCACCCGCACCCCGCAAGGTAGCGGAGGTCGCCAGCCACTCTCCGTCCTGCTTCAAGAGCTGCAGCTCCAGGTGGTACAGGTCGGCGTTCTCACCCACCCGAGCCAGCCAGGCGGCGGGGTCGGCGGCGAGATCCGCCAACCCCGGGTAGGAGCGGTCCCGGCGTACCACCAGGAACGGTACCGCGGCGCTGGCGGTCGCCCTGTCTTCCGCCAGTTCCACGGCCGGGCGTGGGTGGAGAATCTGGAATCGCTGATAGTGATAGAAGGCCATCGCCAGCGTTTCCCTCACTCCGTCGCCGTCTCGGTCGCCGGGTTCGGCCCGGAACCCGGGAGTGGTCAGCTCCAGTAGGCCCGCCAGGTCATGGTCTTCCGCCAGCGCCGCCCCTTGCCGGATCCGTTCCCGGATGCGACCCGCTTCGTCGGTCGCAGAGCAGGCCCACAATGCCCCGCCCAGTGTGGCGCATGCCAGCAGCAGGGCCAGCCCTCGGCAAGTGCGCCGCCACCATCCCCCATGGCCACCCCGCCGCCCAGTCAGGCTCCCTCCCCCTGGCGTGGAAAGATCCCCAGAAACCGTGCCACCGCCTCCGGTTCGAGGCGGAAGTGGGCGCCCTTGCCCTCGTAGAAACCGTGCTCCGCCACCATGTGCACCTGCAGCACGCTCCACATCATGGTTTCCCCGGTCACGCTGTTCTCCGCCTCCACCACGGTCTTGTGGTACAGCCCCGGGTGGCCGAACGGGCAGGGCATCTGCCCCATCGCCTCGCAGGCGCACACGGCGTGGTCGCCGTGCTCCACGGTGCCGCCGAACGCTGCGATGGCCCGGTCGGTCAACACCCCCATGGCCGCCCCGATCTCGGCGTGGGTGAGCCCCAGGCGGCGCACCGCGCCGTCGTCGTCCTGGAGGATCTCGATCAACGAGCGGGGGTCGGTGCCCAGGAACCCGTCCATGGTCAGGGCACCGGGTGCCATGCGCTGCTGGGCCTGCTGCAGATCCGGAGCTTGTTTCATGGGAACACCTTGGAAATCCGTGATCGGTGATCCGTGATCAGTAACCTGAGATCGTAAGTTCAGCGGCTTTTTCCGGATCACAGATCACAGCTCACGGATCACAGCCTCTACGTAAACTTGTCGTAGTAGATGTTGCCCTCTTCCATGCCCTTGTCCAGCAGCACCTTGATGCAAGCGTCGATCATCCCGGGGCTGCCGCACAGGTACGCCTCCATGTCCGCCATGGAGCCGTAGTGGCGGGCCACCACGTCGGTGATCAGGCCGGTCTCCCCGTGCCACTGGTCCCCCTTGGCGGGCCGCGACAGGGCCGGAACGAAGCGAAACTCTGGCAGCGTCTCCTCGAACTCGGCCATGCGCTCCAGATCGTAGATGTCGCGCATCGACACGGCACCGAAGAAATAGGTCACCTTCTTGGCGATTCCCCGCTGCGCCATGTCGGCGAGGATGCTCTCGAACGGCGCCATCCCCGAGCCCCCGGCGATGAACACCGCCTCGGCCGGGGTCTCGCGCAGGGTGAACTCGCCGTAGGGTCCGTTGATCTTCACGGTGTCCCCGGCGACCAGCAGCTCGTGGACGAAGGTGGTGCAGATGCCCCGGGGCACCTTGCGGATCAGCACCTCGAGGGTTCCGGGGGTGTGGGGCGACGAGCTCACCGAGTAGGCCCGGTACGCCGGCTCGGCCAGGCCGTCGTAGATCGGCGCCTCCAACTGGATGTACTGCCCGGCCCGGAAGGAGAACTGGGTGCCCTTGGGAAACTCCAGGCGCAGCCTGCGGATGTCGTAGGTCGCCTCTTCGATGGCCGCCACCTTGGTGGTGTACTCCTCCACCTCCAGCAGCTCCGGGGGGATGCGGATGGTCATGTCGTTCCGCACCTTGAGCTGGCAGGACAGGCGTACCCCCTGCTCCAGTTCCTCCGGCTTGAGATGGGGCGTCTCGGTGGGCAGCACCGGTCCGCCGCCGCTGCGCACCACTACCTTGCACATGCCGCAGCTGCCCCGGCCGCCGCAGGCCGAGGGGATGAAGATGCCCTGCTCCTTGAGGGCGCCGAGCAGGGGGTCGCCCCCGTCCACCAGGCGCGGCTGGTCGTCGTTGACGGTGAGGCGGGTGGGACCGCCGGACTTCAGGGTCTTCTCGGCCAGCACCAGCAACAGCGCCAGGAACGCGCCCAGCCCTGCCAGTACCCCCGCGGCGGTGAGAACGTCGAACATCGCCCGTGCCCCCTACATTGCTACCATGCCGGAGAACCCGATGAACGCCAGGGCCATGATGCCGGCGACCAGCACGGTGATCCCCGGCCCCTCGAGCGCCGGGTGCACCCGCGCCCGGGACATCTTCTTGCGCAGCCCCGCCATGCACAGGATCGCCAGGGCCCAGCCCAGACCGCCGCCGGCGCCGTAAGCCAGGGACTGCACGAAGGAGTACTGGCGGATGACCAGGAACAGGCTCACCCCGAGAATGGCGCAGTTCACCGTGATCAGGGGCAGGAAGATCCCCAGGGCGTAGTACAGCACCGGGCTGGAGCGCTCGATGATCATCTCCACCAACTGCACGGAGGCGGCGATCACCACGATGAACGCGATGAAACGCAGGTACTCCAGTTCCAGGGGCACCAGCAGCCAGCGGTACACCAGGTAGTTCAGCCCTGAGGTCAGGGTCATCACGAACACCACCGCTCCCCCCAGGCCGGCGGCGGTCTTGATCTCCTTGGACACGGCCAGGAACGAACACATGCCCAGGAAGTTGGCGAGCAGGATGTTGTTGATGAAGATCGACGCGACGAAGATGGTCAGGGCGCTGGTGTCAGGCATCTCAGCTCCCCCCCACGTTCTTGGGCGGGATCACCGCGCGGAAGAACCACACCACCAGGGCCAGCATGAAGAACGCCCCCGGAGGCATCACCATGATTGTCCAGCGGGTCATGTCCGCGGGCAGAACCGCCACCCCGAACAGGGTGCCGAAACCCAGCAGTTCGCGAAAGAACGCGATGATCAGCAGCACCCCGCTGTAGCCCAGCCCGCAGCCCAGGCCGTCCAGGAACGAGAGCCACGGCCCGTTCTTGGTCGCGAACGCTTCGGCCCGGCCCATGATGATGCAGTTGGTGATGATCAGACCCACGTACGGCCCCAGGGCCTCGCTGATGTCCGGGAGGTAGGCCTTGATGAACACGTCCACCAGGATCACGTAGCCGGCAATGATCAGCACCTGGGCCATCATCCGCACCCCCTTGGGGGTGGCGTTGCGCAACAGGCTCACGGTGACCCCGCTCATGGCAGTGGTGAACACCAGGCCCAGGCCCATCACCAGGGTGTTCGTCATGAGGTTGGTCACCGCCAGGGCCGAGCAGATGCCCAGGATCTGGCGGTACACCGGGTTGTCGTCCCACAACCCACGGCGCAGGGTGGAGATCGACAGGCTGCGGCGCAGGGCGCGGCTGAAGTCCATCACGCCCCTCCCGCCCCGGTCAGTGCCGGGTGCCGCTGGAGATCGGCGAGGAACTGGTTGAGGAAACGGTCCAGCCGCGAGCTGGTCTGGGTTGCGCCGGTGACCGCCTCCACCTCCCGCTCGGCTTCCGGTTTGCGGTACACGAAGCGCAGGATCGGCCCGCCGTCGGTCGGCGGGACCAGGGTCTTGCCGCGGAACTGGGCGCGGAACCACTCCTCGGCGATGCGGCCCCCCAGCCCCGGTGTCTCCTGGTGGCTGGTGAAAGACAGCCCGAGGATGTGTTCACCCTCGGGCTCTACCGCGAGCAGCCCCTTGATCGGCCCCCAGAACCCGGGCCCGGTGAACGGGAAGCCGTAACCGCTGGGGGTGCCGTCTTTACCGCGGGCCACGTAGTAGGGCCCTCCCGGCGCCTGGCGTTCCTCCACCCGCTGCCTCCAGAGCGCATCGATCGCCGCGGCGTCCGCCGGCACCGGGATCTGGAACGCCCCCAGCACCTGGCTGCGCAGCCGTGCCTGTTCGCCGGCGCGCACCCGCGCCTTGGTAACCACTGCCACCGTACTCACCGCAGTGCCGAACACCGCGGACAGCAGGGCCATGAACAGGATGGGATACAGGGGAGAGCGCTTGTTCATGCCGCCTCCCCCGGGGCCTGCCGGGCCTTCCACGCGTTGAGGCCCTCCTCGATGATGGGGCCCACGGTGTTGCCGAGCAGGATCGCGAACATGATCCCCTCGGGGAAGTTGCCCAGGTCGCGGATCAGCGCCGTGGTCAAACCGATCAGTGCGCCGAACACAAAACGCCCGGGTTGGGTGCGGTTGGCGCTGACCGGGTCGGTGGCCATGAAGATAGCGCCGTAGAGCAGGCCCCCGGCGAGTACCCCGTGCAGGGGGTCGGCGCCTCGGCCCCAGCCGAGCAGCCGGAAAACTCCGGTCACCACCAGATACGACCCGAGGGTGGACCCGATGATCTCCCAGCTGGCCACCTTCTTCCACACCATGTACGCGCCGCCGAGCAGCAGCAAGGCCTTGCAGCCTTCCCCCAGGCTCCCGGGGACGGCGCCGAACAGCAGGTGGAGCAGAGGCACCGCTTGGCCGGCGGCGAGGCTGGGCAGGGGGGTAGCGGCGGTGACCCCGTCGGCAACCCAGGTGGTGAGGCCGCCGGCTCCGCCCACCAGGGGTTCCACCCAACCGCTGGTGAGAAAGGTGGGAAAGCACACGTACAGGAACGCTCGCCCCACCAGGGCCGGGTTGTAGACGTTGCGACCCATGCCGCCGAACAGTTCCTTGCCGAAGGTCACCGCCACCACCGCCCCCACTCCGCACATCCACAGGGGAGTGCGCGGCGGCAGGGAGAGGGCCAGCAGGCTGCCGGTGACGAACACTGCCAGGGTCACCGGCTCCCCGCGCTGGCGGGTGAAGTACCACTCGCTGGCGAACGCCGCGGCGTTGGTCACCGTCAGCACCGCCAGCGCCCGCCAGCCGTAGAAGTACAGCGCCGCCAACGCTGCGGGGGCCAGGGCGGTGAGCAGCGTGGCCATGTTGGGCTGCCAGCGGAGCCACTTGGCGGCTGGGGGCATCGACTCTTCCGGGGGGGGCTTGGGGAAAACAACAGCAGCGGGTGGCAGGCTACTGGCGGAACCCGGCCCCGTCAAGCCGGGGGAGGGCCGGTGCGGAGGAGGCTCGTCGTGGTCCGGGGTGTTTTCGGGTCGGTGCGGCGAGGAGCAGAGGCTCGGGGAGGATGTCGCTCAGGAAGGGCGGCCGCGCCGCCCGGGGTCAGTCCGCTGCTGCGCCCCCAACCAACTGCTCGCGCTGGGTCCGCTCCGCCACCAACGAGGAGAGGGTCTTGCCCGAGAACACCTCCTCGATCTTCTCCCGGGCCGTGGTCCACAGTGAGTGGATCGGGCAGGTGCACTCCCGCTCGCACTGGTGGCCCTCGAGCAGGCACAGGTTGAGGGTGAGGGGCTCGTCCACGGCTTGCATGACGTCCAACAGGGTCAGCTTGTCGGGGTTGCGGGCCAGGGCGAACCCCCCGGCCACGCCGCGCTTGGACCGCACCAGGCCGCTGCGGATCAGGGGTTGGAGGATCTTGGTGAGGAACGCCGGGGTGACTCCCTCCGCTGCACAGATCTCCTGTTTTGAGACCACCTCGGCGGGGTAGCGGGAGGCCAGGTGCAGCACGGCCCGGATGGAGTACTCGGTGGCGCGGGTAATGATCATATGATGACCTTTTCAGTTCCAGTTGCCTTTGTATCGCCCAAACCCCGCAGCGGAGTCAAGAACCATTTTCGAGCTCACGGATGAGCGAGTGCCGAGCAGCGCAGGGATGCGCGGGAGCGGCCGACTCACGGATGAGCGGGTGCGGTGTAGCACAGGAACCGAGAGGCTGGCCCGCCCTCAGGTGGGGCGCACCACCAGCACCGGGCAGGGGGCGGTTCGCAACACCTTCTCGGTCACGCTGCCCAACAGCAGGTGGGTGAGGCCCCGCCGGCCATGGGTGGTCATGACGATCAGGTCGGCCTTTTCGCGCTCCGCCACACCGGCGATCTCCTCGTGGGGTATTCCCACTTCCAGGAAGCGCTGCACTGGCAGGTTTTCGGCTTTCACCTTGGCCACCATCCGATCCAGGGTCCCGGCCAACAAGGTCTCCAGCTGGTCCTTGAGGTCCAGAGGTTGCAGGGTCTCCGCATACACATCGTACATCCCGGCGGTGAGGTCGAGCACCCCCACCAGCAGCAGTTCGGAGCCGAAGACCCGTGCCAGGGGGTACGCGGTGTCCAGGGCTTGCTCCGACAGCTCGGAGCCGTCCAACGGAATCAAGATGCGCTGATAGCTCATGGTTCACCTCCCAGGGCCCGCCCGGCGATGTTGTCCCCACAGCCGCGGCAGGCCCCGGCGGCGGTGAGCTCGTTGGCGATGACGGCAAACCCCCGGCGCCGGATAACGGCCCGGCCACAGTGCGGACAGGCGGTGTCCTCTCCGCCCGCCCCGGAGCGGTTGCCCATGTAGACGTAGCGCAGTCCCTCCTCCAGGCCGATGCGGCGCGCCCCCGCCAGGGTGGCCACCGGGGTCGGCGGCTCCCCGGTGAGCTGGTAGGTGGGGTAGAACCCGCTGACGTGCCACGGCAGGTTGGGGCTCACCGAGACCAGGAACCGGGCGATCTCCCGCAGTTCGGCGGGGTCGTCGTTGTGGTGGGGAATCACCAGGGTGGTCGCCTCCAGCCACACGCCGCGCTGCCACAGGCTGCGAATGCACTCCAGCACCGGTTGCAGGCGGGCGCCGCACAGATCCCGGTAGAACCCCTCGGTGTAGGCCTTCAGGTCCACGTTGGCGGCATCCAGGTACGGCGCCGCGGCGTCCATGGCCTGGGGGGAGAGGTAGCCGTTGGTGACGAACACGTTCAGCAGTCCCGCCTGGCGGGCCATCTTCATGCATGCCAGGGCGAACTCGAAGAACACCGTGGGCTCGGTGTAGGTGTAGGCGATGCTGCGGCAGCCGGCAGTCACCGCGGCCTTCACCACCTGCTCCGGGGTAACAGCGCGGCCGGGCAGGGGGGCCTGGCCGGTGATCTGGCTGATGGTGTGGTTCTGGCAGTGCTTGCAGCGAAAGTTGCAGCCGGCGGTGGCCACCGAGTAGCTCAGGGAGCCCGGCGCCAGGTGGTAGAGGGGTTTCTTCTCAATGGGGTCGACGTTCTCGGCCACCAGTCGGCCGTACACCAGGGTGACCAGGGCGCCTTCCCGGTTCTCGCGCACCCCGCACAGCCCGGTGCTTCCCTGGGTGATGCGGCACCGGTGTCCGCACAGCAGGCACCGCACCGCGCCACCGTCCAGGGGCTCCCACAGGGTAGCGGGGCGGGTGGTGTCGGGCATGGCAGCGTCAATCCCGCAGGGTGGCGATCAGCCGTTTCGGATGGAGCAGCAGGTCCAGGGCGTCGGCGGGGTCGGTGACCACCACCCGGGCGCGGCGCAGGGTTTCCCACGCGGCCCCTTCTCGGCCGAGCACCGCGATGCCCAGTGCGGCCAGGGCCAGCATGCGGTGGTCGTTGACCCCATTGCCCACCGCGACGGTGCGCCCGGGGCCCAGCTGCTCGAGGATCTTTTCCTTCTGAGCGGAGCCGAAGCGCTCGCCGAGTACCCGCAGCTCGACGCCGATACCGTCCAGGGAGCCGACCGCGGTGCCGAAGGTGTCGGCGGTGGCTACCACCACCCGCAGGCGGGCCGCCAGGCGGCGCACCCGCTCCAGCACCGCCGGGGAGATGGTGCCGTCCACCGCGAGGGTGCCGTTCATGTCCAGCAGAGCCGCCTCGAGCCGCAGTTCGTCGCCGCCGGGAATGGTGATCTGGATCATGGCGCCCTCGTCGGATCGGCCCCGGGGGTAGGTGCACCCCGGCTACGCTGGGCAGAGTAGAAGAGGTGGGGAAACTGTCAAGGCGGGACGACTGGGAAGCTGGGAGGCGAGGAAGCTAGGAAGCCGGGGGGTTGGCCCGCCACCCCGAGGTCCCGGCCATTCAGCCGGGATCCACCATGAGCAGGTGGTCCTTGGCCACCCACGCCAGGGCGTCGGGGCACTCCAGGCGGAACCACACCTCGTCGGCGTTGAGAGCATCCGAGAGCCGCTCGCCGGCACCCTTCTCCGCCAGGTAGTGACCCCGCAGGTGATGGTTGCCCGCCAGCTGCACCGCCACGGAAATGCGGTCGAGCAGTTCATCTTCTCCCCGACGTTGGCTGGGGGCCAGCACGGCGGCCACGCCCGCCTTGCCCACCAGCAGGAACCGCCCGTTTGGGTCGTGGAACGGCAGGGTGCGGCCCCCTTCCGCCATCAGCTCACCCACGGTCTGGGGCCCGCTGTGAAAGGGCGACTGGGGGGCCAGGAACAGGGTTCCTTCCCGGCGGCTGCCGTCCACCAGCAGCAACCAGGTCGATAGGGCCTCTTTGGCGACGCGGTACTGGTTCACCTTCCCACCTCCGGCGGCGGTTCCGGGAGGAAGCGCACGATCTGCTCCTTGTTCACCGACTTCTCGTAGGCCTCCTTGGGGTCGATCATCTTCGCATCGAGGAGCTGTATGATGGCGGTTTCCAGGGACTGCATGCCGTGCTTCTTGCCGGTCTGCATGGCCGAGGGGATCTGGTAGGTTTTGGCCTCGCGGATGAGGTTGGAGATCGCCGGGGTGACCACCATGATCTCCAGGGCCGCAACCCGGCCGGACTTGTCCACGCGCCGGAACAGGTTCTGGGCCACCACCGCTTTCAGGCTGTCGGCCAGGGTAGAACGGATCTGGGGCTGTTCCTCGGCGGTGAACACCTCGATGATCCGGTCCACGGTCTTCGGCGCGTTCTGGGTGTGCAGCGTGCCGAACACCAGGTGGCCGGTGGCCGCGGCCTCGATCGCCAGCCCCACGGTCTCCTTGTCGCGCATCTCCCCCACCAGGATGATGTCCGGGTCCTCGCGCAGGGCCGCGCGCAGCGCCGACGCGAAACTGCGGGTGTGCTTGCCCACCTCGCGGTGGCTCACCAAACAGCCCTGGCTCTGGTGGACGAACTCGATGGGGTCTTCCACGGTGATGATGTTGTCGCGACGGACCCGGTTGGCCTCGTCGATGATTGCCGCCAGGGTGGTGGACTTGCCCGACCCGGTGGGCCCGGTGACCAGTACCAGGCCCTTGTGCAGCTTGGCCAGGTTGCGCACCACCTCGGGCAGGCCGAGCTGTTCACAGTTGAGGATGTCCGCCGGGATGAGCCGGAACACCGCTGCTGCGCCGTTCTTCTGCATGAAGTAGTTGGCGCGGAAGCGCGCCAACCCCTCCACCTCGTAGCCGAAGTCCAGATCGCCGGTTTCCTCGAAGCGTTGCCAGGCCTCCGCCGGGGGCAGCTCCCTGAGCAGCTCCCGCAGCCCGTTGTCGGTCAGTTCCTCGGCCTTGAGTTTCTTCAGTTCGCCATGCAGGCGCATCGCGGGCAGGTTGCCGGCCACCAGATGCAGGTCGGAGGCCCCCTGCTGGTGCATCGCCCGGAAATAGGTGTCCAGTCTGGCCATAGGGTGGAGCCTCGTAGGGGGTTGCGAAGTGCGGTGTGCACGGGGCGGTGAGAAAAAGGGGAAGGGAGGACCTCCGTGTCCTTCCACCCGAGAGCAGGAGAGGGGATCTTCCGTGGCCCCCTGGAGGGTCTCCCGCCCAACCGGTCGGAGGTGTGACAACCCCCTCATCGTCTGATCGGCGGGGTGGCTTGAGGGGAATCTCTTGCAGGCCGGGAGGCTGGGACGCTAGGAAGCCGGGAACCGAACGCAAAACCCATAACTCGGAACCCATTCAGCCCAGCACGATCTCGTCCAGGGACCGCTTGGGCACGTGGTGCACGCCCTGATCGTCGCGCCAGTAGCGGATGTCGCCGTCGGGGCCCACGTTCTCCAGCACCACGGTCTCGGCGGGTTTGCCCAGGGCCAGCACCAGCCGGATCAATAGATTGTCGGGGATCTCGAGGGCCTGGCGCAGCTTCTCCTTCTGGATCGCCCCGATCATGCAGCCGCCCAGGCCGCGGCGGGTGGCTTCCAGGAGCATGGTCTGGGCGGCGATGCCGTCGTCGCACCACCACTCCTTGGCGATGTTCTGATCCACCAGGATCGCGATGTAGGCGCTGGGACGCTCCCCCGGGGCCGGCCCGGACCAGTCCTTGAGGTACCCGGCCCAGGCCAGGTGCGGAAAGATCGCGGCGTTGCGCTTCGGGTCGCAGGACAATACGTACTTGAGGGGCTGGCGGTTGGCGGCCGACGCCGTGATCCGCGCCAGGTCCACCAGCTCCATCAGGGTGTCGCGGGAGATCGCGTGGGACTCGTCGAAGCGGCGGTAGCTGCGGTTGCGGAGGACCAGTTCATGTAGCGCGCTCATTGAGCACTCCTGTGGGGAGAAAGGGCTCCGCAGAGCCGTTTGCGGTCACGGCGGTGCCCATGTCTGCCGAAGACAGGGCCACCGGGTGGAGTGTCAACACGCACCCCCAGGCGCTTGGCGATGTCTATATATGCAACACCCGCCCCAAGACAGCCAGGACGGCGAACCAGAAGATCAAGCCGATGAGGCTGCTCACATCCGTGCGGAACCAGAACTTGGTCACGCCTTCGTCAACGTTGCTGTTCCACCGTGGCTTCCTGCGACCGAGCGTTGCGATATACAGCACGACTTCCCCGGAGAAGAACAAGAACACCTCGACGATGAGCCAGAACAGGAAGCGGAGTATGGCACCCAGAACCCCCTTGAGGAGCCCCTCTGCCAGATCGTCAAGCATGGCGCCTTCCTGTTCCGCCAAGGTCGCCCACGGGCCGAGGGAGTAGCTGCGTGCACCTGGCCGGTTCGTTCATCGGGCGGGCGTCCCCAGGCTACCCCCCGAACACCGCCCGCACCGGCGCGTGGTCCGAGGGTTTCTTCCACTTGCGGGGCGACAGGTCCACCTCGCAGGCGGTGCAGGTGGCGGCCAGCTCCGGGGTGGCCCACACGTGGTCGATGCGCAGTCCGTGGTTCTTCCAGAACGCGCCGCCGCGGTAGTCCCACCAGCTGTAGAGTCCCCCCTCCGCGTGGTGTTTGCGAAAACAGTCGACGAAGCCCACCGCGCGCAGCGCCTCCAGGGCCGTGCGCTCCGGTTCCGAGCACAGCACCCCACCCGCCCACGCCTCCGGGTCGTAGATGTCCTTGTCCTCGGCGGCGACGTTGAAGTCACCCACCAGGCACAGTTTGGGGTGGCGGGCCACCTCGACCTCCAGGTAGGTACGCAGTTCGGCGAAGAACGCCAGCTTGAACGAGTACTTGTCGGTGCCCACCGCCTCGCCGTTGGGCAGGTACGCGGAGATCACCCGCACCCCGCCCACGGAGGCGGCCAGCAGGCGCTTGTGGGCGTTCAGGGGGTGGTCCGGGGGCAGATGGGGGAACCCCACCACTGGGTCGGCCGGTGCCTCCCGGGCCAGCACCGCGACCCCGTTGTAGGTCTTCTGGCCGGCGATGGAGACCGCGTAGCCGGCCGCCTCCAGGGGTTCCCGGGGAAAATCGGCGTCCTGTGTCTTGAGTTCCTGCAGGCACAGCACGTCGACGGGCTGGCGCTCCAGGTACTTGAGGATGTGCTCGACGCGCGCGCGCACCGAGTTGACGTTCCAGGTGGCGATGATCATGGGGGGTCCGTCACTCGCCCCTTCCAGGGGTTTCACCCTTTGGGCGGTTTCTTCGACACCGTGCGATTCCGTTGCCCACGGATGGGCAAGTGCCGCGCAGTACAGGACGTGCAAGGACGCGGCCGCTGTCCTGCGGAATCGTGATCCGTGAAGGGTGTCGTGTCACCCGGCACCCGCTACGCGTCACACGGTACCAGTCACGGAAGTTCCCTGCCAACCCGGGCGGCTTTTCCTGGCGGGCGCCGGGCCGTATACTCCGAGAATGTTGAATCGGACGAAGTGGCGGGTGGTGGAAGAGGCGTGTCACCTCGGGGAGGAGAGGGAGCGCTGGGCGTCCGCCCAAGCCCGGGGAGCGGTGGGGGCGGTCACCTCCTGGGGGGCGGGGATGCCCGGCCGGGAGATGATCCGGCTGTACTGGGAGTTCGACGGCGGCCCCGTGCCGGAGGGGGAGGATCTGGTGGAGGAGAACTGGACCTCCCACTGGCGCGAGAGTTTCCGCACCACGCAGGTGTCCCGGCAGCTGTGCCTGGTGCCCGCGTGGGAGGCGGTTTCCCCCGACGAGGCCCGCTGCAACCTGCGCATCGACCCTGGCATGGCGTTCGGGGCCGGTGACCACCCCACCACCCGACTCTGCCTGCGGCTGTTGGAGGATCTCTCCGCTGCGGGAAAACTGCCCACGCGGTTTCTGGACGTGGGCTGCGGCACCGGAGTGCTGGCCCTGGCCGCCGGCTGCCTGGGGGTGGCGCGGTGCGACGCCCTGGACATCGACCCCTTCGGTTACGCGGCTTGCCGCCGCAACGCCGAGCTAAACGACCTGCAGCACAAGATCCGACCGCTGCTGCTGTCCCTGGATCTATTGAACGACCGCTATCCCCTGGTGGCGGCGAACATCGTGGTCGGCCAACTGGAGACCCTGGCGTTGCTGCTTCGGGAGCGGGTGGAGCCGGGGGGGAGGCTGCTGCTCTCGGGGTTCGAGGCGACCCACGAAGAGCGGGTGGTTCGGGCGCTGGGCTGGCCAGTGGGTGAGCGGCTCGAAGAAGAGCACTGGGTGGCGTTGATTCTGCGAGCGCCGAAGGAGGGGTGATGGCTGCCGAGGTGATCCCACTGCTGGCCCGGCGCCGCACCGAGGCCGAGGTGCTGGGCCACGTGTACGACGTGGTAACCGCCAAGTTCGGTGCCGACGTAGCGGCCGGCGTGGTAGCCCAGGCGGTGGAGGCCGCAGCCCGCCAGGCGGGGCAGGCGTTCGCCCGGGAAGCCCCCGGGGGCCCCTCGTTGGAACACTTC
>JARGFW010000092.1:5667-18485 GCA_029211085.1 Deferrisomatales bacterium | reverse complement strand
TAGAACATTTCTGGCCCCTGGTGGAGTACACCGACTTCGGCGTTCGCTTTCGCTATGAGACATTGGACGAGGGGGATTCACCCCTGGACGGGGAAACGGCGTGCATAGAAGTGGCGGAATTGTTGAAGCATGTGGAGCAGATGCTCGGGAAAAGGGGATGACCCCCGCGGCCAAACCCGAAATCCGGCGAGCCCAGTCCGCAAGACCGTGTACCGTGTGACAGAAGAGGCCGCTCTGCGCACCTCAACGCGCTAGATAACTCGGCCTGCCCGGTCGGGGCAAACCCGAACCAATTCCTCCCAGCCTCCTCACTGAGCCCCCACCGCCCGCAACCGGTACACCGTGCTGTCCACCTTCGACAGGGCGTAGAGCGCCCCGGTCTTGGGCTCCTCGGCCACGGAGACCAGGCCGCGCAGGTCCAGGTACTCCCGGTCGGGGCTGTAGTACACCGCGCGGATCACCCCTTCCGGGGTGAAGGTCTGCAGGCTGGAGCGGATGCCGTCCACCACCAGCACCTCGCCGTCCCGGGGCACGGCGATGCCCTCGGACAGGTTCAGCAACCTGTACCCGCGAGCCGACTCCCACGGTTGTGAATCCGGGCACGGCAACCTACAATGGCCAGCGCCACCAGCCCACTCATGCCCCGAAGCGCGCGATGAACCCTCTCCTTCGGCCCGCTCTGCTCCTTGCCCTGCTGCTGGGGCTGTGCGCCTCCGCCCACGCCCAAGTGGTGGCGCCCCGGTTCCTCCCGGGCCAGCCCATGGTGGTGGGGGATCAGGTGCTGATGATGTGGGGTCCGGTACCCGGGGCCGCCCAGTACGCGGTGTTCCACAACGGCCGGGAGATCGCCCGGGTCGCCAGCAACCAGTACCTGGGGGTGCTGCCCAAGGAGCCCGGTGAGCACCGTTTCCAGGTGGCGGCAGTGACCGCAGTGGGGGTGTTGGGCCTGCCCGGCGAGCCTGGGGTGATCCGGGTGCGCCACATCGGCAAGCCCGGGGGGGTGATTGCCCGGGCCAGCACCGCCACCGGGTCCATAGACCTGATCTGGAACAAGGTCGAGGGAGCCCTCATCTACAACGTCTACCGCTCGCGGCCAGGCCAGGACCGGCAACTGGTGGCCAGCGTCCAGGAGGAGACCTTCAAGGACGCCCAGGTGGCGGGGGGTGAAGAGTATACCTACGAGATCACCGCCAAGGATCTGTCGGGCCAGGAGGGGCCGCGCTCCGCCGCGGTGGGCGCTACCCTGGTCGCCGGCATGAAACAGGCAGAAGACCGGGTGGTGTTCCGGGCCCTGCCGACCACGGAGGTTTTCTCCCTAACTTATCGCCGACCGCCCTCTCGAACAGGTCACCTACCTGGGCACCGGGCCGGACCACAACCTCTGGGTGGTGGCCCCGAAGCAGCGCACCATCCACAGCCTGGACGCCAACGGCGAGCTGCGCTTCACCTGGGGCCCGTACCGGTTCGAGGACACCGGGTACCAGCTGATCCCCCAGAAACTGGCCCACGGCCCGGGGGCAAGACCTATGTTTCCGACGCCATCAACGGCGTGCTGGCGTGCCTCGACCCCCAGGGGGTGCTGCTCTGGGCCCGGGGCATCCCCACCCCGCCGGTCACACAGCGCGAACTCTGGGAAGAGTTTCCCGAGCACATGAAGTCCCAGCTCGCCACCCCCTCCTCGGTGCTGTGCCGCGAGGGTGAGTTGTGGATCACCGACCAACGCTTCCAGTTGATCTACCGCCTGGACTACCAGGGGAAGGTCCTGGGCCACATCACCCACTACCTGCAGGACGGCGAACGCCTCCGCCTGCCCGGGGTGGGGGAACTGTTCGCGCTCGAAAAAACCGGCGCCACCCTGCTGACCTTCCCCCTGAGCCACCGCGCCGTGGCGGTGGACGAAGGAGCCAAGGTCGTGGCGCGTTTCGGGGGCCAGGTGCGGGGTTACATGGGGGGGTTCGTGGGTATCCACGGGGTCTCCCCCTGGGAGGAGGGCAAGGTGCTCCTCACCGACCCCGCGGTGGCCAGCCTGCAGGTGTTCGACGCCGCCAGCGGGCGCTACCTGTACCACATCTCCGGACCCGAACCCCGCCCCGACCCGGTCTACGCCCAGCGGGCCGATCTGCCCCTGCGCAAGCCCAACCTGGCGATGCGGGCGGGAGACGGCAAACTGTGGGTGTACGACGCCGCCACCCGGCGCATCTCGGTGCGCCGGATGAGCGGGGTGGCAACTCCGCCCCTCGATGGGGGGTAGCAGGTGCAGCGCCAGCATCACCACTCTGCCCAGGGAGTGAAATGAATGGAGTGCATGGCGACCCGCTGGTCCGAGCAGGCTGCGTACGACCTCGAGACGGCTGCGGCGATGTACAGCACCGGCCGCTGGCTCTACGTCCTTTTCTGCTGTCAGCAAGCGGTGGAGAAGATGCTCAAGAGCCTCATCGTACTACGCACCCAGGAAACACCACCTCGCTTGCACAACCTGATGCGGTTGGCGGCAAGGGCCGGGCTCGAGGTGGATGAGTCGAGGGCCGAGAGCTTCCGGCTGTTGGCGGCCTACTATATCGAGACCCGCTATCCAGAGGAGCTTGGCTCCCTCGCCGCAGCGGCGACGGAACCGCTGGCCAGGGAAACGCTCGAACAGACTCGGGAGGTCATCGCATGGCTGAAGTCCCTGTCGGGCTAACCCTACGAGTCCGGCCCGTCCGTTCCATCGTAAGCCGCTACGGCACCGTGGTCGGCACCTTCCTGTTCGGGTCACACGCCTGGGGAACACCCACCGACGACAGCGACATCGACGTCGCCGCGTTTGTCGAGGGGGGAGAGACCTGGGCGCTGAACACCCGCGCGAAAATCATTGCGGAAACCCAACGGCTGTTGGGCGACGACATCGAACTCCACATCTTCCCCGGCTACATGCTGGCTCACCCTCCCGCGGCGAGCCTAGCCCGCAAGATCGTGGAGCAGGGAGTGCGCATCGATGGGTAGGAAGCAACGGTGAACGGGAAGAGCAGATCAAGACCCTAGTTCTCAGGCAAGAGTCATAGGGTCCGTTTGGCCCACCGGCCGAGCCCCGCAAAAGGAGAAGGCCCGTGTATTGGGCCTCTCACGTCTGACGCTTCACGCTTCCTGTACCAAGAGGACCGCGATGACTTCGACAACCCGGGTGAACGCTCTCCTCGCGTGCTGCGTCCTGTTCCTGGCCGGCCACGCATTCGCCTCGGTGGTGGGCACCGCCCACGAGACCGAGTTGGCCGACGCGGGGAGCGCCTGCAGCGCCTGCCACATCCCCCACCAGGCCGCCGGGGAGAAGTGCTGGGCCCAGGAACTGGTGCTCGAGGGCAAGGTGGGCACCATCTCGGCGATGTGCGCCTCGTGCCACCACTCCGGCGAGGGCTACGGCGCCCTGATGACCCGGGCCCACTCCGACGACCACGTCTACGGCGCCAACAGCCACGGCCAGAAGATGTTCCTGGCCGATCTACCAACGCGTTGGCCGCGCGGATTCGGTCGAACTCCCGCCTGATCGATCGCGTTTCGCCCCACTCCGGCACCCGTAAGCGGCACACCGCGCCGCCTACCTTCGACAGGGCGTAGAGCGCACAGGCCTTCGGGTCCAGCACCAAGAGCTGGTTCAACGTGAAGAAGAACGGGTAGAAGAACTGCTCCGCCAACCCGAGCCCACCGGGTCGGATGGAACGCCGCCTTGGGCCGCCCCCAATGGCATTCTCCTTACGGCAGCGGTAGAATGCCGGCATGGCCGACCTCACCAATCCCCATGACCGCTTCTTTCGGGAATCTCTGGGCCGGGAGGAAACCGCACGGGAGTTCGTGCGCTACTACCTGCCGAAACCGGTGGTGGACCACCTAGACCTCGAGACCCTGGAGGTCTGTCGCGACAGTTTCGTCGACGCAGAGCTCAGTACGCACCTGTCGGACCTGGTGTTCCGGATGGAACGAAGCGGCGGAGGGGGTGCTTACATCTACCTGTTGTTCGAGCACAAATCCCACCCGGACCGGTGGGTGGCCTTTCAGCTGCTGCGCTACCTGGTACGGGTCTGGGAAACCACGGCGCCCAGGGAAACCGCCGAGTTGCTGCCGCCCATCGTGCCGGTGGTGTTCTACCACGGCCACCGCCCATGGTCGGTGCCCGTCGAGTTTGCCGCGTTGGTCGACACCCCCGCGGAACTGGTTCGTTACACCCCGCGCTTCGAGTACACCGTGGCAGACCTGAGCCAGTACGCAGACGGCGATCTGCGGGGCGGAGCCCTGCTCCAGGCGTCCCTGCTGGCACTCAAGCACGTATTCGACGACGACCTCCCGGAACGCCTGCCGGGGCTTCTGAAACTGCTGACCCGGGTGACCTCCAGCCCAACCACCCTGGGCGCGGTGGAAGCACTGCTGCGGTATCTGTGCGGCGCCAGCGTCCACATCAGCGCCGAAGATGTGGGCCGCGCCTTGGCTGACGCAATTCCCGAACAAGGAGAGACCATCATGCCCACCCTCGCACAGCAGTGGATCGAAAAAGGCAAGGAACAGGGGCTACAGCAGGGGCTGCAGCAGGGGCTGCAGCAGGGACTGCGACAGCAGGCCCGGGCCGCGGTCATCGAGGTTCTCGAGACCCGTTTCGGCGTGGTCCCCCAGTCGGTGGCCGCAGGCCTGGCGCACATCGCCCAGGAGCCCGTCCTCTCCATGCTGCACAAACGCGCAGTCCTGGCCGAGTCCCTCGACGCCTTTCGCAGCGACCTGCAGCAGGCGCTGTCGTAGCAGGAGGGCATGCGCTCTGGACCAGAAGGGGCGGCGCTGGGCTCATGCCGCCCCGCGTCCTCCCTCGAAGCTGCTAAGTAACTGAGGAACGTTCCTCTTTGCCTCCCGGGCGTTGCAGGGGGGGAAGGTTCTCTATGAAAGGCCGTGAGCACGCTCGGGGCCTGCTTGCGTCCGCCCGCAAAGGACGGATCGCAGTGCGCGACGGCTGATCGGGACCCTCTTGCCGACGAAAGGGCCGGGCGCCCCATCCACGGAGCCCGCCCTCGGGGTGGCTGCCCCACACCCTGCAATGCGTTGTCTTGCGCAGCCACGACCGATCCGGTCTCGTTGCTCTCCCACGGAGCGAATAGTACAGTTGCACACAGACCGCACCGTGAGTCCCGGTCAACAGGAGTGTTCCGATGTCAACCGCTCAAGATCTGCACCCTCAGTTCGTGACCGACGACCGTGGCGAGAAGACCGCCGTGATCTTGCCGATCCAAGAGTACCTGCTGCTGCTTGAGGATCTCGAAGACCTGGCCAAGATCGTCGAGCGAAGGGATGAACCAACGATCACTCATGCAGACTTGGTTGCGGAACTGACTCGTGACGGGACCATATAGGATCCGTTGGAAAACCTCCGCCAGCAAAGATCTGCGGAGACTAGAATCTGTCACCGCCCGCAAGATCCTGACGGCCGTGGAAGACTTATCAGCCTGCCCGTTCCCCACCGGCGCCAGGAAGATCACTGGATCGACTGGTTCTTACCGCGTTCGTGTGGGTGACTACCGGGTAATCTATTCGGTGCTGGCGGAAGCTGTGGTCGTGGAAATCGTCCGTGTGCGGCATCGACGGGAAGTGTACCGGGGAATCTGAGAACTCGTCTCCCTTGCCACTGCGGCAACCGAAACGATGGCAGGATGCACGACCGAGCCCATCCCGGCGACCAGCGCATAATTGAACCACCTGGTGGACGGACCAGGCGCCCAGTCACCCGATGGGCGATGCGTCACAACCGTCAGTGTGCTTCTGCGCTGAGCACGCGCCTAAAGAACTCGAGAGACGGGGCAGGAATCAGCATCGCCCCTGGGGCCGAGGGAGCCAAAATGGTGACTGTGAAGCGGACAGCTGGGCTCCTCGCGGTATTTCTCCTCTTCTTTTCCGGAGGTGCCCTCGCCTCGGTGGTAGGCACCGCCCACGAGACCGAGTTGGCCGACGCGGGGAGCGCCTGCAGCGCCTGCCACATCCCCCACCAGGCCGCCGGGGAGAAGTGCTGGGCCCAGGAACTGGTGCTCGAGGGCAAGGTGGGCACCATCTCGGCGATGTGCGCCTCGTGCCACCACTCCGGCGAGGGCTACGGCGCCCTGATGACCCGGGCCCACTCCGACGACCACGTCTACGGCGCCAACAGCCACGGCCAGAAGATGTTCCTGGCCAACCCGCGCTGGCCCGCGCGGATTGGGTCGAACTCCGCCTGATCGATCCAGCGGCGCAAGACGTTCCCCCGGCACCGGTAGGCGGCACTCTCCAAGGCCCCTTGCCGCCTGGAAAACCTTCATAACCTTTGCAACGTCCCCGTCGGACGTATAACCTTTGCAACGTCCCCGTCGGACGTATCGGACCTACGATGTCCCCGGAAGCGCGGAAGCGATGATCCGAGACCGCGGGTACCTACAGGTCTTCGATGCCTCGGTACACGTCCTTTCGGTCGCCGATCTTAACCACCAGAACAAGCAGCTTCGCGTCCTGGATCTCGTAGATGATCCGGTAGTCGCTTTTGACCACCACCCGCCACAGGTCCCGGGGAGCCTTGAGCTTCTTGGCGTCAGCCGGCTTCGGCTCACCCGCCAGCGTCTGGAGTCGATCAAGGAGCGCTTGCAGGAGGCGAGGTTGGCGCTTCAACTTGCGCAGTTCCCGCTGGGCCCTCGGCGCCAGATCGACCTGATAGGGGGAGCGCTGCGTCACTGTGCGCCCTCAGATGCCGAGTTCCCTACGGAAGTCCTCCAGGGACACCGTACCCACCTCTTCCGCTTCCTTGAGGGCTGCCAGGGCGGCCTTGACGTCGATGTGATCGGTGAGCCGCTCTAGGAGCTCCAGATCCTCGACGGGGACGATCGCCACCCCTGCCTTCTTATGGCGCTCGACCAGGATGCGCTCCCCGGTGAAGGCGACCTGGTTGTAGATGTCGGCGAAACGCTCTCGAACTTCGCTTGCGCTCAGGCGGGTCATGGGGCGCGCTCCTCTCCCTCCCGGGGATTACCGAAACATACTAAACGTACGAATTATACGTTTATGTAGATAATCGGCCAAAGGAGGCCAGAAGTCAAGTGGCCTGATTCCCGATTCCCGATTCCCGATGCCCGATTCCCGATTCCCGATTCCCGGCTCACGGTTCACGGCTCACGGACAACCGGTACACTGTGCTGTCCACCTTGGACAGGGCGTAGAGTTCCCCGGTCTTCGGGTCCTCGGCCACGGAGACCAGGCCGCGCAGGTCCAGGTACTCCAGGTCGGGGCTGTAGTACACCGCGCGGATCACCCCTTCCGGGGTGAAGGTCTGCAGGCTGGAGCGGATGCCGTCCACCACCAGCACCTCGCCGTCGCGGGTCACGGTGATGCCCTTGGGCAGGTTCAGCGCCCCCTCGGGGGCCCGGGGCCGGCCCCACCGGGCCTGGATCGCGCCGTCCATGCCGATCACGAACACCTGGGCGAGCAGGCTGTCCACGGCGAACAGGCGGTTGTTGGCGGCGTCGTAGGCGAGGAAGGTGGGGCTGCGAAACGGCCCGAAATCCTTCTCGCCCCGGGGCGTGCCCACCCGGCCCCGTTCCCTGCCCCTCTCATCCAGGTGCACGATCTGGGCGAAGGTGTAGTCCGACACCCACAGGCCCCCCGCAGCGTCCACCGCCACGTCCATGGGTTGGGGCACCCGCGGGTCGTCTTCGTAGCCGGGGGGGTTGGGCAGCGGCCAGTCCTGCAGCAGGTCCCCCTGGCGCCCGAACACCCGCACGTTCCGGGAACGCAAGAAGGTCAGCGCCGTCCTGCGGCCCTCGGGCCCCGCGCCAAGCCCCCAGGGGATGCCCCACTCGCCCACATATTCCGGGGGTCGCATCCCGAAGCGGTACAGCAGCACCCCGTCGAGGTCCAGGGCCAGCACCGAACGCGATCCCAGGTCGGTGGTCAACACGGCGCCGTCCACGATCGCCACGTCCGTGGGTTCCCGAAGACGGTACTGGTCGGTCTCGTGGAGGCGCGCCGCCACCGAGAGATGCAGGTGCTGCAGCGCCGGCCCGTCGGCCGCCGCCGCACCCCCCGTCACCTCCACCAGCAACGCCTCGGAACTGGGGGACTCCTGGCTCTGCAGGCCCACCGCCCGCACCGCGTACACGTACTTGCCCGAGACCTTCACCTCCCCGTCCACGTAGGTGACGTTCTGCACCGACGCCAGCAGGGAGAGTTCCTGCCCCGCCCCGGCCCGGTACAGGTTGTAGAACGCCGCCCCCTCCACGGCCTCCCAGGCCAGATGGATGCCCCGGCCCTCCTGGTAGTTCCCCACCCACTTGGGCGCCTTCAAGGGGCGGAACCCCTCCAGCTTCACCACCTCGGAGGTCGGCCCCGGCACCCCGCCCCCCATCATGGCCTGTACCGTGTACAGGAAGCTGCGATCCGACGCCGCTTCGGCGTCCACGAACTGGGTGCCCCGCACCGGCCAGCGGCGTTCCTCCTTGGTACCCAGATCCCGGCGCAGGACCGCATAGCTCTCGGCACCCGGCACCGGCAGCCACATGAGCAGCACCTGGCTGCCGGCGCGCATGGGAAACCCCGGCTGCCATTGGACACCGGATAGGGCCCAGCACATGGAAACGGCGGTGCCCAACACCAGCACCGCCGCCAGGATCGGCATTGCCGACACCACAGTTGAGACGGTTCTCCTCTCCAACTGCGTCTCGTCCTTTCTGTGCATTGTTCAGCTACCGGCCCACGGCGGACCGAGTGCAACCGGCCCGCGCGAACTCGGGCGTGTCGGACCTGCATGCCCCCCGGCGCCGTCCGTCTCCAGGCGTCCAGCCGTCTCGCTGGCCGACGGCGCTACCAGTTGTGGGCGCTCTTGGCCAGTTCGGTGTGGCAGTCCACGCACTGCAGACCGTCGGAGAGGTCGCCGGGCAGTTCCTTTCCCCGGGACCAGCCGAGTTCCGTAGGGAAACCGGCCACCGCCGGATCCGTGTAGTCCAGGGGGCCGGTGGGATGGTGCCAGTTCAAATCCGGGACGTTCGGGTGATTCGCCTCGTCCACCCCGTGGCATTCGTTGCAGATCACCAGGGCCCGATTCGGCCCCCCCCGCAGGCAGCGTTCCCCTGGAACCCCCCGGTGGGCCCGATGGCAGGACTCGCACACCAATCGGTCATTGCTACCCAGTGGCCAACCCTCCGGCAGGGCGACGAACAGGTCCAGGGTGCCGCTGGACGGGAGATTGGGATCTTCTGGTACCGCCCCGTGGGCGGCGTGGTCGTGCAGGTACGGAGGCTGGGAACTCGCCAGCACCGGATGGTAGTAGGGTGTCGTCCCGGGGTTCTCCCGGTTGGCCCCGTCCGTGTGACAACCCGCGCACACGGCCCCCTCCGGAACCGGTGCCTGTGTGGCCACGAGCAGATTTTCCACCGGCAGATGGGCCGAGTGGCAGGTTACGCAGCCCACCAGGCGCTCGTCCCCCAGCAGGTGCCCCCCGGTGTCCCAATGTGTCCCCGGATCACGCAGCATCGCCGGTGTGGCAGTCGGTATGTCGAACACCGGGTCGGGACCGTGGAACGACATCTCCGAAGTCATGCCCCGCGACCTCTCGTGGCCGGTCTCCCGGGCGGGCATGTCCACGGGATGGGCCCAGTTATCGGCCCCCGTATCGGCGACGGAGGTCCATCGCCCCTTCCCCAGGCCATCGCTTCCCGCGTGGCACTTCTGGCACAGCGCCCCCAGGGGAACCTTCAAAAAAGGAGCGAACTGATCAGAGTGGGGATCGTGGCAGGCGTTGCAGTCCATCACCACCGGCGCCGCCCCGCCAACCGATGGATCGACCAAACCACTGCCAAGAACTCCCGCCCCGGTTTCCATCCCTCCCGAAAGCCCCTCGATCGCTGCGACCCGGTACCCGTGCGACCCGAGCAGGGCTGCCAACCCCACCGACCCGTCCGGCGCCTCGATCAGTGCTGTCGGCACCACCGTGCCATCGTGGCAGGAGTAGCAGAAGCTCCCGACAGGCCCCAACTCCTCTGCCGATCCGCTGCGCGCGAACAACCCCACGTCACCTTGGGCCCGGTGCGGCACGTGGCAGTAAGAACACACGCTGGCCTCATCCGGGAGTCCATAGATGCGCAAGTCGTGGTGGGTCCCCTCCACTCCAGCCCAAACCGTACCACCCGACAACACCGCGGCCAGGAGCAGCCCCCGAGGCAGTAGCATCGAGCCCCCTAATCGTTGAGTTTGTGGCAGGTGTCACACAGGGGATCGCCGTTGGTTACAAGCCGGTTCCCCCCGCTCATGTCGCTCTGGCGGTGCAACCCGTTGCTGCTGCGCGACACCACATCCCCGGGGGAGTATCCGACGTCCGGAATGTCCGCGTAATACACCACGTTGACCGGCCGCTCCCAGACACCCGGAACCACCCCGGCCGCAACCCGGCTTGCGCCCCGTCGCAGTACACGGGCCCCGGTAGCGGTCTGGGCGTCATGGGGCGTATGGCAAGACACGCAACTCACTACATTGGGAGAAGGGTAATACCGAACCCCCTGTGTCTTGGTGGGATCCGTCGGAGGATTGCGCACCAAGGCGTCGTCGGTGTTGTCCACCACGCCCCGAGGGTGTTGCAACGGTCCCACAACGTGAGCGTTGCTGTGGCACGTCTCACATAAGGTGGCCGCGCCAGTAGTGCTGTCATAGGGCCCCAACAACAACTGGTCCCCCTCATTCGTGAGCAGGTTGTGACACGACTCGCACAACATCTCACCCACCACCCCCGTCCCCGACTGGTTGGTCGCAGAGTTGCCGTACCGGCTTAGGCCGCCACCGGGCCAAGCCCCCAAGGCTTCCCAGTCCAACGCAGCGGCAACGGCGGTGGGGTGGTCGATACCGTCCCACTGGTTCCACACAAAATGGCTGCCCCGGTACATGCTTTCGTTGTCACCGGCAGGAAGCGTGGCCGGCGCCGCGGTGGTCACCGATGGACTTGCAAAGTGGCACTCCACGCACATAGCCGACACGCCGTTGCCAGTGATACTGCGTGCCAAATATCCCCGAGCCGCAGTCGTGGTCCACGGGGTACCGTTCAACTCCCCGGGGAGCCCTGGCTGCGCAGGATTTGCCCCTGCGTGGCCCGAACCGAAGAGGAGCAGCACTGACATGCAAGATACGAGGACGCACAACGAGCTTTTCACCATACCCAAGAGTGTCTCCTGCGAAGGGATCTTGAAGTCCAGTCCTGACGACACAACCCTGGCAGAATACTACAGACAGCCGTGAGATGTTTCAAACGATCAGCGGAATTGGTTACCCCACAAAAAACAGCGGGACCTCCAGGGAGGTCCCGCCGGTTCCTTACTGCTGCCGACTTGCTAGATCTTCCCCATGATATCGGAAATAACGGCTGGGGAATATCCCACCTGCTTCATGGTTATGGTACCGGTCTTGTCGACCACCACCGTGGCCGGAGTAGCGTTGATACCCAGAGCCGACGGGAGGCTGTAACTGCTATCGAAGATCACAGGCGCCTTGAAGCCCATCTGCTCATAGAGCATGGCGCCGCGTTCCTCGTTGGTGTCGACGAGGACGACGTAAACCCTTGCCTTCTCCTGGATAGCCTCCAGATTCTTGTCAATGGCCTTCATCTCGGTCCGACACTGGGAACATGCGGTCTGGGCAAAAACAAGAACGGCTGACTTGTCCTTCAGTGTCTCATTCGAAACCATGGAGCCATCGGCACTCTTGAGTTTGAATGCCGGCAACGCCTCGGCGAACCCCGTGCCCGCGAGCACGAACATGATCGCAGCCAAGGCAAACCCGATGGAAGCAAGTTTCTTCATTCGGTCGTTCTCCAATTATGATGGGTAACCGGTGGGTTGGGACCTGTATCTGTCCCAACCCACCGCAAGAAATCAACCCTGTCGAAGCCGAAGGGGAACCATTCCACTTCGGACGGCAGACCGTGTTTAGATGCCGTAGCCCTGGTGGCAACCGGCGCAGATCGGCGTGTACTCTCCGTACACGGCCGTGCTGGTATTGTCCACCTGCCTTTCCATGCCGGTGACTCCGACGCCGGACGGGAACGTAGCGGCGCCGTTGCCGGAGCGGAGGATGAAGGCGCCGGCATTCGTGATCGCGTTGTGCGGACGGTGGCAGCTGGTGCAGCGCAGCTCGGTACCGGTCGGGATGTCGCCGGCGGCGGCGGCGGTGGAGAGGGTGCCCACGCCGGATACGTTCACCAAGTTGCGGAAGGTGAAAACCGCGCCCTCGCCGATGGGCGACGTCGCATCCTCAGTCCAGGTGGCGTAGAGCCCGGTGCCCAGCTCCTTGGAGTAGGAAGGCGCCCACATGACCGAGTCACTCGTCGCCACGTCGCTATCCGGGTCGTAGGGGCTGGGGGCCACGGTGTCGAGAGTCTCCGCATTCAAGACGTGGTGCCGTTTGCGACCGGCAAGGCCGGTGTAGGTCGCCTGCGAAATGGATGTGCCGAAGGCCTTGAGATTGCCATTACCGTGGAAGCCGGCGTAGGTTTCACCCACCGTGCCACCGTGGCAGCCGACACACAGGGTGTCGACTGAGGCGTTGGTGTACGCCTCCACCAAGAGCTGGTCGCCAGCGTTCACGAGAACGTTGTGGCAGGACTCGCAGAGCATATCCCAGTCGGTCGCGCGGTCGGCCGCAGGCCCGTCTTTGGTATACCCGGCGGGATCACCATACTTGGACTGCGCAAGGGTGCTCCACGCGGTGATCTTCATGTACTGACCACCAGTACGCACCCCAGCGGCCGCACCTGTCCAGCCACCACCCGAGTTGGTGCTACCGAGGGCGGTCATCACGGTGTGGGAGCCCAG
>JARGFW010000092.1:0-5657 GCA_029211085.1 Deferrisomatales bacterium | reverse complement strand
GTCGGTACGCGCGGTGGCGTAGGTGCCGCCCCGGTACGGGACACCGTCATAGGCGGGACCCATCACCCTGGCCGAGGGGTTTACGCCATGGCACTCCACGCACATCGTCGAGGACGGATTGCCGGTAAGGGCGGCAGGCGCAGGGCTGTAGCCGTACGTGGTAGGCTGCGCGGAGGTCCACGGCGTGGCGTTGTTCTGGCCCGGCAGCCCGGGCGAGGCGGGGTTGATAGCAGCTGTGGCGCTCAACGAGGCCGCACCCACAACTACCGCAGCAAGGGTTACAATCTTAATTCTCATCATACTACCTCCTCTGTGGTCGTGCTTACCAGTTGTGGGCAGTTGCGCGAGACGTGCCGTTCGCCTGGAAGATGTGGCAATCCGGGCAGCTCAAGCCGTCGCTCAGGTCGCCGTAACCGCCGGTGTAGGTCCAACCGAGCGCAGCAGGGAAGTTTTCGGCGCCTGTGTAATCGGAGTTGGCGTCATCCAGGCCCGGGTGGTGATAGTTGGCGGCCGTGGCGACGGTAGGCTGGGGCATCGACGCTTGGTGGCAGGCAAAGCACACGTCGTCGCCGTTGGTTACCTGGATGGTGGTGTCAATTTCGCGGATCGCCATCTGGCCGGCGATGCCGCCGTGCACGGCGTGGCAGCTCGCGCAGACGACTTCGCTGTTAGCTGATCCCTGGTAAACCCAGCCCGCGTTGTCCACCACGATGGGGAAGGAGCCGACCCCGGCGTGCGTGGTGTGATCGTGACCGAAGGTGGTCCCGTCCGCGGAGGTGGTCTCTTCGTTGACCGGGTGGTAGTAAAGGCTGGTTCCCGGGTTGTTCGGGGTGGCCGTGGCGCCGTGGCAGGCGGTGCAGAAGTTGGACGTGGAACCGGTGTCGAGCGCTTCGTTGATGCTGCCCAGGATGAGGTCGGCGGATAGGCCGGCATTGTTCTGGTGCGCGGAGTGACAACTGTAACAACCGAACTGCATCCCCACCAGGGCAGCCGAAGTGGCGGCGCCGAACACCGGAAGGTCGGTGGCCGGGTCGATGAAGTGCCCACCGGTGCGCCAGGCGTTGCCGCTCACGTCCGCGTCCAGCTGGGCACGGCCGGTATAGGCGGCCTTGAGGGCCGTGCGGAGGATGGGAGCCTTGACTTCCATCTGCCGGGTGTCTTTCCCGGCGGTGGCGCTACGGTCGGAGGCGCCGTTGACAAACGGGAATTCCACCGGGTGGGGTCCGAATCCCGCGATACCCACCCAGCGCCCGGCCCCTGCTCCGTCGGACCCCGCATGGCACCTCTGGCAAAAGGACGCGGCGTTGGTGGCGCCGCTGATCAGGCCGTTGAGAAACGGCGGGTTGGTGGAATCGTGCACCGCGTGGCAGGAGGTGCACTCCATGGTCGTTCCGCTCGTGTGCGGCCAACCGGTCGCTCCAACGTCGGCGGCGCGGTCGGGGCTGGGGATCACGCCAATAACCTCGCCGTGCGAGGATCCGGCAGCATCGCCGAACGAGACGTTGGCGATGCCAGGGACGCCCGCCTGGGTGGCCCATCGGTTCGCGGCGGTGCCATCGCTCATGATACCGGTGGCCCCCGGGGTGGAACCAGTGAACCCGGAGACGCTGCCCTCGTGACAAACGGCGACGCAGAAGGTACCGGTTTGTCCGTAGCCGCTGTAGCTAGCGGTGATGCCTGTGATGGCGTGGCAAAACGCGCATTTCTTGGTTTCACCGGAAGCGGCGTCATAAACTGTCATGTCGTGATGGGAGCCATCGATGGCCGCCCATACCCCCGAGGGTGCAAGGGCAAGAGCGCCCACGACAACCATTCTCAGCATTTGCTTCATCACTCTCTCCTTGATGATTGCGTTCGTTTGACAGTCCCGGGGACTCTTCGTTCTCCGGGCTTCCTCCTAGTGGCTGCAACCGCTTTCATCCCGCAGTACTGCAAACACTTTCCTCCTTCCCTCCTCCATCCTCCTTTCTCCACTCCTCCCGAAGAGTGGTTCAGTAGCCAAACACGCTCAATCGCGACTCCGCGACCTCGGAGATGAAGATTCGCTTGCCCATGACAAACGGCACGGTCGGCGAGTTGACCTCATCGAGCACCGGTTGTCCCGCTTTGACAACCAGGTTGTGCTTGTACTTCAGGTCTTCTCCGTACACCAAGACGTTCTTCGTGCCCCCGTCCACTACTAAGAGGTCGCCGTTCCCCATGGGCGAAACACCCCGGAGCAAGGTGACGTACCCTGGTCCTCCGCCCCTGATTTCGCGGCCGTAGAAGTTAGTGCCGTCTTCGTTCTGCACCCAGTCCTGGGTGCTCGCGTTGAAAGCCTTAATTCGGCCGGTCTTCGGCTCTAGCGCGTACATGCGGTCCGAAGCCTTGTCATAGACGATGGCGGTGAGTCCGCCCATGAACTCCATGTCGGCCGAGCGGTTACGCGGCTCGCCGATGCGCTTGACCACGGTGCCGTCGGGCTGAACGATAATGACCTGGCCGAAGAAGTTGTCGGTGATCCACACCATGCCGCTGGGATCCACGCTGATACCGGTAGGGCTCACATTGCCCGCCTTGTCCTTTTCCCAGTCCTCGGGCCGGTCGGCGTAGAACTCCGTCGGCTTCTCGATGTTGAACTCTACAAGCACGGCACCAGATGCCGGGTCCAGTTGGCGAACCATGTGCGTAGAGTTCGTCCACGTGGCCCAAAGTGTTCCGTCTTCAGCCGCGTCAATATACAAAGGGCTCCCCCACACCCCTTGATAACTCGCCGGCGCAGCCAAGACACCGATCGGTGCCCCGGACATATCGAGAACGACGATGCCACTCGGGGTGGAGACGTAGACGCTGTTCCCATCGGACACCGCGTCGGATTGGAGCGGACTGTTGATGGGAATCTCGACCGAGCCGTACCAGTACTCCTGGAACTTCAGGAGTTGCTCGGCATAGTCATACGCCTCGACGGTTGCCTTCTTCACCTCAACCTTGATAATCGCTTCAAACGTAGCCGACTTCGGTGATTCAGCGTTGTTCTTGTCCACCGCACTCACTTGATAGTAGTAGGTCTTTCCCGGCTCGACGGTGGTGTCGATATACTTTCCCTCCTGCACAGACCCCACCAAGGCGAACGGCCCCTCTTTGGTGGCCCCTTTGAACACATTGTAGAAAGCGGCGCCCTGCACGGTATCCCAGCGCAGGTTGAGCTGGTTGTTGATCACCAGTTCACCCGCCCAGGTGGGCGGGTCCAGGGGCTTGACGCCCGCGACCACGCCCGCAGCGCTGGGGTCACCCTCCGCGCCCCCCACCAGCGCCTTGACGGTGTAGACGGCGTCCTTTTCCATCGGGACGTTGATGTCCATGTGGTTGTTCATCGGGGCGGTGGCGATCTTCTCACCCAACTGCCCCTTCTCATTGCTGCGGTAAATATTGTAGGAGCCGGCCCCGGGAACGGGTGCCCACATGAGCATGACGTTGGGGCCCATTCGCATGGGAAAACCTGGCATCCAACTGGGTGACACCGCGAGGGCCTCGGAGGCTAGGAGGCCCACGGCAATCGCGAGCACGACAAGAAATTTGGACCTTGGGCTACCTGATGCATTTTTCATCTTGTTCCTTTCTCGTTGCTAGCATGGGCCTTCCAAGCAATTTTTGTACCCGAAACGCTCCCCGGCCGTTTTAACCAGATCTGCCAAGGATTTGGTGCGCAGCCATGTCCTGATGCGCGGCTTGAGGTTGAGCGATTTTGCGCGATCGACCGACATGGGTGAGGCTTTCTCCACAGCATCCACCCTCAAAATCAACCACACGGGCACGCCTTCCGAGTACACCGCCACAGCCGGGTCGGTATAGCTTCCTTCTTCGAGGCTGAAAATAGGGCCCGAGAGCTCTGGCGGCATCTGGTCCGCAGCGTAGGTTCCGAGGGCTCCACCGTTCTTTGCGCTGTCGGTGTGCTTGCTGAACTCGATGGCGAGTTGCTCGAAACTGCCTCCTTCGGCAAGCTTTGCAGTGATCTCCTCGGCCTTGTCGGAAGACCGGACATCGATAACGCTTACGGCTCTCTTTTCGGGGATGGTGAATTCTTCGGGAAAACCGTTTATGAATGCCTCGATCTGCTCGTCTGTGATTTCCTCCTTCTCCGCTTCTCGGGAAATTGCCTGCTTGAGTGTATCGCTGAGGAGTTGTGTTCTGTCGTACTTCAATGCTTGCTGGAACTCGGCGTCCTCTTCAAATCCCATCTCCTTGGCTCGGTCGGTGATGACCACCTTGGTCACGAACGTGTCGATGCGCCCATCGACGGGCCCGGCCCCGTGCTGGCCAAACAGGGAATCGCCCATTACATCCGAAGCCGTGAATTCGCGGCCGTTGATTTCCACCAGCGCGCCCGAAGCCGCAGCCTGGTTCTGCTCGACAACACCCGCGACAACCCCCTCGTGGACTACAATGTCGGCCTCATCGCGCAATTTCCTTAGCCGCTCCTTATAGACTTCTTGCTGTCGTTTCAGCACGTATTCGTTCCGCACCTGGCTTAGCCAAAGCTGGCGGACCTCCTCGGCCGAACGTTTGCCCTCGACCCGCACGACCAGGAAACCGACGTCCTGGTATGCAGGGGGAAAGAGGGTGCCGACCTCGGCATCCAGGTACTTCCGGATCACCGGTGAGGGGAAATAAGCACTTTGTTGTTCATTCATCCAGCCGCTGAGACCTCCGACTGCCTTCGACAACCCCTCCGAATCTTCTGTAATCACCTTTGACATGTCTTCCCCGGACTTTATCCTCTCGTACGCCTGTTGCGCCTTGTCTGGGTCGTTATTGACAAGAATACGCACCTTCACTTCAGGCAGCGCTAGGGGCGCGTACTGAAGTATTTCTTCATCGGTCATGGTGATCTTTTCGGCAATTTCCCTGGTAATCCACAGCGGGAACAGCTTATCCAAGGACCACATGTAATAATTGCGCCGGTAGTCGGCGGTTTCTTCAATTCCGCGGCTGCTCGCCTCTTTCGCAAGAAGCAACTCCATGCCGATTTGCTTCATGAACCTAAGTTGTTCGCTTTTTGGAAAGTCGGAAAACCGTTCGTCTGGCTTCAACGTCCTGTGTTCATATATTGCCTTGATATCAGCAAAGGTCACGTTCTCATCATTGAAACGGAAGATGACCGAATCGTCCTGCCATTTTGGCTCGTCCGTTGCCGCAACCTGCTCCTTTTGCGTTTCGGCCACCTGCGTGTCGCAACCGGTACAAACCAGACAGGCAACCCCGATCGCGACGACCGCCAACCCTGCAGCCAGAGACTTCCCGACAGCGGATCTTTTCTTTTCATTCACCATTGCTACTACCTCCGCGTAATTACGTTTTCAGTATCAGGAGCCGTGTGCACTAGCCCGCAAAATTCACAAAGGGAGGGCTAGGACGGGGGGCGAGGGGCATAAGCGCTAACTTAAAAGAGCTTGAGCTTGCTCAAGGGTTTCCGTTTGCAGGGTGCGGCAGCGCGGGGGCTCCCGGAGCGCACGCGAGATCTCAGGCCACTGTTCGATGCACGTCTTCAGGCGCAGCGGCGGGCTTGACGGCCGCGGAGTATAGAGGAACCCCAAGGGGACGCTGTAAATATCGACACCGGGGGACGCTGTAAAGGTTCTAAAGGTTCCATGCCTCGAGCGGAGCACCCGCGGGTTGTG
>JARGFW010000091.1 GCA_029211085.1 Deferrisomatales bacterium | reverse complement strand
CCCGTTGACCGCCCCCACGATCAGCGCCCCCAGGTAGCGGCAGGCGTCCACGCAGACCGCCGCCCCGTGGGTGGTGCGGGAACTCTCCCCGGAGAACTCGATCGCCCTGGCGGGATCCGCGGCGAAGAACAGGGGCACCGGCGCCAGGCGCATCAGGGAGCCGTTGCCCTTGGCGTCGGGGTCGGTGCCGCTGTACGGCTCACCCGTCCGCTCGAAGCGCTCCAGGGCCCCCCGGGTGGCGGTGCCGATGTCGAAGCATTTTCCGGTGCTGCTCCAGACCCCCTCCCGGTACCAGCGCAGGTAGCGGCGCATCTGGTCGGCGGGGTCGAAGCCGCCCCGCTCCGCCAGGCTCTCCGCCAGGCACAGGGCCATGGAGGTGTCGTCGGTCCACTGGCCGGGTGCCAGGTGAAACGGCCCGCCGCCCACCAGGTCGGTCACCGGCTCGAAGGTGCCGGGGACCTGGAACTCCACGGTGGTGCCCAGGGCGTCGCCGACGGCGAGGCCGAGCAGGGCTCCGTGAAATCGGCCAGGATCAAGGGCACCGATCGTCATACCGGTTCTGCCGGGTTGGGCGCCGTCCAGGTGGCCAGCCTGTCCCGCTGATTCAGGACATAGAGCGCCTCTGGGGGAAGATCGGAGGCTGCCAGCATGCGGCGGACCCCTTCCAGCCGCAGCGGGTCCTCAATGTGGGAACCAACACCGTTTTCCCAATGCACCTTCATCCGCTCGGCGGCACCGGTGAGGTGCAAAGACGCCAGGTAGGCGTACTCCAGAACTTCCCGCTGATGGGCGATGACCTCCCCGGGGACCAGGCTCTCGTAGAGTTGGACGATGCGTAGGAGTGCCTCCCGGGGGTGCGGGGTCGCCCCGGCTTCGAAGAGAACCCACGTGTTGGCAATCAAGTCCCCTCGCACATGGGTGCTGTCCGGCAACACGCGGAGCGCACTCTCTAACACCCAGGATGCGGCACGGATATCGTCTTCCCGGACCACTCCCGCCGCGCGCAACACCAACTCCTCGAGCGACGGCTGTCCGGTCCTCTCCCGAATGTCGTCCAGCAACGCCAGCAGGTAGAAATCCAGCTCCTCACGCGTACCGTGGCTGCGAAAGCGGGCTGTCTCCCCCCAGCAGAGCAGGACCCCGGCAGCCAGTTCCATCCCGGACACGCCGCCGGACTGCTTTGCTTCGGTTCCTTCACCGGTATCGCTGCCCTTCCACGCCGGCAGCGCCTCCGCGGCTCCCGGGTGGGACGCATTCCAGAACGGGCCCCTGAGGCTTTGACACCAGCGCACGATCGGGCGGTACACATCGTCCACGACGCTCCTCCTCGCATACGCCCCACGGGGGCAACTTCGGAACACCTTCCGCGCACCCCGCGGGACTCACACCCCTGCCTCCCACGCCCGCACGAACTCGAACTGGCAGACCGTCTGCGGGGAGTCCCACGGGGCGGGCACCCCCTGGGTGGCCCGCAGCCGCACGATCTGCTCCAGGGCGATCTGGGGCGAGGCCGGCTCGACCCGGGGCAGCAGGCGCCTGGCGTGGCGCAGCAGGGTGCAGCCCACCACGGTGCCGGTGCGGCCCTTGCCGCCCAGGCAGTGTACGTACACCGGGCGCCCCGTGGCCACCTCGGCGTCCAGGTGGTCGAGGATCTGCAGCATGGTCAGCGGCGTGGGCACCGAGAGGTCCGGCACCGCAAACCGGCGGTAGGTGGCTGCCGCTCCCGTGGCTCCGGCCATCCGGGCCAGGGTGTCGTCGTAGGGGACCAGGGGGCCCAGGCGGCTCACCTCCCCGGGCTCGGTGAGGTCGACGAACGAGCGCACCCCGTGGTCCAGCAACCCCCGCAGCTTGCTCTCGCACCCGGCCGGGTCGGGTGACCCGGGGTACGGCCCCGCGGCCACCCGCCGGGGGACCACCCAGTAGAACGGCAGTGTCGTATCGGTTTCCATGTCCCACCCCTCCCGTGGCTTCAATCCCCCAGGCCCCCCGGCCCGAACAGGGCCGCCGCGCCGAACAGCCTGGCCTCCTCCCGGCAGCCCGGGCAGAGCTGCTTCGGGTCTGCGCCCTTCGCGGCCAGGGCACCCACCTCCACCAGGGGCGCCAGGGCGTCGTCGCGCCGGGGAAACAGCCCGTCGGCCTCGTCCTGGTATGCTTGTCCGCACTTCGAGCAGGTCATCACGGTCCCCTCCGTCGTTCGGGTTGCATCCTCAGTTGGCGATCCCCGGGAGCAGCGCTGCGCTCTCGGCCTCCGGCAGCTCCTCCACGTCGCGGAGCTTGCGCTCCATCACCCGGGTGCGGGTCTCGGAGTCCTCGATCTTGTTGGAGGCCTCCTGGAGCTTCTTCTTCACCGCCGCCAGGGAGTCGCCGAACTTCCCGAACTCGGCCTTGATGGCGCCGAGCACCTTCCACACCTCGCTGGAGCGCCGCTCGATGGCGAGGGTCTGGAAGCCCATCTGCAGGCTGTTGAGCACGGCGTAGAGGGTGGTCGGCCCGGCCAGCACCACCCGGCAGCCCTGCTGCAGGTCTTCCACCAGGCCCGGCAGGCGCAGGGCCTCGGCGTAGAGCCCCTCGGTGGGCACGAACAGGAGCGCGAAGTCGGTGGTGTGGGGCGGCGACAGGTACTTGGTGCAGATGGTCCTGGCCTCGGCAAGGATGCGCACCCGCAGGGCCTTGCGCGACTCCTCCAGGGCGACCCGGTCCCCGGCCTCGTAGGCCTCCTGCAGGCGCAGGTAGTCCTCCTGGGGGAACTTGGCGTCGATGGGCAGGTGCACCACGCTGCCCTCCCCGTCGCGGCCGGGGAGCCGGATCGCGAACTCCACCCGCTCGCTGCTGCCCGGGACGGTGGCCACGTTCTTGGCGTACTGGCCCGGGGTCATCACCTGCTCCAGGAGGGCCTCGAGCTGCACCTCCCCGAAGGTGCCCCGGGAGCGCACGTTGGTGAGCACGCGCTTCAGGTCCCCCACCCCGCTGGCCAGGCTCTGCATCTCGCCGAGGCCCTTGTGCACCAGTTCCAGGCGCTCGCTCACCAGCCGGAACGAGTCCCCCAGGCGCTTCTCCAGGGTGCTGTGGAGCTTCTCGTCCACCGTGGCGCGGATCTGCTCGAGCTTGGCCTCGCTGTCCCTGCGCACCTCTGCCAGTTCGGCGGCGACCCGGTCTTGCAGCCTGCCGAAGGACTCGCCCTGCTTCTCCCCCAGTTCGGTGAGCGCCCGGGCGAGGCGCTGCTGCACCGCGCCGGCGGACGCGGCCGCCTGCTCGGACTGGGCCTTGGCGGCCCCCAGGAGCTTGTTCTCCAACTCCCCCACCGCTCTGTGGAAGGACCCGGTGAACCCCGTGAGCGCGGCCTCCACCTTGTCCAGGCGCTCGTCCTGGCTGCGCCGCGCCGTGGTGAGGGTGCCCTCCTGCGCCTGCTGCACCTCCCGGAAGCGGGCGGAGAGGCTCTCCAGGAGCTGGCTGCGGGTCGCTTCCATGCACCCGGTGATCTGCAGGGCCGCGTCCCCCTGGCCGCGGGACACCCCGTGCAGGCCGTCGCGGAGCGCGCCGTCGAACGCGGTGCGCAGCCGCTCCAGGCCTTCGTCCAGGGAATGCTCCAGCTCCTCCACCAGGCGCCGGCGCCGCCAGGCCCCGACGGCGGCGAGCAGGGCGGCGACCAGCGCCGCGGCGGTGAGCCCCTCGTGAAGCCACTGTTGGAAGATCGGGTCCAGGGACAGGTCCATGCTCAACTCCAGCCGGCGGCGACCGGGGAGAGGTCCCGGCGGCGCGGCCGGTTCCGGGGGGAAGGCGCGGTCGTGGTGCGGGTCGGAGGCGCCGGGAGCGGGGCTCGCGTCTCCCCCCAGCAGTGGGGCAGCTGGAAGCGCTCGTAGAAGCGCACCACCACCGCGCCGAGCTCGCAGGTCAGGCACCCCAACGCCCGGTTCCAGATCGCCTCGGGCACCCCCCCGTAGAACGCCTCGGCCACCGCCCCGGCGATGCACGCCAGGGTGTCGCTGTCGCCGCCGAGGGAGACGGCCTTCCTGACCGCGTCCTCGTAGCCGGTGGACTCCAGGAACGCGGTGAGCGCCTGGGGCACCGAGCCCCGGGCGGTGGCGTCGAAGCGGTACCGGGGGCGGATCTCGGCGAGCGACTTGCCCAGGTCGTAGCCCACCCGGGAGACGAGGAACGCCCGGACCTCGTCCTTGCTCGCCCCGCTGCGGGCGAGGTAGACGCTGCCCGCCACGGCCTGGGCGCCGAGGATCCCCTCGGGGTGGTCGTGGGTGGCCTCGGCACTGCGTTTCGCGACCATCAGGGCCTGGTCTAGACTTTTTGCACTAAATCCGACCGGACCGGAACGCATCGCCGCTCCGTTGCCCCAACTGCCGTAGGGGGCCAGGTCTCCAGATTGAACCCACTGGCGGAAAACGCTGCCGTAGCTGCGCTCCGGGTAGCGCAGGCCCCAGCTCTGGTAGCTCTCCCCGAACCCCGCCCCCTGGAGCAGGGCGTCGGCGGTGGCCGCCGTGAGCACGGTGTCGTCGGTGAACGAGCTGCCCTCCCCGAACAGGGGGAACGCCTCGGTCTTGATGGGGTGGTACTCGTAGACGCTGCCGATGATGTCTCCCGCGATGGCTCCGATCACTGCGCCGCTCCTTCTGCCCCCGCTTCGGTTTCGTCTTCTTCGCCTGCTTCCGCCGCCGCTTCCACCTCCGCCGCCACCGGCTCGGGTGCCGGCAGCTCCCCCACGGCCACCAGGAACTCCCGCACGTTCATCACCAGGTGTGCGTCGGTGCGGTGGTGGTAGTCCCGGTCGTGGGCCACCAGCTCTTCGTAGAGCCGGCGGATCATCCGCACCAGCTCCGGATAGGTCTCCCGCGCGCCCATGGTTTCCTCCTTGTGCTTCGAGACCCTGCCGACTCAGTGCCGTGTCGCCCGCCGCCGGGAGGCGCTGGCCATGTGGGGGCGGCGCGTGCGTTCCCTGCCGCCGTTGCCGTCCACGCGAAACGCGCTCAGGTGGACCACCCGGCCGTCCACCTGCAACGCGCCCCCGGCGACCCCGGAGGCCTGGAGGCGCAGGTCCTCGCCCAGGCCGAGGGCGGGGAAGCGTTCCACCTTGGCGGCGGAGACCGCGTCCAGGAACGCGGCGGTGGCCTTCCGCGGCGCGTCCGGGTCCGGTGCGTCACCGTAACGACCTCCGGTCCCGAGGGCGTCCATGGCGTAGCTCGACACCAGCTTCGGCCACAGGGCGGCGAGGGTCGCGGAGCAGTCGAAGAGATCCACCCCGGAGACCTCCCCGTTGACCGCGAACACCGCCCCGACCTGACCGTCTACGGTCGGCAGGCCCTGGAGGTACCCTTCGATCCCGTGGCGCTGCTGCTCGTAGATCTCCCCCATGGCCAGGGTGGGGCTGGCCGTTTGGAAGAGCTCCAGCTTCTCCTCGATGGCCTCCCACACCTGGCCCTGGTCGGCGCGGCGGCTGCCGCTCTCCCGCAGGGAGGTGCTGACCTGGGCGGCCTTGGCGGCCCGGGCCCGGGCGAAGTGGGAGCGCTTGGCGGAGGCGAACTCGGCGGAGCGGTAGGCCCAGCGCCCCTGCTCCACGCAGGTGACGGGGATGACCACGCTGGTCTCGGCGGCCACCAGGATGGTGAGGTTCAGGGTGCGGTTCTGCTTGGCGCCCACCAGCTCCTCCCCGTCCACCAGGAGCACCGGCTGCTCGCCGTCGTTGCGGAAGCGGAGCTCCGGCACGCTGCCGCCCTCGGAGACCTCGGTGACCCGCCCGCTGCCCCGCTCCAGGGCCTGGTCCAGGGTGAGGTAGGCGGGCTCGCGCCGGTTCCCGCCGAGCAGGGGGAAGACGGTCAGTCCCTCGAAGACCGTCGCCTCCCCCACCTTCAGGCCCTGCAGGGTTTCGTGTACGTTGTCCATGGCTGCCCTCCCGGTTGGCGTGGGGACGCTGCCGGCAAACCGGCCCGTCCGAATGGGACCGGGGAAAGGACGAATGCGTGGATCGCTGCTATAGCGTGTCCGTCCCACGACCACCGGTCTGAGACGAGTGTACGACCCACCTGTGACAGATCCGGTCAGTCCGGGAAGGGCGAGGGAGAATTTCTTGCTTCGGAAGGAGCTTGGGTGGTCTGGAGGGATGCCCGCCTATCCGGCGGCGCCGTACAATTCGACCATCTTTTGGAGTTCAGTGCGGGCGGCGTTGCGTAGCTCCGGGGGGTCCAGCACCTCGGCCAGGGCCCCGAAGCGCAGAACAGCCTGAATCACCTCGCGCTCGCCGCGGATGGGCACGCGCACCACCACGTGGCCGTCGGACTGCTCCTCCACGGTCTGCTCGGGATGCAGGGGCCGCTGCAGGATGTAGCGGGCCGCCTCGTCCCGGAAGCGCAACATCGCCTCGCCGGCTTCCCCCAGGTAGATGCCCAGGCTGGAGTTGAGGAGGTCTTCGGCGGAGAACGCCGGCGGGGCCTGGAACTCCTCCTCCAGGGGCACCACGTCCTGGATGCGGTCCGCCAGGAAGATGCGGGGCTCGCCCCGCAGGTGGCAGTGGCCCAAGAGGTAGATCTCCCCCTGGTGGATGCGCAGGCAGTAGGGGTCGACCAGGCGCTCCTTCACCTCACCGCGCAGGTTCTCGTAGCGCATCTTCACCCGGCAGCCGTCCGCCGCCTGTTCCTGGAGGATGCGCACGACCGCCAGGAGCCGCGGGTGATGGTGGGTGGGGGAGCGGTGGCTGAACGCCACCTTCATGCGGCCCACGTAGTCGCGCACCTGGGGCGGCAGGGCGTTCTGGAGCTTGATCAGCGCGGACTCCAGGAGCGCGTGGTAGGCGGCGTTGGGGAACAGGGGCGAGAGCAGGGTGGCGTTGTAGAGCGCCAGGGCCTCGGAGAGGTCGAAGGGGATCTGGGGGGGTTGGTGGCCGCGCAGCAGCCGGTAGCGGACCCCACGGCCGTCCCGGACCTTCTCCACCGGGAACCCGGCCGCCTCCAGGGACTCCAGGTCACGGCGGGCCGTGCGTTTGCCGACCTCCAGCAGGCGCCCCAGCTCCTCCATGGTCTTGCCCCGGTAGGAGACGGCGAGCTCCTGCAGGAGCGTCCACTGGCGGATCAGCTGGCTGGACGCCATGGTCGCCCCCCTCCCCTGATCGCGGCCGGACTACTTGAGGCTGTCCTTGAACGCCTTCGCGGCCTTGAACTTCACGCCCTTGCTCGCCGCGATCTGGATCGCTGCCCCGGTCTGCGGGTTGCGGCCGGTACGGGCCGCGCGTGTGGACAGGTCGAACGTGCCGAGCCCCGACCAGGACACCTTCTCCCCCTTGTTGAGCGACTCGACGATCGAATCGGACAGGGCTCCCATGGCCTTGGCGACGGTGGACTTGGGCAGGTCGGCTTTCTCGGCGATGGCGGCGATGAGTTCGGTCTTGGTCATGTGGGGTTCTCCCTCCCGTGAGTGGTGGATGGGGCGTTCGGTGCCCGGACCGTGAATACCCGAGACGGCCCTCCCAGGTCAAATGGGGACACGGCAAAGGGGCATAGCGCCTGCGGACGATCCCGGTCATCCCGGCGGCTCCTCCCGCGACCCATCCAAGCCTTCCGCCCCCCACCGCGGCATCCCGGAGGGAGGAAGCGCCCGCTGGACCCGCGCTCCTCCCTCCGCTTCCCCAACCCCAGCGCCCAAAAACGCGAATGAGCCCACCAGGATCTGGCGGGCTCATTCGCGTTTGGTGGAGGCGGGGGGAATCGAAACACTGAGCAAACACTTCATGAAACCTTCGCTCTTCATGACTTCAGAACTCAGTTGCCCCTGAATGTGCCCCCGCAGCTGCTTGCTGATCGTGCAGAACACCCAGATCAAGCAAAGAGGCGCACCACGGTATCCATGGGCAGGAACATCCGGTCCCTGCCCCTATTCTGGCACAGAACCTCGAAACCGTACTTCTCGTAGAAGCGCTGGGCCTCTTCGTCTACGGGGTCTACGATCACGGCAACTGCCCTCATGTACCTGTTCACCTCCACCAGATACTTGAGGGCCTTGATCAGTGTGACCTTTCCAAGCCCGGCGCCCTGGCAATCCGAGTTGACGGCCAACTGGGCCACCAGAAACACCGGAACCGGATACTGTGGCAGCTTCTTGGCCATGCGGGGCGGCAAGGTCTTGCGCAGGATGGTAGACGCGGCAACCGAGAAGTACGCACAGATGGGATAGCCGGCGCCTGGCATCGGGTCGGCAGCAGGCAAAACGCGGGTCAAACTCACTCCCGCCTTCATGTGCTTCGCCGCCTTGGTTGCTATGAAGTCGTTTAACTCCCCGTTCCCGCAGTCGAATGACTTCCGATCGTGGACGGTCTTGTCAAGATCAACGAAACCCTCACCCCACTTCACTTGACACCGCGATCACGAGTGAATTGCAGAGCGTCCTGCAAAGCCGCGTTGGGCGGCTCGGCCTTCGCGCAAGCATCCATGAAGCGATCGAAGACGTCGTCTTCCACCGTAATGCTCTCGTGCTCGGCGATGACCTTGGTGGCGTCCTCCTCGATCAGCCGAACAACATACTCGGTCAGGCTCCTAAGCCCGAGAAGAGCCGAAGCCTTCTCGGCCTTCTCCTTCACCCTTGAATCCAATCGCATATCCAAACGGGCTGCGGTAGACATCTCGTCACCTCCTTGAAATGTACGGACTCATGCCGTACAAGCAACAAGCCTAGCCTCTTCTACGGAATTAGTCAAGAGTACGGGGGCGATCCGTACAAAGGCGGGTTTACTGGTCCGCAGGCTCAACAGAGGTTCTGCGGTTCTACTGAAGCCCAAACCGTAGCGACTTCCTGATTGGAAGACACCGGAAGTCTGCCGAGAGGTGGCGGGAATCGCCCAAGAAACCAGCCACACTGTGGCCGCATTGAAACGTCCTCGACTCTGGCCATGAGCTACCACCCCGACCGGCTGCCGCTAATCTGTGCCAGGAAACCCGCGTCAGGCGAATCCCCGCTCTCTATCTCGTACCCCATTGCCCGGTAATCCTTCAGGCGACGCTGATACATCCTCTGCAGCACGGGAACCCCAGCGTCCACGTAGTCGTAGATCTGCACGACCTCTTTGCCCGCATGGGACGGAGGGGGACTTCCTTAACTGCGCAACTGGGCTTGCAGGACTTGCCGTACTCGTTCCTGATCTACCCGCGGTTGTTCTCGGCGAATGTGCTCACCCCAGAAGGGGTCATGTTCAGCAAAGCAGCCACCTCTGAGATGCGATAACCAAGCTCGCGGACCGCTACGTAGCATCTCCCGCTCGGCGTTCGAAAAGCACTACAGTGCGCTCCGGAGCGAGGGCATCGGGCCACAAAGTGAACTCCGAAATCTGTTTGAGGAACGCCGGCTGGCCGCAGCCTTCGGTTTCGCAGTCGATCTTCCCCTTCGGACATTGGGCAAATGTGCATAACCGGCCGAGGTAGCGGCCCGAAACCCAGTCCAACAGGAAGATCTCCACATGGTGGTGTGCCAGGCCGCCACCGATTTCCTCCACCAGGCGCCCCACCACCCGGCTGCGGGTCTTTCTGAGCGCCTCCAGGCCCTCCACGGTGTCGACCCACACCGCCAGGTCCACATCAGAACACTCGTGGTACACGGCGATCCGATGCCGCCGGAACTCCACAAACCGGGGGATCTCCTTCACCAGGGGGACCGCTACCGAGCCAAACAGCGCCACCTTGTGCACCGCGTCGAACTCCGCCTGGGCCTGCGCCACACGCTCCGCAGCTTCGCGAAAGATGGCCTGGCGCCGCAGCATGGCCTGATCCTGGGCCTCGATCTCATCCGGGCCAGGCCGCCGGTCGGCGGACCAATTCTCATCGAATTCCGAATCAAGGGCTTCTTCGTCCAGATCCTCGTCGAAAAGGCCCCATAGTGCCGCCGGCGCACGCACGGGCTGTGGCTCTGGATGTAGCGGGGACGGCACGGCGCCCCCGGCCACCGCCTTTTTTGCCGCGGTCTTCGCCGACTTCTGTTGCCGCTCGGTGTAGAGATCTTGGATCCACTGGTGAACCGGCGCCTTCCACGGCTGGCTTGGGCTCGGCCGGTTCTTGATCAGCTTCCGCGGGTTCAGGCCGAGTTCCTTGGCCATGCGCACCGTCTCCGCATCGAGCCGGCACCTCTTCGCGGCCTCTGCCCAATGGGCTTCGCTGCGAGAGGGCTTCGCGCCCATGGAACAGCCTCCTAGGTCGGCGCCGCCAACCGGGCCAAGGTCCGGGCCAAGCCGTCCAACGCGGAGGCGTCTGGCAGAGAAAGGGTCAGCGTCAGATCGCCGTCTTCACCTGGCTCCATGCACTGGGTCAATTGGCTGCGGAAGGCCTCGGCCATGTGTTCCACCTGTGGCGTGTCCGGACGCTCGGGGACCATTTCGCCGAGGAACTCGAAGGCGGCACTGAGCAGGCGTCCCCCGGCTGCGGCAACCTTGCGTTTGCGGCGTGCAGTTTCCGCCATCTCCTCCTCGACCCGGGCCCGCATGCTGGCGTCCAGCGGAGCCTCGGGCCTGGGACCGACCAGCACCTCAAGACGCCGCTTCAACTCCTCGATGCCACTGGTCAGGTCCACCGCGTCGACCGCCGACTCTGGATCCAGGGCGGCCAGCGCCAGCTCGTGTTTCGCCGCCAGGGTGCCCAGCAGACCCTCCTCGATGGTGTTCTCGGTCACCAGCAGGTACACGTGCACCGGCCGCTCCTGACCCATGCGGTGGGCGCGGGCGATGCGCTGCTCCAGCACCGCCGGGTTCCACGGCAGATCGACGTTGATCACGGTGTTGGCCGCCTGCAGATTGAGGCCGATAGATCCGGCGTTGGAGGTGAGGAACAGCTTGCAGGCCGGGTCGTCCCGGAAGCGGTTCACCAGGCCCTGGCGGCGTCGCTGCGGCACGGCCCCGTCCAAACGCACGTAGCCCAGGTCCCACCGGACCAGCAGCGCTTCGATCAGGCCGAGCATGGTGGTCCACTCGGAGAACAGGACGATCTTGCGGTCTTCCTCCGCCACCAATTGCTCCAGCAGTTGTTCGAGCTCCGCCAGCTTGCTGGAACAGCCCGGCTCCTGTTTATCCACCAGGAAGGTGCTGTTGGCCGCCATGCGGCAGAGCAACAGTGCCTTTTGCAGCCGCAGCAAGTCCATCTCGGAGATGTACTGCTTGCGCACGATGGAGGAGATGACCCGTTTCTGCGCGTCGTGCAGCGCGAGCTGCTCCTCGGTGGGCGGGATGCGCAGGATCTCCGTGGTGCGCGGCGGCAGGTCGTCCAGGACTTCCTTGCGAGTGCGCCGCAGCATGACGGGTTGCAGCCGCGCCCGCACCTGGTCCAGGTTCTTGAAGCCGAGAACCTTCCCCCGCTCGTCTTCCACCCGGTGCCGGTTGAAGAAGCGGAAGGCAGGCCCGAGCCGGCGGTCGTCGATGAACTCGACGATGGAGTACAGATCATCCAGGCGGTTCTCCAGCGGCGTCCCCGTGAGCACCAACGCGAACGGGGAACGCAGCGATTTGATGACCCGGCTGGTCTTGGTCTCCCAGTTCTTGATCCGTTGTCCCTCGTCGAGCACGATCAGGTCCCACCGCACCCTCTCGATGGCGTCGATGTCGCGCAGCACCTGCTCATAGTTGCACACCGTGAAGAAGCAGTCGTTGTCGTACTGCTCGGCGCGCTGGTCCGATGCCCCCACCACCAGCTGACAGTCGCGGCTCGAGAAACGCCGCACTTCCGCGCGCCACTGGGCCTTGAGGGAGGCCGGGCACACCACCAGCACCTTGGCCACGCCCGCCTCCCGGGCCAGCAACTCGGCCACACCGATGCCCTGGATGGTCTTGCCGAGACCCATGTCGTCGGCCAGGAGGGCGCGGCCGGCACCCGCGGCAAAGGCAATGCCGTCGAGCTGGTGGGGCAGCAGCGGCACGCGCAGCAGTTGTGTGCGCAAGGCGTGCTGCGCAGGGTTTTTGCGTATCTCCGCGGCCCGTCGCTGCAGGCGGGCCCGGGTGAGTACCGAGTCGATGTACGCCTCCGCGTCCGGGAACACCGTGACCGGGTGCCCGAGCGCTTCCACCTGGTGGATCCGCTGCAACAGATCCGTGAGATCTGCCACCGGCAACCCGCGCACCGGCTCCAGGATCTCGGCCGCCTCGGCCGAAAGGTCATCCGGCAACAGCAAGCGAACCTCCAGGTCCGCGCCGTACACCAGATGGACGTAGATACCGTCGGGTTGGTAGGCGGTGTCCCGCACCGCCTTTTTGAACCGTTTCCGGGCACGGCCCAAGGCGTACAGGATGTGCTTGCAGGTGCCGAGGGTGTTCTTACGGAAATCGGGGCAGGTGCAGTAGGACTCGCCCCGCTGCCAACCACGCAGCGCCACCCGATAGGTCTTACCCGAGTCGCGGTTAGTCACCGCGTAGTCCGACCACAGCTCGTCGGGATCGGCCGCGCGCAACACCATGCGCTCCGTGCGTGCCCGTTCTTGCCGCTCTTCCAAAGCCCGGGCCAGCAGTTCTTCCTCGCTCAGGCTCTCCACTGGCACCGGCCCCGCCGGGGGCTCCGCCAGCCCCAGGGCCAGCTTTTCTTCCAACACCAGGGCCAGCGCGGCCCCGGCGTGCTCGCAAGCTTCAGGGCAGCAGTTGCAGGAGAGCTGCAGGTCCCCGGCGCCGGCCGGATGCGCGGCGACCCACACCACCGCCTGGTCCACGTTCACCACCAAGGCGTGCCCCGAGAAACGCACGTGCTCGTCCACCGACACCGGATACTGCCCCCCGGCGCGCAGCAGGTCCTCCCCGTCGGGGCCGAGCAGGGCGCAGGCAGCGGGATAGGTGAGCCGTGTCAGCTGGTCACGCAGGGTGGACATGCTACCTTCTCCGTTGGCAAAAAAAGGGGGCGGGCAGCCATCCTGGCCGACCTACATGTGGAACCTGATCACCTGTTGCAACAACGGCCGTCGACGCACCCGGTGCTCACTGGCCAAAATCCGCTGTTCCCCCACCGGTTCCACCTCGGCCAGTCCCAGCCGGCGGCTGAAGTTGTGCAGCACGATATGGTTGTACGCTGAACGGAATTCCTTTTCCGGAGTGCGGTACGGACTCGCGGGCACTTCGTCGAGCACCTGCGGGAAGGCTTGCAGGAACGCGTCCTCATATCGGGTGGTGGGGTTCCAATCTTCGCCCAGGCGTGTGAGCAGGTAAAGGCTGAACAGAAAGGACTGCTGCAGAAACGGAACCTCGGGAAACCGCGTCCCGTACCACCAGTTGAACCTCTCCACGTAGATGCGGAACAACATCGGGTACACGGCCGCCACACCACCGTCTGCGAGCAACTGCCGGCAGTTGCGGCTGAGGATGAAATGGCCCCTGTACTTGCGTACCAGCCCCGCCAGTTCGGCGACCACCCGAGTGACGTGTAGATCCGAAAAATTCTCCTCTTTGTTGATCCCGCCAAAGCGCGTGTGCTCCCGGTACTCTTCGTCTCCCCAGAAGGTCTGGGCCACTTCGCGGCACAGGGCCCGCGGTAGATTGCCTTGGGCGGTAGGCTTGAGGCCCCGTTCGCCGATTGCCTCGGCAATGCATCCGAACAGAGTCAAAATCGGCGCCGACACGGGCTCCGGAACGGGATCGGCAAAGGTGACAAACTGCGGGGAGGAAAACGGGAAGTCGAGCAGCCGATGCATCTGTTCCGGGCTGAGCCCCTCAAAGTCGCCGCGCGCACTCCGGTTTCGCCGCTCGTTTAGGTCCGCGACCAGGGCCTGCAGTTCCTCCATGCTGTTGGCCGGGCGCCCACCCAAGGCCTGGTGGATCTCGTTGGCAAAACCGTCTGCCGGGGAAGCCGAGCGCCCCTCGCCCACCAGGAGGAAACAGCACTTCTTGGCTTTCTTGCCGCTGCCGCAGGGGCACGGGGCGTTTCGGCCTATCTTTCCCACAGGACAGACCCTCCACAGCCTGTACGGTCAAGGTGCCAACGCACGTTCGACGCCGCCAAATGCACAGTCCGAGTTGCTTCCCAGCAATCCCTTGGCAGAAATCGCGCAGACTGGCTCAGGCCAGGTGGGGAGTCTTTTGGGAGCGCGGACGAATACCAGCCAGGTCCCATGCAAGCTCGTAGCGGGTACTGCGACCACCCCCCTCACCATGGAGCAGGATCCCTCGGCTGACAAGGTCTTGAATATCTCGAGCCGCTGTACGTTCGGTAGCACGGGTCATCTGACGGTACTTCTTGTTCGTGAGCCCGCCCTCGAACCCTCCCGGGCCCACATCAAGCAACCGGTTCACCGCTTTGGCCTGTCGCTCGTTTAGCTTGTGGGGCCCGACACTTCGCCAGAACCGCGCCTTGCGCATAGCGAACTGAACCTGCTCTTCCGCACGGGCGATGGCACGTTCGACGCATCCGAGAAACCAGACCAACCAGCAGGTGACGTCTCCCCCACTCCGCTGGGCCTCTTCCAGGGCACGATAGTAGTCATCGCGTTCCTCGTAGATCTGCGCAGAGAGACTGTAGAACCGCCGAGAAGCTCTCTCCCCTTGGCTGAGCGCCATATCCACCAGCGCGCGCCCGATCCTGCCGTTTCCATCCTCGAACGGATGTACGGTCTCAAACCAAAGGTGTGCGATCCCGGCACGCACAACGCCCTCCAGATCTTGCCGGGTCGTCTCCCACCAAGAGAGAAACCGCTCCATCTCATAGGCGACCGTGTCTGCAGGCGGCGCCTCGAAATGGACCCGCTCACGACCGACAGGTCCAGACACCACCTGCATCGGCTTGCTGCGCCAGTCTGCTACCGTGATTTTGTGGAGACCAGAGTAGCCGGTGGGGAAGAGCGCGGCGTGCCACCCTTTGAGCCTTTCTGCAGTGAGTGGTTCGTCGTAGCGGGTACTGGCGTCGAGAAGCACATCAACGAGCCCTTCGACATGGCGTTCCGGTTTGGCGAGTCCGCCGCCATCCAACCCCAGTCGCCGCGCTACCGAGGACCGGACGGCATCGAGCGACAGCCTCTCGCCTTCGATCTCTGAGGTCTTCATAGCCTCCTCGACCAGAGCCTCAGCCTCGAGGCGCGCATCCTCACCGAATCCGACGGTTTCGAGTGCGCCGGATAAGCGCCCCTGGGCGAAACGTACACGACTCAGGTGAACCAGAAGCTCCCCATCGTTCCAACGAAGGGTTGGCCAGTCGTCGGTCTTCCAGAGATATCGCGACATGAGTTGACCTTGCCCAGCGGCCAAGTTGCTTTGCATTCCTGTCACAACTCGGCCATAAGCATATGGGTACACCCACCAAACGTGGCCGGAATAGTCCCCCTTAACCTGCCATATTGTGACTGGATTATAGTCGGTCTTCCCGCCGTGCGCCAGTGTGCATCGGCGAGCAGACTGGTGTCAGTCCCGATGACGTGGCGCTCCTGTCTCGATTTCATACCCCATCGCCCGGTACCCCTTCAGTCGACGCTGATACATCCTCTGCAGCACAGGAACCCCGGCGTCCACGTAGTCATAGATCTGCACAACCTCTTTGCCCGCATGCTGGCGGTGAAGTCGCCCTGCGTACTGCTGAAGCGTGCCCTTCCACGAAATCGGCGAGGCCAAGAGCAAGGTGTCCAGGCGAGCGTCGTCGAAGCCCTCCCCGATGTAGCGACCCGTAGCCAATATGACCCTCTTCTCATCCTCCGGGATCGCCGCCAACTCCTCCATCAACGCCCGGCGTTGCCGCTTCCCCATCCCACCCCGGAACACGATGGTCCGATAGGGCAACGTCACCAACCGTCGCTCAAATGTCTCGAGGTGATCCACGCGCTCCGTCAACAGGAGGGGGGACCGCCCCGCATCGAGGGCCTCCACGAGGTCGCGGAAGATGATGTCGTTCCTCGCCTGGTCTTCGGCCAGGACCCCGTAGAGTGCCTGGATTCCCGCATTCAGCACGCGCTCCTCGACCTGGAAACCGGTCGTGCGCGGCCGAACCACGTGGTCGAAAGGGCGATGGTCGGCCTCTCTTCTCGAATCCAGGCGGACGCGAATCGGTCCGCACTGCATGGTGATGATCGGGTGGTGGCCGTCCTTGCGAATGGGTGTCGCCGTAAGGCCAAGGATGTACCGTGCCTTCACCTTGCGCAGCACCTGCTCGAAGGCGAATGCCGAGACGTGGTGGCACTCGTCCACGACGACATGTCCGTACTCCGCCACCAGGTCCTTTACCTGCCTCTTCCGCACCAGGCTCTGCAGCATCGCCACGTCGATTCGCCCGGTGATCTTGGAGCGGGAGCCGCCGATCTGGCCGATCTCCTTGTCCGCAAGTCCCAGGAACGTCGCCAACCGCTCCCGCCATTGCTCCAGCAACTGGGTGCGGTGGACCAGCACCAGGGTGTTCACCCCCCGCTGCGCGATCATCCAACTGGCGACGACCGTTTTTCCGAAGGCGGTTCCGGCAGAGAGCACCCCCGTGTCCCAACTCGACAGTGCTTCAGCCGCCTCTCGTTGTCGATCCCTCAGTTCCCCGCAGAAGGAGACGTCGATGCGTTCGCCGGCATGGCGTTCGTCTTGGAGATCCAGTTCAACCCCCAGAGTCTCGAGCAGACGCGCGACATCTTCCGTGCATCCGCGCGGGAGGGCGATGTGATTGGGGTGGTCTTCCGCACAGGAAATGATCCTGGGCTTGCCGAAGGTGTTCAGGCGCATCGCCTGGGCCCTGTAGAACTCCGGGTTCTGGAAGGCTGCGACCCGCAGGATGCGGTTCAGTAGAACCGGAGGAAGTCCGTATTTTTCGACGTACAGGAGGTTGCTGAGGACACCCCGAACCACCGCCGGTACCGCGCCTCGAATCTCCGGCAGGGGCACCCGACCCGATGGGGGCAACTGCCAGGGAGCATTCTTGGCGATGTCTTCGTCTTCGACCTCGACGACGCCGAGAACCGCACCGCACCCTTGGGCGGCGGAGACAATCTTCGTCACCTCATGGGGCGAGAGCCGGGCACCGGTGGACAGATATGCCCATTGGTCGGGGTAGGGCCGGAAATCCCCGTCCAGGAACAGGGAGTTCCCCTCTTGCCGGGGACCGCCCTGGAGAGGAAGCGCGATCAGGCTGCCGAAGCCCCCTTTGGGCATGGTGTCCTGGCTCGGGAAGAGTCGATCATAGGAATCCATCCCCAGCTGGTAGCGGCTCTCCATGGCCCGGGTCAGGATGGCACTTCCCAACTCTCTGGCGAGCCGCGCGGGGACCGGATGGGAGAAGAAGGCCCACACGTGGGCACCGCGTCCGGATCGGGAACGCTCTACCGCGACCGGGACATCCAACTCCTGCGCGGCCCGGCCAAAGGCTCGTGCATCGTCCTGCCACTCTGCCTTGTCGAAGTCGGCGGCAAGGAACCAGCAGGTTTCGTCCTCCAGGAGCGGGTAGACACCGATCGTCTTCGTCCCACGGAGATGGGCTTCGATCGTCTCTCCGTCCAGCGGCAAGAACACCCGCTGGGCGCAGTCCCCGCATTTCACCCGGGGCTTTTCGCAGATCCCGGTGACCCACTCGTTGGAACAGGCGGGAGAGTACCCGCTCTTTCCTGCCTTGCTCTCCCAGCGAATCGCGTAGAGATCGTCACGACCACGGAAAAGGCTCTGAAACAGAGCCACCTTTTCTGCAGCGGGAGACTGTGCGCAGAGCCCTGGGGAAGCGCGGGAGGGTTGCGTGGGAGGTGCAACTTCGTCTGGGGCCGTGAGGGGGTCCTGTCCCGCCTGCCCCAGAAGCGACGCCAGCCGCTCGTTCTCACGGCGGAGTCGTTCACATTCCGCGAGAGCCTGATCGAGTTGGTCCTTGAGGATCGAAACCTCGTCAGCCATTTGGGCTTCGTGTCCTCCACCCACGAGCCTGTCGGAATTGCAGGCGCGGCAGCACCCCGCATGTGTACGTTCTCCCCTCCAATGCCAATTCCCCGGGCAAAAATAAGGATGACTTGCCCCATTTCCTGCACCAAAAAATGGAAAACTGTCTCCTAACTAACAAAGGACCTCACTGTCCAACAGGTGGGAGGCTTTGCAGGAACACCTCGGCAGTAACGATCGGACATGGGAGCTGACCATCCAGAGACAGCAGGTCCTGATCTCCCGTGACCAGAAGGTCGGCCCTACCAGCTACGGCGAGCAATAGGAACGGCACATCGAATGGATCCCGACACGTGGGCACCCGGGGCTTGCCGGCCGGGATCTTCACGGTATCGGCGTAGGGAAGGTAGTCGGCCAAGAGGACCTCTTGTTCTTCTGGGGTGAGCCGGAACTTGGGGTAGCCCAGCACGCGCACCAGTTCTGCCGCTGTGTCATGGGACACCAACGGAGTAAAGACACCCTGCTGCCAGGCCCGGCGCAACTCGGCCACACGCCCTCCTGTAAAGACCAGAGCAGAGAGCACCAAGTTGGTGTCGAGCACCACTCGGGGGACAGCGATCACTGCACCCCGCTCTTGGGGCGGCGCGCCCAGGCCACGGCTTCGGCAACATCATGTTCATTGAGGTCGAGTTCGGCCAGTTTGGCGCGAAGCGCATCGGCACGCTGGATGCGCACGGGCGTCAAGACGATCTGCCCGTCTACCACCTCGATGTCAAAGTACTCGGCGGGCCCGATCGCGGCAGTAATCTTTTTGGGCAGGGTGAGTTGGTTCTTCGACGTAATTTTTGCCAGCATGGCAAGACTCCCATTGCAAGGAAATAAGGATTCCTTACTATACCCTGTCACGACCTCCTTCTCAAGCCATGAAACAGAATCTCACCACGGCCTGATGGAACCTAACCTGTCCATGGCGAATTGATAGTTCCCCTACCAAAACAGGCACTTCGGCAGCATTGCTCCGGACGTCAGTCTGCCCTACCCTCTTCCTCCATGAA
>JARGFW010000090.1:3835-18886 GCA_029211085.1 Deferrisomatales bacterium | reverse complement strand
CGCGTGCCTTCATCACATAGATCTCGGGAGGTGGAACACGGAGGAGGAAAAAACTCGAGGCAACCGTGCGGGCAAAGCCGGGAGGAGCGATCAGGCTTCGAGCCAGGGCGGGCGGGGAATCAGAACAATACGGAAGGTTTGCGCAGCAATCCTGGAGGACCGCTCAGGGGAGTAGAATCAGACGCGGGACCGACGTGAGGGGACCTGACGTCGGGCCCGCGCGCCGCCTGAAGATCCATCCGAACACCCCACCTCCTGTGAACCAACGGCGGCCCTTGGCTTCCGTGACCTCGATTGATCTGGTGGCCCCACGCCGATCTTCTGCTTCGAACTCTTACTGTCAGCCGTCCCGCGCTTTCCTGTTCTATCGCATTTTCAGTTATCGCCTTCAGTTGCCGCACGCTGCGTCTCGGCTCCTTCATGGCTCGGCCGCCAGCCTGGGATAGGGTTTTTGGCAGGCACAGGTTGCCGGATCATCCCCAGCTCGTCCTGCCCGGCTTCCACATTGGACAGCTGGCGGCGCCGGGAACTGCACGGTGACGGCCGCGGGCGGGTTCCAGCCGACCTATCCGAGAGCTTTGGCAAAAATCACTCTATTCGTTCTTGGACAGCAGTGGCTCAGTGTGGGGAAGTATTTTCCACTTTGTTGATAAAAATGCCTCACGGGATGGACCAGGTCTTTGGCAGAGAGATCGTATTCCCCTGCATTTGACGGGAGGGTTCTCGATCATCATATGTCTTGGCATATTTTTTGTATGCCACGGTTTTGCTCTCGTTTCCATTCAGAGGCCGCCCACTGCGAGGTTAGAGCACGGATTGCTAGGAGGGGAGGATTGTGTCATGGCACGAAGCGCTTTTCAGTTCGAATTGATCATCCTGCTTGCTCTCGCGCTTCTGCCCTGCAGAGCAACTGCTGTGAGTTTTTCGCTCGATCCAGCTTCCCCGTCGATAGACGGAAACGCTACTCCGGACGACATCCTCCTTGGCGGGTCAGGGGTGCATGTCCAGGGAAGCAACCTCGGGCTCGCTGCTGACCTTTTCTGGGGGTTCTACGACAACCTGGATGCCCTCTCATACGGCGCTGACCCTTTAGGGGAGCCACTGTTGTTCTCGGTCGACCGACTTGCGGTTGGTTTGCCGGGGACCGCGGTCGGGGCCGAGGCCGGGTCGTTGGAAGCCAGCGGAGACATTTTTCGGAACTCCCCAAGTGGCACGAACAGCTTGGAGGTGGACGAGGAGACCTTGGGGCTGGCCCCCGGATTCTTCGGGGATGACTTGAACGCACTAGCGTTTGGTCTGCCCCTGAACGGTCTTGCATACTTTTCCATAGATTCCCTGTCAGCATCAAACGGCTTCGGTGCGCTCGGCCTCGCTGACGACATACTGATGAGCGGCGGAACAGGCTCCTTTCAGATTTTCGCCGACGGCGTCACTAACATGGGACTTCTGGATGGAGATGATCTGGATGCCCTCCTTTTGTGGGACGTGTTCGAGCCTGGCACACTCAACCCGGGCGTCGACGCGGCACTCTTCTCTCTGAGCCCGTTCTCTTGGAGCGGATGGAGTCCAGGCGACATACTCCTTACCGATTTTTCGGGCGGACACGTCTTGTATGCCTCGGCGGCGGATCTTGGCCTCGATTTCTTCGACGATGTGAATGCGTTGTCGGCGCAATCGCAGCCCATTCCCGAACCTGGCACTCTCGTGCTTTTTGGCACGGGGTTGGCGGGCATTCTGGGTTGGGGCCGCCGCCGTCGAACCCAGTAGTGAGTCTGGGGGCACAGGTGGCCGGTGGGCTGTGGCGCATGGTGACCTGAGTTTGCTGGGAAACGATGGCAGGGTCTCCGTGGTGCTGTTCGGAACACTTGTTCAGTATTGAAACTTCTGATTGCGGTTCGTGAATTCCACGGTATTTTTCGCTCGCCGTCTTTGTTTTGAGTTTGTGTTTCATTCGGTATTTCAGTGAAAGGAGGACGGGGGAAGCCGGGGGGTGCACCATTCCTTCCTGAGTCCAGTCCAGTAGAGTAATCCGGCAGCCAGCCTCTCAAGTCGGCTGCACCCACCTCTGTCGCTACCCCGCTAGAGTCACCGCCTCGGTGACTCGCGGGCTAGATCTGCGACCCTTCCAAAGCGGTTTCTTGCAGGTCGCTGCAAGGACGATGGAGCCCTCTGCTGCTGGGAGATCCGGAGCCCCCCCAGGTGGGGAAGACCGTCTCCGACACTCGGGTATCACCATCCCGGTTGTAGAGGTGCTTGCTCCAGCCAAGCGGCCTCCTTGTGCCGAGAGGTGGACGATGCGCGGATTCGCCCTCCAGGAACCTACCCCGAGGAACCTCCAAACCGCGTTCCGAAAGACAACGCCCCCACCCCCGAATTTCTGGCGCGTGCTTGTTGCGTTGTGGGCTTCTGTATGTCTGCTGGCGGCTACCCCGGCAAGGGCCCAGGACATCCAGACATTCTCGGGGACGTCGCCCTCCGTACCGGGTTCCACGGGCACTCTGGTTCTCCCCGCTGATCTCGCCCTCGGACGCACATTCTCATGGTCCTCTATAGACCCGACGCTCGGCTCCGTCGAGACCCTCAACGTGTCGGCTGTCCGCTGGCAGCCGGTTATGACCGAGCCGAACCGCCTCTCGTTCGTGGGCGCGTCCGATGGGGTGACCTTCTACGGCAACGTGGTGTTCGGGACCTACAACCAAGCCCTGGTCGACGTCATTCGGGGCACTGCGCGGGTGCGCTATCTACTCCAACTTGCCCAGTCGGCGGCCTTGGGCGTCCAAGGCCAGGCCCTGCCAACGGAGGGCATAGCCCCCCTCACTGTAGCCTTCTCGGCCGTTGTGACTGGCGAAATTGCAGAGTATGCGTGCGACTTCGAAGGCGACGGTGCGTTCGATTACCTCGGCGAGGCACCCGAAGCGCTCGAACACACGTACGTGGATCCGGGGCAGTACAGCGTGGCGATGCGTGTGACCGGGAAGGATGGCTCCACGGCGTCCGACACCGTGGTCGTCACAGTGCATTCCCCAAATCGAGCCCCTGCGGTAGTAGCCGTTCCCGGCACGTACTCGATCCCGGAGGGGGAGTCTCTCGCCTTCACGGTCTCGGCCACCGACCCCGATGGTGATTCCGTGACCATGGTCGCCGAAGGCATGCCGCCCAACGCAGAATTTTCTGCGAGCCACGGAGTCAACCCCTCCGGGGTCTTTAAGTTCCAGCCGGATTTTTCCCAACAGGGCTTGTATGTCGTCACCTTTACCGCCACGGATCCAGCCGGGTTCTTTGGGCGGCAAGAGGTTTCGATCGAAGTGCTCGATACCAACTGGGCTCCTGAAATCTCGATCCTCCAATCCGACCTCTCCGTGGCCGAGGGAGGCCAGTTGACCGTCGATGTCTCCGCCGTCGATGGGGACGGCGGCACGGTGACGCTGGCGGCGGGCCACGCCTGTCGGAATGCCTCCTTCCAGACGGTACCCGGCAACCCCGCGAGTGGCCAGTTTCAGCTCGCGCCGGATTACGAGCAGGCAGGGACGTGCGAGGTGACCATCACGGCCACGGACCCTGGCGAAGCGAGGGCAACCGCGACCTTCGCGATCGTGATCACTGCGACCAACCGTGCACCCGCCATTACGTCCCAACCTCCCCTCACGACGCAGGATCTGCACCCGTACTCCTATCCAATCGTCGCCGTGGATCCGGACGGGGACACGCTGACTTATCGACTGACGTCAGCGCCGGTTGGCATGTCCGTCGAGGCAAGCACCGGTCATGTCCGCTGGACGCCCGCGAGCACTCAAATAGGGGAGCACGCTGTAACGGTGCGGGTCGAGGATGGTCAGGGAAGAGGGGATGAACAGTCCTTCGTGGTGTCGGTGCAGGACCGAACTGCGCCTGCTGTTCGGTTGCTCGCGCCGTCCGAGGTGCCGCCGGCGGCCAGTCTCGTCGTCGAGGCCCAGTGCTCAGACAACGTCAGGATTGACAGGGTGTCCTTTTCCGTCGACGGCATCCACGTCCAAGATATAGAGGCGGCCCCGTTCCGCCTGACCTACAACGCGCCGTCGACACCGGGGCAGAAGCTGGAAGTACAGGTCGTCGCATGGGATACGACCGGCAATCAAAGCACCGCCAACGCGACGGTGACGGTGGTCGCGGCGCCGGACGAGAGTTCTCCGGTGATCCACGCCCTGGCTTTGCCCCCCACGGCGTCGCCGAACGAACGCGTCACCGTTCGAGTCGATGTCAGCGATCCCGGGGGCGTGGCAGGGGTGCGATTCCTTCACGCGGGTGAGGCCTTTGCCGTGCTGGAGAGCCCACCGTACGAGGCACAGTTCACCGTCCCTTTGGACACCAGTGCCGGTGATCAGCTAGAGGTCTTCGTCGAGGCCGAAGACATGGCTGGGAACCTCGCGAGTGCGAGCGGCACCATCGAGGTTGTCCTTGAGGTCGACACCGAGCCTCCCTTCGCGGTCTCGGTGTCGGCGCCGAGCACGGGACTCCCCGGTCAGAAAATCCAACTAGGGGCCTCGGCGCAGGACGCCGTCGGCGTGATGAAGGTGGTCTTCTTGGCCGACGGCGTAGTGCACGCCGAAGACACGGCGGCACCTTACGAGGCTACCTACGCCATCGCCGCCGACGCCGCTCCCGGGGCATCCTTGGTCTTTCAAGCTCGCGCCGTGGATTTTTCGGGGAACCAGACTGAGTCCGAACCCGTGCTGACGACCGTCGTTGCGCCGGGAGACGGGTTTCTGGTCGGGGAGGTCTACGACGACGCCACCGGCCTACCCCTCGAAGGAGCCGCGGTGCGAGTAGTCGCAGCGCGGGGCAGGGCGCTCACCGAACCGCTCGAGACGCACACCGATGGGCGCGGGCGTTACCAGTTCCCCTTGCCCGAGGGGGCGGCGGCGGTGGAGTGCAGCCGCGACGGGTACACGCGGGGGGTTCGGGACGCATCGGTTCTGCCGCAGGCGGTCACCGAGGCCCTCGACATCCGCCTCACGCCGATTCGGACACCGATCGTCCTGAACCACTTGACAGGGGGCAGCGTCAACGCCGACCAGAGCCAGGTCTCCCTATACGTCCCTCCCGGAGCGTTCTCCGTCGACCCAGTCGTGTCGGTCACGCCACTCGGGGGTCAAGGGTTGCCCGCTCCGCTTCCCCTGGGGTGGACGCCCCTGGGCGTTGTTCACGTCCACACCGGCGATGCGGACCCAGCGGCGCCTCTCGAGCTGACGCTGGGCGGGGCAAAGAACCTCGGGGCGGTCCCGGGCAAAGCCTTGGCCGTTGTCTGGGATTCGCTTGGCCACCGTTGGGTGCGCCTTGAGGCGGTTTTGACCGAAGTGGATGTTGCCCTCCGCCTGATGCTTCCGGGGGCTGTGACCGTGGCGACGGTAGTTCCAGATGCGTTGCCGGCGGCACCGCCGACTCCCGCTGTGGGAGAGCCCTTGACCGGTGTTTCACCGTTCCCGATCGCGGAAGGTGCATCCGCTGATATCCTCCCCAGCCCGAAGGTCTTGTTTCTTCAGCCCGGGGCGCGGTCCGCCGTGCGGGCGGTTCTAAAAAGCGCTGCGTCACTATCGAGCGGAACGCGAATCGAGGTGGATTTCGAGGAGTCCTACGACCGCACGGACGGTAGTTTTACCAGCCCTGAGCCGATGACCCAAGATGTGCTCCTCTACCAGCGGGGTACCGGCTTCGAGGGAGTTTTCGTCGCGAGCCCCTCGGAGAACTTCGACCCGGCCCTGCTACGGGAGGGCGTGATCACCCTGACCGCCCACCGGCCAGCCGGTGGCGACGGAACCGGCATTCTGGGCCCCGCCGGTGGCACGGTCACGTCCCCGGACGGAATCACGCTGAGCATCCCCGCCGGTGCGTTGGCGGGTGCGACCCCGGTTGGGCTTCGTGCGCTGTCGGCCCAAGAGTTCACTCTCGGCGACGATCCCCGATTCCAGTTTCTCACGGGGGCCGAGATCAGCCTTGGCGGGCAGGCGCTCGCTTCCTCCGCGTCGCTGTCTCTTGCGTTGTCGACGGCCATTGGGCCGGATGAACAAGTCCTGGTCGTTCGCCCCATACAGGTGCAGAACGTGACGCGCTACGAGTTGGTGGCGTTAGGTGCGGTGGAGGGTTCAAGTGTGCTGTTGGATGCGGGAGCTATGGGGCTCCCGTGGCCTGGAATTACCGAAGAGGGTCGTTACTTCTTTGTGGGTATGCTCGAGCCCGTTGGGTTCCTTTCGGGGACGGTGACGGCCGACGGTCCAAGCCAGGTTGTCAGCGCCAGCAGTATGCCGTTCGTGCGGGTGACCTTCCCTCACTCAACTGAGTACGTATTGGCCTCCATGTTGGGGCCCGTAACCGTCAGTGGATTCGACACTAGTGACGGTGCGACGAACGAGGAATCCGCGTTACTCCAAACCAAAGGCGAGGTGCTGAAATTAGATCTCATCCTAGTGCCTTCTTCCCTTGCAGTTATTTCGACGACACCTGAGGGCGGCGCAGTGGGCGTCTCCCGGGCAGCCACGATCAGGGTCAATTTCTCCGACGCAATCGACTCTAACACGCTGAACGAGACGAACTTCCGTCTCACAGTTCAGGGTGAAGCCGTTACCGGCTCTATCTCACTGCTTACAGGAGGAAGACAAGCCGTTTTTCGGCCGACGACGTTGCTTCAGGATCAAAGGCGGTATCAGTTGATTCTGACCAATGAAATCCAGGATAGGTACGGGCGTTACCTGGTAGGGAACCAAGACGACGGAAGTTTCGCAGTATCATTCGAAACAGAAGATTTAAGTCCCCCAAGACCGCCAGACGGTGGGCAAATTGCCATCAGTGAGCCAGTAGATGGGATAGCAACTATTTCGGGTACTCAGGGAAGCGTGGAACTTGGACTAATTGTGGTCGTGCGGAACACAACCACAGGGGTAGCCAGTGCCGTGACGGCGGAGTCCGATGGCAGTTTCTCAGTATCCCTGGAAGTGGAACTTACTGACAGCGTGGAGCTAACCCTCAGAGACGCCGCTGGAAATGAGACTTTGGTCGACCTTGGCCGAGCCCCTCCTCCGACAGGTTACGCAGTTCTAACACAGGAAGGTGGAGTGGTTGAAGGGGAAGGAGGTATTTCAGCACTGATCCCTGCCGGGACTTTCCCGGCGGAGACAGTAGTGAGCATCACCCCGATAGACCTGACGCATCTGCCTCAGCCATTTGGTGCGGGTGCAGAAGGATATCTGGGTGGAGCGGTCCAGTTTTCGATGGAAGATGTGGAAATCGAAGATGTGACGGAGATAAAGTTCTCGATAGACGGTTATGGAAGGTACACAGTTGTAGATCGAGTGCCTCTGTTTGAGGTCGACAGGACGATTACATTACCAGATGATTTACCGATTGGAACTACATTACTTCTACGCGTTCGTGCCGTTAACCGACTTGGGCAGAGCACTGAATTGGAAGCACAGCTGGAAATTGTCGAACAGAACCCAGACCTCACTCCCCATACTATTCGGATAGAAACAAACCCAGCACTTGAACTGACACTTCCTGCCGAAGCAGTGCCGGGACAGTCTGTTCCTATATTCGCCAAGGCAGCACCACCCGATATAAAGATCCGGTTTCCAGCGGGGGATGATCTGACCGGGGAGGAGCAGTTTATCCTCTATGACGTCAGAGAACTCAATGGAGATATCTATTACTTGCTCCAAGATACGGCATCATTAGTGACCCTTCCGGACGGTCGAAAGGTCATTGAGACAAATTCACCGCCATACAGGGGGATTCGCAAGAGTACAGAAAATCTGGCGATAGCAATTTATCACCGGCTAACGTTAGGGTTTGCAAGGGTGGGTATGGAGGTTGCTCAACTAGCGACCAGCGGTGGCATTGTTGGAGCGACGACAGCCGCTGTTGCTCTGGTTGACGAGTTAGATTCTCTCATAACAGATGCAACGATCGCATCTTGGATGTTTGACTATTATTCTAGGCCAAATGAAGTAGGGTATGGGGCATATGAATTCTCTGTGATTCCGGTAAAGGGTGGGGTTCCATCATCTCTTAGTGTCGTTAACATAGAGACTAATGATTTAATATTGAGTGAACAGCTGGATTCAATTCCCCCTGGGGAGATGTCTTCGTTGGTTATATTGGGAGAAGACAAAAACCCACCTGCAGTTATGGAAACCACCTCGTTTTCAAACTATGCAGTCCCTCTCGATGCGGGCATAGCTGTTGGTTTTTCCCACGTAATCGACACGGCTACAGCAACCTGGGACACCCTTTATATCCAGGACCAGAACGGGCTGCGACTGGATGCAGAGATCATCTCGTCTCCCAATAGCCCAGAGCAGGGTGCATCGTACATCCTCCTCATAAAGCCGACCGCACTCTTGTCTGCGGGCTCTAAGTACACTTTGGTCGCTGAGAACATTGGGAGACCGGATGGCAGGGTGATGACAGAGCCGTTTTATCTCGTGTTCCGCACAGGCGCCCCGCCGGGTCTTGTCGGAACATTGGATATTCCAGGTGCGCAAAGCTTAAAAATCATGGGACAGACTGCCCTTGTGTCTTTTGCTACCGATGGGGGAGGAATAGGCGGTGCCAACGGTTTCCATACAATTTCTCTTCAAAATCCTTCTGCTTTATCGATTCAGGGGACAGTTCACATCGATCCGGGAATGTTGGGGCGTGTGCGCTGGGTGAGCGGGCTGAATTCCGATTCGCTGGGGCCGCTGGCGGTTCTATCTCACGGCTCGCCAAGCGCGATCGGTGGCGCCAAGGTGCGTCTCTATTCGCTTGCCGACGTCTCGTCACCCAGCGAGCTTGGCAATGTGGGTGTCGGAATCTCATCAGAAGTTATGGAGTTGTGTGGCGAGTTCATTGTTACGGATACAGGTGATGTTTGGAGCGGATCGGTAGGTGACATTTCAGTTTGGGATGCGTGCGAAGGGCGGCTTCGGGGTGTTCCCAAGGTGGTCGCCATACCCACTGTGATCGACACCGACGGGAAACAGACGGTCTACTTTATCAATCAGGGCATCGGCATCATGACGATCGATGCCGCTCGTGTCTTTGCTGGTGAAGACGCTCTGGGCCCCTCGTATCTCCCCGCGGACAAAGCTGGGGGAATTGTAGTCCGGCCGGACCCCCTGATCTCTCACGTCAACTCGCAGTTAAGCATCGATTCCCCAGCAAACCTGGCGTTTGTAGAGGGATCAGCCTCGATTGTTGGGACTGTCCTGGACCCGAGGCTTGACAGAGTGTTTGTGAATGGGTTCTCAGCCACGATCGCTGAAGGAGGGTTTTCTGCCACAGTTCCTCTGCGAGAGGGTGTCAATAGGGTGGTTGCCACGGGGTACGGGGTGGGGGTGACGCCACAACCAGTGGCGATCGACCTAATCCGTCCTTACAGGATCAATCCCCTTCGGGGGCCGGGCACCGTCCAAATCAGCATCCCAGCGATTTCAACTGTGGTACCCACTTCCATTTCTGCCTCTGTAGAGAATAAGACCAAGTTCGATCAGATTTTCATCAACAACAATCCGGCTGGAGAGGCGAAGAGCTGCGATTCTAGCATACGTGACCCCAGCAATATGGACTGTGGGTGGAGTGGAAGCGGAAGTACGAGCCTAGTACTCGAGGGGGGCAGTAACACTGTTTACGCCACAGCAATAGATTATGACGAGTATGAATTAGCAGCACCTGCATACGCAGATCTCCAACTGGCAGAAGGGCTTGTGCTCGCGGTACCGATCGGTGGCGGATTGGACATATTCGATGCTGCCAGCCTCATCAAGATGACGAGTGTTAGCGGCGTTGAGGGTGGCTTTCGCGTTTCCGTCGCTCAAGGGGTGATGACAGATATCGACGAGGATGGGAAAACCGGGCTGGCTGAAAATGCCGATCATGAGGTAATTGCCGGTCCGTTCGATCTGGATGGCGACGGGGAAATCACGGTCCTCGATGAACTCAAGAACTTGGCCCTCATTGGTCATGGAGCATCGGGAACCCTGACCTTTGTCGACATCACCGAACCCCACAAGGCTGTGGTGTTAGGAGCCATGCAAATACCCGGTGGTGCCTATCGTGCGTGGGCCGACGAAGAATCGGGAATAGCGTACGTCGCAGCAGGTAACGCGGTTGTCCTGGTCGATCTAACCCGACCTGCCCACGTGGCGCTTGATGAAGACCTAAATGGCCGCGACGATCGAATCCTCGGTTCGATTGATTTGGGCGTCGGAGGTGCAGTCGACGTCCGGGTTGATGAGGAACTCGGGCTGGGCTATGTGCTTCTAAAAGGAAAGGGGCTGGCTGTCGTGGAGTTGGACCAGCCTTGCACACGAGACGTTGGCGTTGATGTCTCCAGATCACCCGTGCGTCACGTCATCCGGCATGCCACCCTGGCGAAGGAAAGGGAGGACCTGCTCGCCGCCATACACAACGGTATGCAGGATCCGGCCTGTGGAAGCCTGACACTCAACGGGAATGCGGCCCTACTAGCTCAAGGCAGCAGCGCCTGCATCTGGAATCCAAGCGGCCAGTGTTCCACTGCTTATCAGCCGGGTATCAGTGACTATGATTTCGAATTGATTGTCCCCCAGCCGTTGCTGGGTGCCGCAGCTGAATGTGGCGCCGCCGTGCAGATGGTGATGCAGGATCCCGAACGGCTTCCGAATCGCTCGGTGTTCAAAGACGTCAGTATCTTTCCCGTTGCTAGAGATGTTTTCGAATCAGCGTATCGCTCTGTCTCACCCGTTAATGATACCTGCGGGTCCGGTGACGATCCGTACGGCGACCTTTGTTTGGGCCGGAACGGACTAATACTCAAGTGGCTGCTGGAAGGGGAATGGGTACGATCTGGAGGGAACGCCTACGATAATGGGATCGATCTAGAAGTGACGTTGGACCGACTCCGGTCCCCACTTCGGCCAGATGACCCCGAGACAACCGAGAACGAGGACCCGCTCGGTATTCTTGCCTCTGCCCCGCAGGATTACATTGAACCCTCCCATGTTCCCAGGTTGGAGGGAGTCGAGTGGGGCTGCCTTGAAGATTTTGCCCTCAACCAATCAGGAGCCCGCATCCGGATACTCGGCAGCGGCGCAGGCGATGTCCCTGTCCATGATCCGCTATTCCACAAGAAGACCCACAAAGCTGCTAAAGCTGGAATTCGTGCGGTGTACGGGAGGTTGTTGTCATCCAATATGGGCAACGCGCTGCTCCTTGAATCGACACGAAGAGAATACGCGAGCGATCAAGGGTGCTACACGGAAGTATCAATCCCGGGAGATCCTGGAGGCATCGAGGACTTTTCGTACAAGCGATGCGAGAGCTTCGAGGAATACGTGGCGTCGAAGGCCCTGCTCAGCGTGGTCCGGAATCTTCCTGGACCTGAGCCTCTGGGAGTGCCCGAGCCACTGTGGACGGAGGAAGAGGCCCTGTTTGCCTACAAACTCTTCCGGATCAAGTCCGACGTCGGACCAGGCATCAACGATGAGACGGAAGCAAATGCGTTCATCGCCAAGACTATGGATTTTATTGCAAGGCTCCGTCAGTCGCCAGAAGTTGTTTCCATATACGAGCAGACCATTGGATATTTTTCTGATGCAGAGCAGAGGCAAGCGAATTACACCGGATGCGAAAACGATCTCCAGAAGTTTAGTCCAGATAAGTCTGGTGAACTGTTGAAAATTCATGTTCCAGCACGTGTATTCAACGATGGGTATGTGAACGCGATAAATGTTCCATTGCAGCTCTACCATGACGGCGTTCCTGTCAAGAATGAATTCGTTACACTAAGCCCTGGAGAAAGCATATACAGAGATCGAGACTCGCATGGTAATTATCTGTACAAAATTGGGCATCCAATCATTGGACTTGATGGTCAGCTCCACAGTGTGAATTTGGCGGCAGATCCGGCGAATCAAATCACGGAATACAACAAGCGCAATAATTTGGATGGATACTATTACTATGTCCTCTACGAAGGGAACGTGATTCCACCGGTCCCACCGGGGGGAAGTTTCATTCCGCCCCCTCCGCCCGGGGTGACCATTCCCGATCCGCCGAGTTCTGCCCTCTGCCTGGTCGATGCCGAAGCGCCTCCTGCTATCTCCCTTGATTTGGTCTCTTTGGTGAATGGCCAGGAGCAGGCTAACGCGGTCCCTGGTGAGATCGTGGAACTCCAATGGTTGATCCGGAATACAGGAACGGAGCCCCTCGAAGCCTTGCATGTCTGGAACTCTTTGATCGGTTCTCTTGAATACGCCGGGGCGCTGGATTCAGGCGAAAGTGACGTAATCGCGAGAACTTGGACGACCCCGGCAGAGCCAGATCGGTACATTAGTGTCAGCACTGTCCAGGGCACGGTAGGAGGTCATTCATTAGCGGCCCAAACAGGTTCTGGGGTGTCGTCATCATATGTCGTGATCAATGTTGCAGAACAAGAAATGGGTGCGAAGGTCACCATCCTGTCCCCACCGAAGGTAGACGATCCAGAGAATCCCTTTGCTTCACAAATTTTTCAGACCATGGCCGAAGGGGTCATCGTGTCGGGTGTTGTGGAAACCGACCAAACCTCTTTTTCCGTTGAGGTAAACGGGGTCCAGGCAGAGGTGTTTGGTGAGGCGCCACTGTATGAATTCCGTACCCGTGATCCTGTGCGCATTACCTCAGAGGCCCTGTCGCGGGAAGAAATCCTGGCAGCCATGGAGCGCGGGGAGGAACCTGCTCATACGTTGATGGTCGCACGGGTTATCGGTACCAATGGCCAACAGATGGCCGAAGACGAGGTGAAGGTCAGTCGCCTGCAGCCACAGTCGGGGCTTCGGGTTATTGTTTTGGTCAACGGCCAAAAACGTGTCCGCGTACACCCGGGAGATGAAGTTACTGTTTCGCTTCAAGCAATTAACGACACTGACCAAGAGATGGAAGTTAGCCTGCTGGAATTTATGGGGGAGGATCTGGAGTCAGGGTTTGCGCCGCCTGAATTCACCTTGGCACCAGGAGAAGAAGGTCCATTGCTGACCTTTAGCTACGCTGCCCCTTCAGAGGTCGATTCCATTGGTGTTATTGTTCACAAAGCGATGGCTTTCGGGCGGTCGACCGTCGACGCAGAGGTGCTGGTAGGCCCGGTGTCGGACTCTGCTGAAGTCTGGCTGGGCGAACTGATTCTGCGCCCTAGGCTCATATTCCTTCCCAAAGACACCAGTTATGTCCAATTAAGGACTTTCTTGACAGCGAATGGCGAGGATGTCTCCTCCCAGTCGGAGGGCACGACCTACCATTCCCTGCTCCCCTCTGACGCAATCACGCAAACTATTTTGGAAGGCATTCGGCTTCTATTGGATGACCCTACCCTTCTTCCAGAAAGAATACCTGTTGCAGGTCTGGATATTGACCCCTCCGGTGTTCTGCGGGCGTCATCAAGAGGACTTAACGTAATATGGGCAACACACCAGAATGAAAAATCTGATGGGATGTTGCCTCTTGAGTCCAATTATGCACTTGTTATCTCTGGGATGGAGCTAGACTCAATTGCACTTGAGCCTCACTCGATCATAACGGATAGCATTGCTTTGGCGCAAGGTGTCATTACGAGTGCATCAGGCATGCTTAAGTCATATCTGCTTGGTACAAGTTCACCAGGAATAAGTATCGATGGGAATCGAAATCTACCAATGATACTTGGTATGGATTCAATAGACCCCTGTGGTATGGATCTAATTAGTCAATATTCGAAGTGGGTATCACGTACTGGCTACGCAGAGCTTGTGGGTATGAGGTTCAAGTTCGCCGATCTTGACATGACATCTGTGGACCTACTCGCTGGTGCGAGGAAGATACTGAAGCTCGTTCCGTCGCCTGGCATCAAAGTCGGAAACGTAGCGATTAAGGTTCCTATAGGGTGGTTCTTGGGAAAGGTACTGAATTTCTCCGCAACGCAGTTTGTCGAGTTTGAAATAGATAACCCAGGTGCGAGAACTGTTGCGACCGTAAGTAACGCGCCGCTTCTGACGGGAATAGTTACTGCTAATGATTACGGTGCTGCAAGGCTCACGGGGACATTGTCGCTATCTGGTTACGGCAGCAAGAGTGACGGTTTTGTCATAGTGGTTCCACAAGTATTGTCCACTGATGTTAGACCTGACCAAAATCGACTTCTCGTGGGGCAGTCCACAGATCTTTTTTCCTTTGCGCATATTGGTGTACTACAACCGTCGGTGGAGCAGGAGCCTATTCTTCGCATCCCCATTAAGTACTTGACGAAGCATATTCCAAGATTCCAAGATGCAATGAGTGACATAGAGAAAGTACTGTACTATGCAAAGAAGATAATCCCTGGGGGTATTCCAGGAGATATGCTGCTATGGGAAGACCGTTATTTAGAGGTGATAGAGGAAACCAAAGATGGAAAAGCTTCATTGCGTATTGGAGTCGCATTAACACTTGAAGAGATACAGATCAAAGAGATTGACATAGGGTTGCGAACTCCAAATATGTACAATGAATATGAAGTAGACTTGCCAAATGTCGCTGATTTCTCTTTGCCCTGGTTCTGGGATGATTTCTCAACTGTACGTGAAGTAGTAGGGAAAGCAGAGGGGCGGGCCCTTGTTAAGGGACAACTGTGTGTGCCCTTCCTGGGTAGCGCCACCGATCCGCCAATTGGAGACAGTTGGTTTGGGGCCGAAGTCATTGTGGAACCCGCAGGAAACGAACCACCGGTGGCGGTGGCTGATGGCTCAGTCTCCGTACCTTTGGTGGTGATCGAGGACCAGCCGGCGAAGCTTGACGTGCTCCTAAACGACTGGGACGAGGATGGGACGCTGGTTCCCGCGTCGGTGGCGATCGCTTCGGGTCCGGCGAATGGGATCGCGGTGGCAAATCCCGACGGCACAGTTACCTACACACCGAACCCTAGCTTCACTGGCAGCGACACCTTTACCTACACGGTGAACGATGACGATGGTGCGACCTCGAACGCGGCAGTCGTGACGCTGGCAGTGGTGGCCGACAACGAACCACCGGTGGCGGTGGCTGATGGCTCAGTCTCCGTACCTTTGGTGGTGA
>JARGFW010000090.1:0-3735 GCA_029211085.1 Deferrisomatales bacterium | reverse complement strand
GGTGAACGATGACGATGGTGCGACCTCGAACGCGGCAGTCGTGACGCTGGCAGTGACAGGCCAAGCGATTGCTGTAGATGACCATGTCAGAACAAACGAAGGTGTTCCGGTAGGTGTCGATGTTCTAGTCAACGATTCAGGCAGCATCGACGCAACGACCATCCAGATTCTTGGGCCTCCTGTTGGCCCGTGCTCAGGTAGTTCCGCAACGCTGGATCCGGTGTCGAATAGCATCTGGTTTGCCCCCCCTGCTGCCCCGAATTGCTACGGAGATTACCAATTTTCATACACAGTTGATAATGCGAGCGGGCAAACATCGAATCCCGCAATTGTATCTATAATAGTTAACGCTAGGCCATTTGCAGATGCAATATATTTTACGACGCCAATCAATACGGAAGTTTTGTTGAGTTACAGCTGGCATGACCAAGACGGAATAATTATTCCGGAAAGTACAATAATAAAAACATCCCCTACTGTAGGTATAGCTGTTATGGATCAGGGCGGGTTGAAAATTAAGTATATCCCCGCCCCGGGGGTCTGTGGAGAAGTAGAGTTCACTTACACAGTGACAGATGACCAAGGTGCAACTTCCGATGAGGCGATTGTACATGGGGTAATCGATTGGGCGAAAGGAAATCGGGGAGTCACTCTGAACGAAGTGCACCCGAGCGAGGGTTGGGTTGAGATCTGCAACCGGGAAACTGAGCCCGCCGAGCTCGCGGGGTGGACGGTTGGCGGCCAAGTGTCCACCATTGGGAGCCTTGCAGGGGGGACATGTGAAGTCATGGCGGTGCCGCCCAGTTTGCTTGTCGGGTGGATTCGGTTGTTAGACACCTCGGGGGTTGAGGTGGATGCAGTGGACATCGCAAGCAGCTGCTACGTAGGAGACGGGGTGGGCTCACTAAGTCTGGGGCGGTGTGGTCCGGTGACCGGAAGCGACTGCATGGATTATGGCTGGATAGAAATAAGCACTCCCGGGGAGTTCTAGCCATGAAGATCAACTACCTGAATGGGTCGATTCGCCAGCCGAAAGAATTCACTTGTCGGCGAAGCAGGGCTTTTGGGGTTGTGCTGCAATTGGGCGCCTTTGTCGCACTACTTGGATCAGCACAGGCAGGGGCTCTCCCTCTGGGACATGGGGAGATCCTGGTCCAGGGGACTTCCATAGACATCGACACGCGTCCAGATGTTGCCGGGTTCCAGTACACCATGACAGCCGTTAAAGGGATGCCAGCGGGCGTTTTCGCTGATACGGGGATTGGCACCACGCTAGGCAAGGAGACGCTACCGAAGGAGTGGATTGTCCGAGCCCAGCTTTCGGGACCATCTTTCGCGGCATCGCCGATAGCGGTGTCGGGATCCCCCAATCAGTTCATGGAACTCCCGATCTTTAAGGTAGCCGGCGATCATTATCTAACAGACGTGAGAGTAGAAGACGCAGCAGGGAATCGTATCTTAGAACGGGACCCCTCCCTCGACCTGATTGTCATCAACGTCATCGACAAGCTTCTCGTGACACAAGTGACCTCCCGTCCGCTGACGCTAGAGGAGATAGAAGAGAAGGGCATCGTGATCGATGAGGACAACTTCACTGCGATGAATTTCACCGTGGGGCTAACCCTGGGCAGCGAGCAGGTGGTGGTGGAACTCCCGGTCATGATCCCCAACAACAACGTCGGGGTGGCGACGCTGCCGGGGATGTCGGGTGGGCTCAGCTACGAGCCTGCCCGGTTCCAGTCCGTCTCGATCCCGAATCTCTCAATCGTCGGGTTTTCCCTGGGCCGTCCGCCGGAGTTGGAGGGCGTCAAACTGGACATCCCGCGAATCAACGGCGTCATCGTAATCCCCGGAAACATCGCCTTTTTGAATCAGTTCTTCAGCGTGATTCTGCAGGCCACCAATGTCGCTCCGGATGGTTCGGGGCTCGTGCTGCAGGACGCGAAGGCCGTGATCGCCCTGCCATTGGGTGACGACGAATTGAAAGGATCCGGCGACGATCCGCTGCGCGTGGCCGAGACCCAAACCGGGGGAGTGCAAGAGGAGTTGGCGTTGGTGGATGGCGAAGGTGTGGACGTGATCGTGCCCCAGGGAACGAACGCGGCCGAGTTCCTGGTGGAGGGGCTTCGCGAGGGGACCCACACGGTCACCTTCGATATCTCGGGGAACCTGTTTGTGCCTTCGTTGGGAAGAACGGTGGCGATGAAGGGGCGGGCGGCGGGCGTCGTCGGCGTGAAGAACCCGACCTTCAGCCTGACGCTGGCCCACCCCGATGTGGTGCGGGAGGGGGAGAAGTACTCTCTCTTCGCCACGGTAACGAACACCTCGACTTCCCCCGCGAACTTGTTCCAGTTGCGCCTGAAATCGAGCAGCCTCTCGGGTGCCCGGCTCGTTGATGGGGAGAGCGACCTGCGAACTCTCGAGACGCTGGCCCCGGGCCAGGCCGAGACGTTCGAGTACCGGCTCGTCGCGACCACCACGGGCAAGGTAACCGGAACAGTGTTCCTGGCGGACCCGGGCATCAACGGGAGTTTCGTGCTGCGCACCGGCGTGGGAGACGCGGGCATCCCGTTGAGCCCCGATTCCCTGGTGCTGCCCCAGACGGTGGACCATCTGCCCGACGACCCCGACCTGGTGCTGGCGGCGGTGCGGCTGCTCGGACAGGCCTACAGCGTGGCCACCGCGCCCGCCGGGGCTCTTCCGGAAAACATCTCGCGGATGTCGAAGAGCTTCGTCTTCGAGCGGGCCGTGACGCTCGCTCAGGAGGGGCTGCACGTGCGGTTCGGGGAAGGGGGCGTCGAGATGGCCCAGGACCTGGTCCTGGACTACTTCGGAAGCGACCTCTCCAGGCTGGAAGACCTCTACCCCGCGCCCGAGGCTCAGGCGGTGGTGGAGGACGACCTGAGGGCCTTTGACGGCCTTCGGCGGACGACGGAAGCGGGCCGTCACCTTAGCGAGGTTCTGGGGGCGATTCTCGGCTCGGGCCTGCAAGGTATGTCGCTGATGGAGCTGCAGGCGGCATGGGCCGAGCGCGCCGCGTCACGGCCGGTGCATCTATCTTTCGGCGTCAGCAGCCGCGGCCCGCCTCCCCTGGTCCAGATCGGCGACGCGGAAGGACGCACCTTGGGCCGGATCGCCGTTGCTGACGAGGAGGCCCACGACCTGCCCTTCGCGGATGTGTTGCCCCTCACCGATACAGATCGACTGCTCTTTCTCGCCTCCCCCGTCTCCTCCGCCTACACCCTCGAGTTTTCCAGCCCCGAACAGCCCACGCAGATCGACCTCTCGCTGGTGCTCCCCGGCGCAGATGGGATGGTGCATGCGGTCTACCCCACGGCCTCCGTCGCTTCGGGCGGGTACGGCCGCCTGGTCTGGGATGCCTCGTCTCCCGGGTACGCGTTCGAGGTGGACACGACCGGCGACGGTGTTCTCGACACCACGCTGGCCCCCCTGGCGGTCACGCCGGTGCAGGACCGCCCCCCGGCCATCGTCGGTGTGCACCAGTGGGCCAAGGGCAACAGGCCCCTGTACACGATCGAGTTCGCGAACGGGGACCCCTTGGGGCGCATGGTGGGCGTGCTGTTCGACGAAGCCGTGGACCCCGAGACTGCCGAGGACGCGACTTTCTACCGCGTGCCGGAGCACCGGGTCGCCGAGGCCCGTCTCCAACCCGACAAGCGCCTCGTGTTCCTGATGCTCCGAGAACCCGTGGGGCCGTTCATCCCCCGGGAGCTG
>JARGFW010000397.1 GCA_029211085.1 Deferrisomatales bacterium | reverse complement strand
TCCAGTCGTACCCGTAGGAAACCTTGCCTCCGAAATTCCGCAGCGCGCCGGCCAGCTCGCCTTCGGCGTACCGGCGCAGGTGCCGCAGCACGCCTTCCTCCGAGCCCCCGAAGTCCACCTGAAACCAGTCGTAGATGCTCGACGCGATGAGCTTTTCGCCTTCCATCCGAGCACCCCGGGGGTGGTTGATGTACTCCCGGGCACCGCGCTCCAGCAGTTCTTCGGTATTCTCCGCGGTGAACGCCTCGGGTTGCAGGTTCGGGCAGCCGATGCTGGCGCAGTTGACCGCGTAGTGCACCCGGTTGTCTCCGAAGATGGGCCGCAGGATGCGGTGCTCGATGTCGTTCAAGGTGAGCGCTTCCCTTTCCACCGTGGCGAGCTTCAGCTCCCACGGGCCGGGGCTGAACCAGCCGGACTTGATGTCGCGGATGCTCTCCACCGGGTGGTGGTCGAGGATGACTTTGACGGTCAGGGCGTTGTAGAAGTTGATCCAGTAGGCCAGTTGTTCGGGCCTGGACAGCTTCGAGACGGGCGTGGCCCCCAGGGAGGCCACGTAGCGGTCCAGGGCCGCCTTGTCTTCGGCGCTCACGTCTGCGTAACCCACCCGGTTCACCCCCGACGGGTGGCCGGTCACCAGGTATTTTGAGAGAAAGGTTTCCCAGGCCTCGTGGTTCACGGTTGCAGTGCTCTCCGGGGCGTGGGCCTCCCAGCGTGGCCAGAGGTCGGGCTTGGGTGCGGCAGAAGCGGCGGCCGCCGCCAGCAGCGGGACTGCGGCGAGGAGCAGGAAGCGGTGCGTGCGGGTCATGGGGTTTCCTTTCGCCCCCGGCGCGCGTACTCGCGCACCAGGAGGTTGGCCACCAGGGCGGTCCAGCCGGTCTGGTGGGATGCGCCCAGGCCCAGACCGGTCTCGCCGTGGAAATACTCGTGGAAGAGCAGGAGGTCCTCCCAGTGGGGATCGGCCTGGAACGGGCTGTCCTCCGGAAAAACAGGCCGCAGGCCCCGGTCGTTCCGCCGGAAGAGCCCGATCAACCGCCCGCTCAAGAGGTCCGCGGCCTCCCCCAGGGTGACGGGCTGACGGCCCACAGCGGGCGCGGCGACCGTGAACGAGTCGGTCAGGTAGCGGTGGAGCGTCTCCAGGGCGCGGACCAGGAGGAAGTTGAGCGGCATCCACACGGGGCCCCGCCAGTTGGAGTTGCCGCCAAACAGGCCCGACTCGGACTCCCCCGGCTCGTAGGGGATGGAGACGTCGCCGAGCCCGGGCACGTCTCCGAGGCTGTGCCCGTCCCGGTGGGCCCGGCTCAGCGCCCGCACGCCGCCGGGGGAAAAAAACTCCGCCTCGTCCAGGACCCGGGCCAGGATGTCGGGCAGGTTGGTCGGCAGGGCCAGGGAGAAGAGGTGCTCGCCCCGGGGGTTCTCGGTGTGGGGGCAGGCGCACACGAAGTGGCCGTTGTAGACGCCGCCGGCGTGGCTTTGGAGGAACTCCCGGTAGCGGGGAAGCTTCGCGAGGGGGCCCGGTCCGACGACCTCGGCGCCGAAAAGCGGAATCAGGCCCACCCAGGAGAACACCGACAAGGGGTGGCTTCCGCCCGGCGTCGCCACCGCGTCCTTGAAGAACCGGTCCTCGGGGTCCCACAGGGACACGTCACTCCCGCCCCAGCCGTGCATGGCCTCGGCGATGGCAAAAAACTGGCTGTGGAGTTGGATCGCCAAATCCTCGTAAGCCGGATCGTTTTGGGCGAGCTCGATGGCCATAGCGGTGAGATTCAGGGCGTACATGGCCATCCAGCCACTGGCGTCGGCCTGCTTGAGGCTGTACCCGGGCGGCAGCGGCCGGGAGCGGTCGTAGACCGAGATGTTGTCGAGCCCCAGGAACCCGCCCTCGAACACCGCGCGGCCGTCAGGATCCTTGCGATTGAGCCACCAGGGGTAGTTGAGAAGGAGCTTGTGAAACACGCGCTGCAAGAAGTCCCTGTCACCCGCGCCCCGGCGGTCACGCTCGGACGCGAAACACTCCAGGGCCGCCCAGGCCTGGAGGGGTGGGTTCACGTCCCCGAAGGCCCACTCGTAGGCCGGGAGCTGACCGTTGGGGTGCTGGTAGCGGTGGCTGAGGAGGACCTCCACCTGTTCCTTGGCGAGGTCCAGGTCCACCAGGGTCAGTGCCACGCAGTGGAACGCCTGGTCCCAAGCGGCGAACCAGGGGTACTCCCAGGTATCGGACATGGCGATGACGTCGGCGGCCTTTAGATGGCGCCAAGTCCGGTTGCGACCGTTTTTGCGCTGGTCGGGGGCCGAGATCGCGTCGCCGTCGAGCCAGCGGGAGACGTCGTAGTGGTAGAACTGCTGGGACCAGAGGAGGCCAGCCAGAGCCTGCCGAAGGATTCCCGCATCCTCCGGCGTGGCCCCCGGCAGGAGCGCCTCGTAGAAGGCGTCTGCGTCGGCCCGGCGGGCACCCAACACCCGGTCGAAGCCGCGAAACGAGCCCTTGCGCGTCGGGGCGCCGAAAAGGAGGTCCGCGAGGCTCGACCCGGTGGCCCGCGGTCCCTTGCTCCCCGAGGCCGGCTTGGCGCGGGTGCCTTTTGGCCGGAGCTCACGGTCCAGACGCTCCAAGGCCTCTACCCGGGCCCCCTCGTGGGCTTCGCTT
>JARGFW010000003.1 GCA_029211085.1 Deferrisomatales bacterium | reverse complement strand
GCATTATACAGAAAAGTGGCTGCGGAGGCCGCATGAATCATAAATCAACGGGCTGATAGGCTCTGATCCCGGTCCAACAGCGGCCCGATCGGCGGTGCTGCCGCCCGATCCGCAGCGGACCCGGCACAGGATGACATGGACATCCGCTCGGGGAGGAGGCAAAGTGGCCGGGACACACTCAGCACAGGGGGTGTCACCGGCCCCGAGCCGACACCCCCGGAGACAGGCGAGATGACCAAGACCGAACCGGCCCAGAGACGTCTGCGCGAACAGGTGCTCGACACCGGGCTGTGCACCGGGTGCGGGGCCTGTGTCGGCAACTGCCCCTACTTCGAGCATTACCGGGACGCGGCCGTGGTGCTGCACGCCTGCGACCTGGAGCAGGGGCGCTGCCACGCCCACTGCCCGCGCACCCCCACGGACCTCGAGTCCCTGCGCGGCGCCCTGTTCGACCTGCGGGACCTGACCCCGGAGCTCGGGGCGTTGCGTGGTCTGTACTTGACCCGCGCGAGCGACCCGGCGGTGCGGGCCCGCGCCCAGCACGGGGGCACGGTTTCCGCCCTGACGGCCCTGGCGCTGAAGGAGGGCTGGATCGACGGCCTGGTACAGACCCGCGGCCAGGAAGATCAGCAGACCGCGGGCACCCTGGTCACCGACCCCGCAGACCTCGCCGGGGGAACCGGCACCCGCTTCGTCGCCTCGCCCGCCGTCGCCGCGTTCAACCGGGCCTGCCGCGGCGACGCGCAGAGGATCGGCGTGGTGGCGACCCCGTGCCAGGCCCTAGCCTATGCCAAGCTGCGCACCAACCCGGCGCCGGAGGCGCAGGCCCAGGCGGGCAAGCTGGCCCTGGTGATCGGCCTGTTCTGCGGCTGGGCCCTGTCGTGGCGCGAGTTCTCCCACCTGCTGGGGCACCGCGTCGGGCGCGCCCGGGTGTTGTCGACGGACATCCCCCCCAGCCGCTACCAGCGCATGGAGGTGCGCACCGACCAGGGCACCGTGGAGATCCCCCTGGCGGAGGTGCTGCCCTGCGTGCGGCCCAACTGCGCGGCGTGTTTCGACCTGACCTGCGAGTTCGCGGACCTTTCGGTGGGGTCCGCCCGCAGCGAGCAGGGCTGGGAGGTCGACCGCGGTTGGAACCAGGTGATCACCCGCACGGAGCAGGGAGAGCGCCTGCTCGACCTGGCGCGGGAGAAGGGCTGTCTGGAGTTCCGGGAGGTCCCCGCCGGCAACCTGGAAAAGCTCAAGGCGGCGGCGGTGAACAAGAAGCGCGCCTGCATCCGCCGCCTGGAAGAGCTCAGCGGCGCCCCCGGTGACTGGCTCTACTTGAGCCCGGATGATCCGGTGTTGGGGGAGCTGGGACATTGGGACGTGAAATGATCAAGTCGGGCGGCGAGAGCATGGCAGAGAAGAAGCCGGGAGCGGGAACCGCGAAGCTGCTCCAGGGCGACCCTGGCGAGCGGTTGCTGCTGATGGGCAACGAGGCGATCGCCCGTGGGGCGCTGGAGGCCGGGGTCCGGGTGGTGGCGGGCTACCCGGGGACCCCGTCGTCGGAGATCGTCGAACGCCTGGCCGAGGTCCAACGCCAACGCGGCCTGTACGTGGAGTGGTCGGCCAACGAGAAGGTGGCGCTGGAGGTCGCGGCGGCGGGTTCGTTCGCCGGGCTGCGCTCGCTGGCCGTGATGAAGCAGGTGGGGGTCAACGTGGCCTCGGACTTCCTGCTGCACCTGGCCGCCTGCGGCACCCGCGGGGGCATGGTGCTGGCGTCCTGCGAGGACCCGGGCGCCCTGTCCAGCACCAACGAGGGGGAGTCCCGCTTCTACGCGAAGTACATGGAGCTGCCCCTCATCGAACCCGGGGACTTCCAGGAGGCTCGGGAGATGACCCGCTGGGCATTCGAGCTGTCCGAGCAGCTCGGGGGCGTGGTGATGTTGCGCAGCGTGACCCGGCTTTCCCACGCCAGCGGCGACGTGGTGCTGGGGGAACTGCCCGGCGACGACGCCCCGCGGGCGGTATACCGCTGCGACGGCCCCCCCCTGGACCCCCTGACCGGCCCCGTGGTGACCCTGCCCAACACCGTGCTGCCCCAGCACGTGCAAACCCACGAGCGGCTGCGGCGGGCGGCGGAGATCTTCGAATCCTCGCGATTCAACACCTACGACGGCCCCGACCGGCCGGAACTGCTGATCGTCACCAGCTCGGTGTGCACCCTCTACTGCCGCGAGGCGATCCACCTGCTCGGGGTCGGCGGCCGGGTGGGCCTGCTCAAGCTGGGGACGACCTGGCCCCTGCCCGTCCGGATGGTGGAGTCGCATCTGGCCGGGGCCGGTGCAGTGCTGGTGGTGGAGGAGGTGCTGCCGTTCCTGGAGGACAATCTCAAGGTCGTCGCCCTCGACTGCGCCGCGCGCATCGGCGTGAAGACGATCCACGGCAAGCGGGACGGCAGCCTTCCGGCGGTGGGGGAACTGAACCCGGACCGGGTGGCCGACGCCCTGGAACAGCTGCTTGGCGTCGTCCGGGAGCCGGTCCCGACACAGTACACCACCCGGGCGGCAGAAGTGGCCGCGGCCGGAGCGCCGCTGCGCAGCATGAACTTCTGCCCCGGCTGTCCCCACCGGGCGTCCTTCTGGCTGCTGAACCGGGCGCTCAAGCTCGACCACCGCGGGGGGTTCGTGTGCGGCGACATCGGCTGCTACACCATGGCCGCCTATCCCGCCGGCTACCAGACCGCCAAGACCGTGCACGCCATGGGCTCCGGCGCGGGCCTCGCCAGCGGCTTCGGCAAACTGGGGCAGTTCGGGCTGGACCAACCCGTGCTGGCCGTGTGCGGGGACTCCACCTTCTTCCACGCGGTCCTGCCGGCCCTGGCCAACGCCGTCCACAACCGCTCCCCGATCACCCTGGTGATCCTGGACAACAGCGGCACCGCGATGACCGGGTTCCAGACCCACCCGGGGCTCGCGGTGGGCGCCGGGGGCGAACCCCTGCCGGCGATCGACATCGGGGCCGTGTGCAGCGGTCTGGGCGCCCGGGTGCGCCATGCCGACCCGTTCGACGCAGCGGGCACGTTGACCACCTTGCTGGAGGCGATCGAGGACGCGGACGGCGTCAACGTGGTGATCCTTCGCCAGGCCTGCGCCCTCTGCCCCGAGAAGAAGGGCCGCAAGGCGTTCGCGGTGCGGGTCCGGGAGGCCGCGTGCGTCGGCCAGGACTGCGGCTGCGACCGGCTGTGCACCCGGGTGTTCCGCTGCCCGGGCCTGACCTGGGACGCGGCGACGGGCACGGCCCGGATCGACGAGGCCCTGTGCACCGGGTGCGGCTTCTGCGCCGGCATCTGCCCGGCCGGCGCGATCGAGAAGGGGGAGGCGGCGGCGTGACGAACCCTGCGATTCTCCCCCACGACCCGTTCAACCTGATCGTCGCCGGGGTCGGCGGCCAGGGCACGGTGACCGCTTCCCGCCTGATCGGCGAGATGCTCTCGGCCCGGGGCATCCGCGTGACCATCGGCGAGACCTTCGGGGCCTCCCAGCGCGGCGGCTCGGTGACCAGCCACCTGCGCCTGTCCGCCCGCACCGGCTGGTCGCCGCAGATCCCCCGTGGCCAGGCCCACCTGGTGGTGGCGTTCGAGCCCAGCGAGGGCCTGCGGGTCCTCGGCACCCACGGCAATCCCCAGGTCGTCGTAGTCGCCAACACCCGGCCGATCCACCCGGAGAGCGTCATGGGCGGCGAGGCCCGCTACCCGGAGCGGGAGGAGTTGGGGCGCTGGATGGGGGAACTCGCCAGCCGCGCCGTCTTCGTCGAGGCCACCGACGAGGCCCTGCGCATGGGGAGTCCCATCCTCGCCAACACCATCATGGTCGGCGCCGTCAGCGGTCTGGGTCTTCTTCCCCTGGGGCGAGACGACTTCGAGCGTCTGATCGCCGCGCGGATGGGCCCGGACCGGGTGCCCGCAAACCTGACCGCCTTCGACTGGGGGGTGGCTGCGGTGGCCGGATAGACCGATGTAGGAGCGTCGAGGCCCTCTTGTCGCAAGGTGTCGGGCCAACGCCCCAGGACCACACCGAGCTCAGCTGCGATCGAGACGTTCTCCCGGTCCATCGGACTCTCCCTGCCTGAATGCCGAAGGGGCTGGGCTGCGAGCGTCACTGAAATACTCCTCAAACACAATATTGTTCTTGCCCGAGTTCTTGACCCTGTACATCAGTCCGTCGGCGCACCGGATCGCCTCGTCTGCATGGGCCGTGGGAGAGTGGAACACCGCCACGCCGATGCTGAAGCCGACCGGCCAGCGGTTCCGAGCGGCAAGATCGATGAGGTTGTCGCGCAGAACGGTAAAGACCTTCCGGGCACCGGCGAGGTCGGTTTCCGGGAGCAGAACGGCGAACTCGTCACCGCCGAGGCGGCCGCCGAAGTCAGAAGCGCGCAGGCGTTCCGTCAGGGCGGTGGCGACCGCCTTCAGAACCTGATCGCCGACACTGTGGCCGAGGCTATCGTTGACGCCTTTGAACCCATCCAGATCGAGGTAGCCGAGGGCCAACGGGCGGCCATGCCGGGAAGCAAGATCGAAGATCGAGTCGCAGGATTGTCTGAAAGCGCGAGCGTTCATGATGCCGGTGAGACCATCTCGTTGCGCAAGCACTTCCTGCAGATCGAGAGCGCGCCGGAGATGATCGAGGAGATACGCTATGATGGTGAAAAACCCCAGCCGTACGCCGGCGTTCCAGAACGGTATGGTGGGATGGCTGAAGAGGTGCCCCGAGGTGTAATCGGCCGCCAGCCAGGTCATTGCAGAAACGATGCAGACGAGGAAGCCGAAGCGCTTTCCCGCGTACCATGAACCGATGCCGACGGGAATCGTGTAGAAGACCGAAAACGACAGTTCGTACCCTGTCGCGTGGTCAATGGTGCCAACGACGCCGATGAGCAAGAATGAAAATACCCCGACACGACGTGCTGATTGCGCCGATAGGAACTCATCTGCTTCTCTTAACATGACCAGGAACCTGACTCTAGGGGCCCACCGCCAGGTAGAGCGGCACGCCTTTGGTGCGTCCGCTGGATCTATTCGGGCGTCAGGGCGTCTGCGAAATCGGAACCGCCCTTCGACATGTTCTCGCGTTCGCAGAACCTGTGGGCGTTTTCTCTTTGTACCCCGGAATCATGGCGCAGTTGCCGCATCCCATGATGACCCGCCGCGACGTCTGTATCGGTTGTGGCTGTACGCGGACTCATGGTGCCTCACTGCGGACGTCCAACGGCACTCTCCTACCGGTTCTGGAGCTCCAGTACCAGTCCGTCGGGCAGGGCGAACCAGTGGGGGCGCACCTCGGGAAACCCCCTCTTCCGGCAATCTGCCGCCATGGCATCCCGGTCCGGGACCAGGATGCCCAGGTGGTGCAGCCGCCCCTCCGGCCCCGCGAACCCCGGCTCGTGCACCAGTTGCAGCCCCTCCTCGAACCACACACTCGCCGGCACCGGGCCGTCCCCCTTCTTGCGCCTCACCCGAAAACCCAGCAGATCTTCCAACAACCGGACCATGCCGTTGATGTCCTGCACCTTGACCGCCGTGTGTCCGATGGTCGCGCCTTCCGTCATGCCACCCTCCTCCTGCTGTCTGTGCAATGATGAGAAGCCGCCTCGCTGCAGCAGGACAGCGGGCCCTCCTGTTCGTCCACTTGAAAGTCGCGTTGTTCCGTCCGCGAGCCGCGACCCCAAACCGGTCCATCTCTCCCCACCAGGTGATGGACAGAGAACTTGGAGGTGCCGGGTTGGATCTGCTGATCGAACACGACGGGGACCAGGCGGCGATGGCTCGCCACCGATCCTCGCTGTGGCACGCAGGCGTGAAGCAAAGTGCGGGCATCCGTCCGGTGGGCGAAACACAGGCAAGAGCCCACGGATCTGTGGGTGTGTGGGCTTTTGCCCGGGGTACCGAAAAGGCACGACAGGGATGCCCGCCCCATAGGCGACCGGTTACCTGCCCGGGAAGATGGTTCTCCCTTCAGACCGTGGTCAGCCCGAACAGCTTCTCGGCGTTGCGGAAACAGATCTTCTCGCGGTCCTCGAGGGACAGGTCCAGGGAGTCCAGCACCTTGATGGTTTCCCGGATGTACGCCGGGCCCTTCTCCGGATCGAAGGGGCAGTCCGAGGCGAACAGCACCTGGTCCACGCCGAAGAACTCGAGGCCGCAGACCGTGGCCGGCCGCGACCCGAACGTGGCCGTGTCTGCGTAGAACTCCTTGAAGTAGTCCAGGGGCCGCTTTTTGAGCCGCTTCAGCACGCTCCCCAGGTCCTCGTCCGAGGTCCGGGCGCCCAGTTGGTCCCAGCCCGGACCCACCCGCCCCTCGAAGTAGGGCACCATGCCTCCCAGGTGGTGTGCGACCACTTTCAGTTTCGGCAGGCGGTCCAGGATGCCCGAGAACACCAAGCGGGCCATCGCGACGCTGGTTTCGTAGGGCCAACCAAACGCCCACCAGATCTCGTACTTCGACTTGCTCTCGGTCTTGTAGTCCGCCACGTCCGCCCCCCGCGCCGGGTGGAGGAGGATCGGCTTGTCGTACCGGGCCGCGATCTCGAAGATCGGCAGGAACCGGGGGTCGTCCAAGGGTAGTCCGTTCACGTTGGTGTGGATCTGCAGGCCGTTCGCGCCACACTCGGTGAAGGCCCGCTCGGCCTCCCGGGCCGCCGCCTCCGGCGCGTTCATGGGGAGGCACCCGACGAAGCCCGGAAAGCGGTCCGGATACTTGGCCACCAGGTCGGCCAGGCCGTCGTTGCCCAACCGCGCGAACTCGGTGGCCACCTCGGGTCCACCCAGTGCCTCCATGGGGGGCATCCCGAGAGAAAGGATCTGGCTGTACCCCTCGAACCTGTCGAGCACCTGCAAGCGCACGTCCAGATCGTGGATGGCGGGAACGCTGCGCATGCGCATGCTGATGTCGCGGGCCTTGCCCTCGGAGGCCACCATCCGTTCCCAGAGCCGTTTCGGGAAAAAGTGGTTGAACGCATCGATGTGCCTCATGAAACTCCCTCCTGGGGAAGTGTTTTGGCCCCGGGGGCCCCATGGGCTGCCCCGGTGTCTGCAGTTGTCCGGGCCCACGGCCTCCCGAGGGCCCGGAAGACCCGCTGCAGGTAAGATCTGGCCCGCGGGTCAGGCCGCCACGCACCCCTCGTGTGGCGGGGGTGCGCTGGCCCCGGGCCTTCCAATAATCCCAGACCAGGATCGGCAGGGCAATGGTCAGTCCGGCAACCCGCGCGTGCCATCCCGGGACGAACATGGGCAGTGCCGCGACTCCCAGCAGTCTTCCGGCCCACCAGGGCAGCGGCCGAAAACAGCGCCGCTCAATGGCGCAACACCACCGCTATGGCCGCGGCGGCATACACCGCCGGGGCCACGGGCGGCGTCCAACCCGGTGTAGGAAACCAGGCCGACGACGAAGCCCGCCGCGGCGCACACCACCGTGATCTGCACCATGGAACGGGCCGCTCCGGTGCACAGGTGCATCACATTGCCCGGCCGCGGGAGTTGTCTGCCCTTGGGCTGCAGCAGGCCCAGCACCAGGTGGGCGGTACAGGCGCACAGCGCCGCGCGTTTCGCGCATGGGGTTGCCGCTAACCGATTGAAACGCATTCATCATGAAGGGGATGCTTCGGACCGAGACCTGGAACTGCTCTACTCATGGGATGAGGCCTACGAGCGGTCACTTCTGTGGCTACGGGAGGCTTGGCGGCGACCCCGTTCATGGGGTGTGAGTCGTGAGGCGCGCCGCTGGAACGGGGGCTCCGCTATCGCAAGGTACGCTTCCCGGAGATCGACGCCTGGCAGGGATCCGCCACGGGCACCGAGGATTGCGTGACGGATGAAACCGGGTGTCTCCCGGCTGGAACGTGCTGGACACGATGGCTTGAGGGGTTGGTACCATCTGGCGGAACCGGGGGAAGGGCTGTCGATCCCGCGAGGGGAAACCCGTCGACCCGCGCTGGACCTTACCCCCGCAGAGGAGATCCACCATGCCTGTGCAAGGATTCACCGGGTTCCCCCCGGAGACCCTCTCCTACCTGGAAGAGCTGGCGGCCAACAACGACCGCGAGTGGTTCACGGCCAACAAGGGCCGCTACGACCAAGTGGTGCTGGAGCCCGCGCTCCGCTTCATCGCTGCCATGGGCCCGTTGCTCGACAGCATTTCCCACCACATCCTCGCCGTCCCCACCCGGACCCGGGGTTCCTTGATGCGGGTGCATCGGGATACACGGTTCGCGAAGGACAAGACACCCTACAAGACCAACATCGGCATCCAGTTCCGTCACGAACGGGCCAAGGATGTGCACGCCCCCGGGTTCTACGTGCACATCGAGGTGCAGGAGGCGTTTGTCGCCCTCGGTACCTGGCACCCGGCACCGGACGCCCTCGCGAAGATCCGGGATCGGATCGTCGCGTTCCCGGGCGAGTGGGAAGCGGCCCGCGACGACCAGGGGTTCCGGGCCGCCTTCGAGCTCAGCGGGGACCGGCTGACGCGGCCACCCAAGGGATATGATCCGGACCACCCGTGTAGCGAAGACCTGAAGTGGAAGGATTTCCTGGCCGTGCAAACGGTCGGGGCTGCGGAGATCGGCGATCCAGACTTCCCGATCTACTGTGCCAAGCAGTTCGCCACCTCGCGCGGCTACATGAGCTTTCTCTGCGCAGCCCTCGGGGTGCCTTTCTGATCGGCGCACAGGATCGGGAGTGAAGGGGGCGGGGCAAGACATCGACAGGGGTGGCGCGGCAAGCAGGGCACGGGTGCACGGCGGCGTGGGTGGTTCCTGCGGCGAGGCTGTCCCGCAGCAGAGGTGCCCCGGTCATGCCACGCGGGCCACCAGCGCTTCCAGGTAGCGGGATCGGACCTGTTCGGTGGCCAGGGCGCGCTTCACCGGCGGCAGGCGCAGGATGGCACCCAACACGGCGGCCAGGGCCCGGTGGCTCCAGAGCACCCGGTTGTCGAAGATCAGCTCCTGAAGCTTGCCGCGCTCGACGGCCATGAGCACCGCCCGGTGGGCAGCGTTGCGGGGGGTGAGCACCCTGTGGGGCCGGGCCTCCAGCCGCAGGCTCCCTTCCCCGGGGCAGGCCCGCACGCACAGGCCGCAGCCGAGGCAGCGGTCTGGGTCGATCCTGGCTTCGTGCCTCCCAGGGCGACCCGGGTCGTTGGCTGAGACCAGGGCCAGGGCTTCCACCGGACAGATGCTTACGCACCGTCCGCAGCCGGTGCAGCTTCCGCGGTCCAGGACCGGGAGGAAAGCGGTCGTGTGGATCGGGTTCATGGCCGCGAAACGACGCGCCGCAATCATCGCCTCGCAGCAGCACCCGCAGCAGTTGCAAATGAAGTTGACCCCTTCCCGCACGTTCTCGCCGAACTGCACCAGGTTGTTTTCATAGGCCTGTTGGAGCAGGTCGAGCCCCTCGGCCCGGTCCACGGACCGGGCGTGCCCGTGTCGGATCAGGGAATCGGCCGTGGTGTTGAAGGTCATGCAGATGTCCAGGGGAGCCCCGCAGGTGCGGCCCATGTGCAGCATCTTGTGGCGGCAGTAGCAGGTGCCCACCCCCATGGCCGTGGCGGTACGGATCACCTCGCTGGCCCGCTCGAAGTCGAGAACGTGCACGGCGTTTTCCTCCGACAGCGCCGGTTCGAGCACGAAGGTGCGCCCGAGCTGGGTGTTTCCCTCGGCAAAGAGCTCTCGGACGAAGTCTTCCTCCACGTTCAGGTACTGGAAAAACAACTCACTCAGTAGCTTCTGGTCGATGTCGTTCCGGACCCGCATGAGGGAGAACTCGAAGAAGCCGGCCATGGGCGGAGGCAGCACATACCGGGTCTCCCCCGCCTGCTCGAAGTCTACCAGCAGTGCCCGGGCCGCCAGGCCTTCCAGGGTCTCCCGGGCGGCCCGCTCCCCAGTCTTCCAGATACGGGCGGCCTTGCGGGCGGTAAACGGCCGGATCGGCAACAGGGCCACCAACTCGGCCTCCTGCTCCTGGAACAGGAGTTTCAGGATCCGCAACAGCAGTTCGGAGGGAGGCGCGCCCTGGGGAAACCGGTTGAGCCGGTCGGTGAGCCGTCGATAGGGGGACCAGGAAACGGCGTGTGCCATGGCCTGTGCTCGGAGGCGTTCGCCCCGCAGGGGGCGGTGGTGGGGGGAGCCGCCGCAGTCTCGGCCCCCTCATAGCAAGGGCTCTTCTGAACTGTCAACCGGCCTCGATCGATTGGGGGAAACCGGTGGTGCCGGGTCGGGCGCGGACCCTCCCCGCAACACCCGTTGCCGCGCTGGACGCCGCCCTACGGGTTCTCGCCCCGGCGCTTGCGCCACCACTCCAGGCGCTTGGCGATGTCCCGTTCGAAGCCGAAGGGGCCCGGGGTGAAGTAGCGGCGCCCCACCAACGCGTCGGGCAGGTAGGTCTGTGCCACCACCCCGTCGGGGTGGTCATGGGGGTAGAGGTAGCCCTGGCCGTGGCCCATCTGCTTGGCGAGCTGGGTGGGCGCGTTGCGCAGGTGCAGGGGCACGGGCAGGTTGCCGTGCTCCAGCACGTCTTTCTTTGCCAGCTTGTAGGCCGCGTACGAGCTGTTGGACTTGGGTGCGGTGGCCAGGTACACCGCCCCCTGGGCCAGGGGGATCCAGCCCTCGGGCATGCCCACGAAGTGCACGGCGTCCCGCACCGAGAGGGCCAGGCGCAGGGCCTCGGGGTCGGCGTTGCCCACGTCTTCGGAGGCGAAGATCACCAGGCGGCGGGCGATGAACAGAGGGTCTTCGCCGGCCTCCACCATGCGTGCCAGCCAGTACAGTGCGGCGTCGGGGTCCGAGCCCCGCAGGCTCTTGATCAGGGCGCTGACCACGTCGTAGTGCCAGTCGCCGTCGGCGTCGTGGTACAGGGTGGGGCTCTGCAGGGTCGCGGCCACCACTTCGCGGGTCACGGTGCGGGTGCCGTCGGCGCCGGCCGGAGCCACCCGCGCCGACGCCTCCAGCAAGTTGAGCGCCTTGCGGGCGTCGCCCTGGGCGGTGCGCACCAGCAGCTGCTCGGCGGCCGCCTCCAGGGCCACGCCGGTTCCCCCCAGGCCGCTTTCGGAGTCCTCCAGGGCGCGGCGCACCAGGGTCGCCAGGGCGTCGGCCTCCAGGGGTTCCAGGCGCGAGATCAGCAGCCGTGACTGCAGGGCCGAGATGAGCTGGAACGACGGGTTTTCGGTGGTGGCCCCCACCAGTGTGATGGTGCCGGCCTCCACGTGGGGCAGCAGGGCGTCTTGCTGGGCCTTGTTGAAGCGGTGGATCTCGTCGAGGAACAGCAGGGTGCGGCCGCCGTCGTCGCGGCGCGAGGCGGCGGCGGCGATCTCGGCGCGGACCTCCTTGACCCCCACCAGCACCGCGGACAGGGGTTCGAAATAATACCCGGCGCGGTCGGCCAGCAGGCGGGCAAGGCTAGTCTTGCCGCACCCGGGCGGGCCCCACAGCAGCAGGGACGGCAGTTCTCCCCCTTCCAGGGCGGCGCGCAAGGGACGGCCGGGGCCCAGTAGATGGTCCTGGCCGAGCACCTCCTCCAGGGTGCGGGGGCGCATGCGGTCGGCCAGGGGGGCACGGGGGTGGGGGCGCGGTTCTTCCTGGGAAGGCATGGTTTTGCTACCATAACACCCTTTCCCGAGAGGAGGGGAGGGTGAGCTTGCAGACCATTGCGCTGTACCGCAAGAAGACGACGCCGGCGGCGGACCGGGTGGCCCGCGAGGTGCGCGCCTGGGCCGAGCACAGGGGGCTGCGGGTATTGGGGGAGGAGGCCCTTGGGGAGTTGATCGCCGGGGGAGGGTGCGCCGGGGTGGACCTGGTGGTGGTGCTGGGAGGGGACGGCACCTTGCTCTCGGCGGTGCGGGCCCTGGCCGGTTGCGAGGTGCCGGTGCTGGGGGTCAACCTGGGGCGCCTCGGGTTTCTCACCGAGATCGCCCTGGACGAGCTGTACCCGGCCTTGGAACGGGTGCTCGCCGGGGAGATCCGCACCGAGCCCCGCACCATGCTCACCTGCGCCGTGGCCCGCGCCGGCCGCACCGTGGCCACCTATCAGGTGCTAAACGACGTGGTGCTCAACAACGGGGCGCTGGCCCGCATCAGCGATTTTTCGGTGCGGGTGGACGGCTGCCGGGTGAGCAACTACCGCAGCGACGGCTTCATCGTCTCCACCCCCACCGGATCCACCGCCTACAACCTTTCGGCCGGGGGGCCGATCGTCTCCCCGGACCTGGCGGCGTTCGTGCTCACCCCGATCTGCCCCCACACCCTGACCCACCGGCCGATCCTGGTGCCCGACTCTGCCGTGGTGGAGATCTGCCTGGAGCTCAAGAACGGTGAGGTCTATCTCACCCTGGACGGGCAACAGGGTGTGGAGCTGGCGGTGGGCGACGTGGTGCGGGTGGTCAGGGCCGCCCACCGCGTGCTGCTGGTGCGTTCGCCGGAGCGGGATTTCTTCCAGGTGTTGCGCAGCAAACTGCACTGGGGCGGACGCGGCCCGGGGGCGGGCGGCGGGTGATCGAGTCGCTGCAGATCCGCAACTTCGCCCTGGTGGAGGAACTGACCCTGGAGTTGGGCCCGGGGCTCAACGTGTTGACCGGGGAGACCGGGGCGGGCAAGTCGATCCTGCTGCAGGCCCTCGGCCTGCTGCTGGGCGACCGCGCCAGCCGCGATTCGGTGCGCGCCGGCGCCGCCCAGGCGCGGGTGCAGGGGGAGTTTCAGCCCGCGGAGGCAGCCGCGGGGCGGTTGCGGGTGCTGCTGGAGGAGGCGGGGGTGCCCTGGGAGGACGGCGACCCGCTGCTGCTGGCGCGTACGGTGGCCGCCGACGGCCGCAGCCGGGCGTTCGTCAACGGCAGCACGGTGTCCACCGGCCTGCTGACCCGCCTGGGAGCCCACCTGGTGGAGTTCTCGGGACAGCACCAGCACCAGGGCCTGCTGCGTGAGGAGACCCACCTGGGCCTGCTGGACCGCGCCCTGCCGGCGGCGGGACGCGCCGTTCTGCTCGACTACTCCGGGGAACTGGCGAAATGGCTGACCGCCCGGGACACGGTGGCACGGCTGCAGCGGCTGGAGACCGAGGGGCGGGAACGGGCCGAGTTCCTGCGCTTCCAGTGCGAGGAGATCCGTGCCGCCGGCCTGCAGCCCGGGGAGGACCGGACGCTGCGGGCCGAGCGCGACCTGCTGGCCCACGCCGGCAAGCTGCTCGAGGGCTACGCCGAAGCCGAGGCCGAGCTCTACTCCGGGACGGACGCCGCCCTGGACCGGGTGGGACGGGCCCTGCGCACGGTGGAGCGGGCCGCCGAGCGGGACCCCGCGGCGGCACCGATCCGCGAGGTGCTGGAGGAGGCCCGCAGCGGTCTGGAGGAAGCGGCCCTGCAGCTGCGCCAGCGCCGCGACCGGCTGGAAGCCGACCCCCGGCGCCTGGAGGCGGTGGAAGGGCGCATCGACCAGCTACGGCGACTCGAGCGCAAGTACGGCGCTGGAGTCGAGGCGATTCTGGGGCGTCTGGAGGCGATGGAGGCGGAGCTCTGGGAACTGGAGAATACCGAGCTGGCGCTGGACCAGGCCCGCAAGACCCTGACCTCTGCCGCGGTTGTCCTGCAGCGGGCCGCTGCCGAGCTGTGTCGGGTGCGACGGGCCACGGCGGCGGAGCTGGAACAGCGGGTAGGCCGGGAGCTGGAGGCCCTGGCCCTGGGCCGTTCGGCGTTCCGGGTGGAGTGGCTGCCGGTGGAGCCGGGGCCTGACGGCACCGAGACCGCACGCTTCTTGCTGGCGCCCAACCCCGGCGAACCCGCCAAGCCCCTGGCCCGCACCGCCAGCGGCGGTGAACTCTCGCGCATCCTGCTGGGTTTGAAGAACGCCCTGCGCGACGCCGGGGTGGAGACCCTGGTGTTCGACGAGGTGGACGCGGGGGTCGGCGGCGCCACCGCGGAGGCGGTGGGGGAGCGGCTCAGCGAGCTGGCCCGGGGTTGCCAGGTGGTGGTGATCACCCACCTGCCCCAGATCGCACCGCGGGCGGCCCGCCATCTGCGGGTGGACAAACAGGTCGCCGACGGCCGCACGGTGATCCGGGTGGTGGCCCTGGGGGCCGAGGAGCGGGTGGCCGAGCTGGCGCGCATGCTGGCCGGTAACGAGATCAGTCCCACCGTGCTGGGCCACGCCCGAGAGCTGGCCGCGAGGTATGCAACGTGAACGAGATCACCATCGAACGGGCCCGCCTCAACGACGTAGAGGCGATGAAGAAGATCCTGGACGACTACGCCGCCAGCGGCGACCTGCTGGCGCGCTCGCGGCTGTCCCTGTACGAGTGCATCCGCGACTTCTTCGTGGCCCGCAGGGCGGGAGTGCTGGTGGGGCTCGGGGCTCTGCACGTGTGCTGGACGGACCTGGGGGAGGTGCGTTCCCTGGCGGTGCAACGGGAACTGCAGGGGGGCGGAGTCGGGCGCGCGCTGGTGGAGAGCTGTCTGGCGGACGCCGCCGCCCTGGGCTTGCGGCAGGTGTTCTCGCTCACCTACCGCCCCGGGTTCTTCCGCAAGTTAGGGTTCCACGAGGTGGACAAAGCCCAGTTGCCCCACAAGGTGTGGCAGGATTGTGTGAACTGTTCCAAGTTCCCGGACTGCGACGAGGTGGCCATGCTCCACGAGGTGACCGGGGAGCCGGCGGAAGTTCGGTAGCTTCTCTTCGGGTCGACACGGCGGGGCCTGCCAGGGCGCCCGAGCGGGAGTCGGGATCTGCCCCAAACGGTTCCAAGACCCGCCTTTTGACAGGATCACACGGATCCCCTGAGTGGGAAACCCAAGACCCGACCCCGCCTTGTGCTGTTTACTCTGGATCCGTGCCCTCCGGTCCAAAAGGGCCTGCTTCTCTTTCCTCCTTCCCGCCGTCTTCCTCCACCTTCCCGAGGCACGCCGCACAGCGGGTGTCCCCACACCACTGGCAGCTGAAGCAGTCGGCGCAGGGGTGTTTGCAGGGCTTCCCGGGCCGCGGCACGTAGAGCTTGCCCGGCAGCCCCGCCACCGGCCGGAACCTCTCCTCTCGGTCTGCCACCGCTACCTCCCGCAACCTGCTGCTGCAGGGGTTGTCACCGCCCCCAGAATACCCCCGAACCCCGCCCGCGTCGCCCTCAAGTAGGGAGATCCCAGGCCGATAAGTCCGGGGAGGGGAACGGGCCCCGCGACCGACACCACCCGGAACCTACCGCGCGAGGCGACACCGGTGAAGCGCATCATCAACAACTGGCTGGGCAAGGGCGGGGCCGCCCCCGCTCCCGCGGCGGCGGCACCCGCGGGGGTTCCGCTGGCCACCGTGGGGGAGTTCCTGCGCCACTTCCCCATCGGGGCGCGGATGCACTACTTCCCTGAGTATCAGCGCAGCGTCAAGCTGGACACCCTGGTGCTCGGCTACGACATCAACGGCCACCATGTGTACTCGGACCACGCGGTGAGCCTGGAACTCGACGCCGCCACCGCCGCGCTCGCCCTGCGCACGGCGCCGGGCCGCCTGGAGCGCATCGCGACGGCGGCGCGTTTTTGCTTCCTGGTGCCGTTCAAGAGCCGCAGCGAGATGGACTACGGCACCGGCCAGGAGGAGAGCTTCACCGAGAAGACGGTCAACGATTTCAAACGCGGCAACACCATCACCCTGTTCAACAAGGGCTCCAACGGCAAAGTGGCGTACCTGGACTGCACCGTCGCCCGGTTGATCGATCTGCGCGACGGGGTGTACGCCAACCGCAGGGTGGCGGCGCTGGAGCCGGATGGAGGGTCTTTCCAGTTTCTGGATCAGCGCCAGTACCATCGGGTGTACACCTGCCTCCCCGCCAGCCTGAGCCCGGAGCCGGACGCCGTGGGTACCCCCTGCAGCGTGCAGGACTTCTCCGACCGTTTCCTGCGCCTGGAGGTGGACGCCTCCCAGGGGTGGTTGACCGCCGCCCGCGAGGGAGACCGCCTGTTTCTCACCATCCACGTGCCGGGGCGCCCCGCGCCGTTCCTGCTGGCGGCCACCTTGCACCGTCGCGGCGCGGCGTACCTGGTGCTGGCTCTCACCGCGATCCACAAGGATCGGCGCTTCCAGAAGATGGACCTGCTCGACGAACTCGACCTCAAGACCACCCTGCTGCACCATCCCGAGACCCAGCGTTCCCTGGCCGAAGAGGCAGCCCTGGGCTGAGAGCCTCCTGCGAGGGGCGCGAAAACCCCGCTCTCCGTCCCGATGGGGCGGGCGATCGCCGCAACTCCTGACGCAGTTCCTATATTCCCGTTCCCCGGCGGTTGACGTCGCGCAATGCGTCGCGTAGTCTGATTTCACCAACGGATCGGTGAAATCAGACAAGGGTGAAGGCAAGCCCGCAAGGCCGCAGCAGCAGGGCGGTTCAAGGAGAGACGGCGATGAAGATCGGCAACGTACCCCTTCCCATCTCGGAGCGAGTTTTCCCGCAGGGGAGCACCGGGGAAAAGCCGGACCCGGGGCGGAACACGGCCGCAGGCGACGGCGCGGCATACCGGGTGGAGTTGAGCCGGGCCGCCGGCAAGCTTGCCGAGTCCGGCATCACCACCGCCGCCGAGGCACTGCAGGTGGCGGGGGAGACCCGGGAGATGATCGCCGCGTCCAACCGTGAGGCGGCCAGCGTACAGCAGGGGCTGGATCCCCGAAAGTTGCTCGACCTCCTCGCCTGAAGACCTGCCCGCGCGGTGTGCGGGCGGCTCCCCCGCGTCGACCGGACGCCGTGTTCGCCGCCGCGCCGCTGCCATGTTGTCCTGTCGGGCATGCCGGGGTGGGACGTTCGGGGTGCAGGGATCGGCGCAACCCGCCCCGGACTCCACGCAGGCACCCACGGGTCGGCTCCCCAGTTCGGAACCGTGTGACCCCTACCAGCAGCCGCCGATCTGGCGGTACCCCTCGTACACCACCACCGCCGCCGCCGCCGAGAGGTTGAGGCTGCGCACCTCCCCCCAGATCGGGATGCGGTAGCACTGATGTGGGTTCTGCTCCAGCAGCGCAGCCGGCAGTCCGCGGGTTTCCGGCCCGAACACCAGTCGGGTGCCGGGGCGATAGGGGGCCTGATCGTAGGGGGCACCGTGGCGGGCCGAGAACAGGCACACCGGGCCGTCGCCGCTGGCCGCCAGGGCGGTCGCCAGGTTGTCGTGGTGGTGCACAGTCACATGGGGCCAGTAGTCGAGGCCGGCGCGCCGCAGGTGTCGGTCATCCACCGAAAATCCCAGGGGGTGCACCAGGTGCAGGGCAGTTCGGGTGGCGGCGCACAGACGGGCGATGTTGCCGGTGTTGGGGGGAATCTCGGGTTCCACCAGTATCACGTGCAGACCGCCCCTGGGCGCGGCGCCACTCACCGGGACCTCCTCCCCAGCGGGGCCAGGCCCAGGTGCCGGGCCAGGTACTGCCCGGTGGCGCCCAGGGATCGGGCAGCGATCTCACCCGGGGGGCCGCAGTCCACCAGCCGTCCCCCCCCGGTGCCGCCTTCAGGGCCCAGATCCAACACCCAGTCGCAGCGGGACACCAACTCCAGATGGTGTTCCACCGCCACCACGGTGTTGCCCGCCGCCACCAGTTCGCGCAGCACGTCGAGCAGTCGTTCCACGTCGTCGGCGTGCAGGCCGGTGGTGGGCTCGTCCAGGAGGAACAGGGTGTCCCGAGGCGGGCGCCCCACCAGCTGGGCAGCGATCTTCAGTCGTTGCGCCTCCCCGCCGGAGAGGCTGGGTGCCGGCTGGCCCAGCACCAGGTAGCCCAGCCCCATCTGCCGCAGCCGGCCCAGGGGGCGGGCCACCTTGTCCTCGTCCGCGAACAGCTCCGCGGCACCATCCACGCTCAGTTCCAGCACCTCGGCGATGGTGTGTCCCCGGTAGCGCACGGACAACACCTCCGGGCGGAAACGGCGGCCGGCGCAGGTCTCGCAGGGCACGTACAGGTCCTCGAAGAACAGCATCTCCAGCTTCTCGTAGCCGCTGCCGTCGCAGCGTTCGCAGCGGCCCCCGGCCACATTGAACGAGAAGTGGCGGGCGCCGAGGCCCAGGCGGCGGCTCGCCTCCAGTGTGGCGAAACAGCCGCGCACCGCGTCGTAGGCACCGATATAGGTGAGCGGAATGGAGCGCGGGGTGCGGCCCATGGGGGACTGGTCCACGGCGAGAACGGCTTTCGGGAAGCGGCCGCCGTCCACCGCCTCGGCGGCGGCGAACGGGCCGCGCCGGCCCCGGGACTCCACCGCAGGCAGCAGGGTGCCACCGACCAGACTGGTCTTGCCCGAGCCGGACACCCCCGTGACGCAGGTCATGGTGTGCAGGGGGAAGCTCACGTCCAGGTCTTGAAGATTGTGAAGGCTGCAGCCCCGCAGACGCAGCCGGCCCGAGCCCGGTGTGGGGGCGGCGGTCAACGGGCGGGCGGGACGGGGGCGCAACTGTCGGCCGGTGGGGGTGTCGCTGGCTGCCAGTTCCGCCGGGGAGCCGGCGAACAGCACCCGCCCGCCGTCGCGGCCGCCGCCGGGGCCCATCTCCACACAGTGGTCGGCGCGGCGGACCAGGGCCAGGTCGTGCTCCACCGCCAGCACCGTGTTGCCGCGGCTGGTAAGTTCTTCGATGACTCCGGCCAGTACGTCCACGTCCCGGGGGTGCAGGCCCACGGTGGGCTCGTCCAGGACGTAGAGGGTCCCGGTCAGGTGGTTCTGCAGTTGCAGGGCCAGGGCCGCCCGCTGGGCCTCTCCGCCGCTCAGGGTGCGGGTCGCGCGATCCATGGTGAGGTAGTGCAGCCCCAGGCGCAGCAGAGTATCGAGGCGCGTCTCGAGGCGCCACAGGATCTCCCGGACGCCGTCCCCGAGGGTGGCGGACAGGCCGCGCACCCAGGTGGCCAGGGAACCCAGGTCCTGGGCCGCCACCTGGTCGATGGAGCGTCCGTCAACCAGCACCTGGCGCACCCCTGCACGCAGTCGGGCACCGCCGCACTCCGTGCAGCGCCGGGGGGTCCGGTAGCGGGCCAGGAACACCCGCACGTGCATCTTGTAGCGCTTGGACTCCAGGTAACGCAGGAACCCCTCCACCCCCTCCAGCCCGTCGGCTCCGGACCACACCGTGCGGCGTGCCGCGGGGGGCAGGTCGCACCACGGCACGTCCAGGGGGATGCCGTGGTCCGCGGCGTGGGCCTCCAGTTGCTCCTGCCACCAGGCGTTGGCGGGGGTCTGCCACGGGTGCACCGCGCCTTCGGCCAGGCTCAACCAGGGGGCTGGAACGATCTTGGCTTCGTCCCCCTCCAGGTTGGCGCCGAAGCCGTTGCACCCGGGGCACGCCCCCAGGGGGTGGTTGAAGCTGAACAGCACGGGGCGCAGCTGGGGCGCCTCGGTACCGCACTGTCGGCAGCGCCGGTCGGTGGGGTAGCGCAGCGGTTCGCTCCCCCCGTCGGGGCGTACCACGATCCACGCCGCCGCCATGCGGAACGCTTCGGCCACTGCGGTCTCCAGGCGAGGGTTGCGCTCCTCAGTTAGGCGCACACGGTCCAGCACCAGGGTGGCGTTGGGGGGCAGTTCAGCGGGGAGGTCCCCCGAGTCCAGGCGCCGCAGTTCGCCGTCGAACGCGACCCGGGCGTATCCCCGGGCGGCCAGGTCGGCCGGCCAGTCTGTGGCCGCCGGTGGGTCCAGGTCCGCCACCGGCACCTCTACCGATACCGTCGCTCCGGCGCAGCGGCGCAGGGCGTCGGCGGCCGCGGCCCCCGGGGTCCAGGCCCGTACCGCCTCCCGGCAGGTCGGACAGACCCAGCGTCCGGCCCGGGCGAACAGCACCCGGAACAGGTCGTACAGCTCGGTTGCGGTGCCCACCGTGGAACGGGCGCTGCGCACCGCGTTGTGTTGCTGCAGGGCGACGGCCGGCCGCACGTTCTCCAGGGAGTCCACCCGGGGGCGCGCCACCTTCTCCAACAGCAGCCGGGTGTAGGACGGCAGGGATTCCAGGAAGCGCCACTGGCCTTCCGCGTAAACGGTGTCGAACGCCAGACTGGATTTCCCGGAGCCGGACACACCGGTGACCACCACCAGCCGGTCGTGGGGGATCACCAGGTCGAAGCCGGTCAGGTTGTTCTGCCGGGCACCAAAGATGCGCAGGGGAGGGGTGTCCATGGGAGGGCTTTGATTATGCGGCCCATTGGCCATGGGGCTCAAGCGGCGCCTTGCGGGGTACCGGGTAATCCCCTCGACCGGCTTGCACCCGGGGTGGCAACTGCAGCGGGGAGGTGGCCGCATCCCTTGTCGATCGGCCCCCCCCTGCCCGCACTCTGCGGCGATGGGCAACTGCCCCGTGGCGGTTCCTCCCCTGGACAACCGGGCCGGCGGCCGGGATACTGGAGGCGTGGCATACCAGAGCGGTCAAGTCTACGGGGAAACGGGACGATGTGAACGGTGATCCCCCGCGCGGCGCCGCACTCCGGCGGGGGGCGCCGGGAGGATGAGTTCCCCCCGGGCTGGACTGGCCCCCGCAAAGCGAGATGAACCCATGCGACTGCCCCTGTTACTGTTTCTCCTCGGATTGGCTCTTCCCGGAGTGTCCGCCACCATCCCGGCCGCTGACAGCGACTCCGGAGGTGTTCCCCCGATGGCCGCTGTCGGGGAAGCGGCGCCCCCCCCGGAGACGCCGCGGCCCGCTGCCTCTGTCGTGCCCCTGCTCGAGGCCGCCACCATCAACCACCTGCTGAGCATCCAGGTGCCCGAACGGATGGAGTTCTGCGGGGAGCCGGTGCCCCTGGAGAGGCCGGACGTGGCGGAGCGCTTGGACCTGGAGTTGGCGGTCATCCTGGGCAATCCCGTGGCCACCACCCTCTGGTTCAAGCGCCTGCCCCGCTATTTTCCCGGGATAGAGGCCGAGCTGGAGCGGCGCGGGCTGCCCCAAGATCTCAAGTACGTCGCTCTGGTGGAGAGCAACCTGCGGGCCAGCGCCCGCAGCTCCGCCGGCGCAGTGGGCCCCTGGCAGTTCATGGGCGGTACCGGCCGTGAGATGGGACTGGAACATAGCGCCTGGGCGGACGAGCGCCGCGACTGGGATAAGGCCACCTCCGCGGCCCTGGACTACCTCAGTGCCCTGCGGGAGTCCTTCGACTCCTGGCCCGCGGCCCTGGCGGCGTACAACGCCGGCCGCCAACGGGTGAGCAACGCCATGGAGGAGCAGCAGCACATCGATTACTACGATCTGGTGCTGCCCCGGGAGACCGAGCGCTACGTGTTCCGGATGCTCGCGGCGAAACTGGTGATTGAAAACCCCGAGCAGTACGGCATCCGGGTGCCGGGGGCCCGCCTGTACGCCCCGCTGGACGTGGTGGTGCACGAGTTTCGAGTGCGACGCCGGGAGCTTCCCGTGGCGGCGGTGGCCGGCGCTGCCGGGGTTCCGTATCGAGAACTGCGCCGCCTCAACCCCTGGCTGTTGGGGGCGCCGCTGCCCCGCGGTACCTACCGCGTCCAGGTGCCGACCGCCAACGTCGGGAGCTTCGACGGGGAACTGGCCCGTTGGGAGGCCGCCAACCCGGAACCCCAAAAGGTCTACTACGCCGTGCGCCGGGGCGACACCCTGAGCGCCATCGCCAGCCGCCACAGCGTTTCTCTGCACTCCCTGCTGCAGTGGAACCGCCTGAACGCCCGCAGCATCATCCGGCCCGGTCAGGAGCTGGTGATCCAACTGGTGGACTGAACAGGGGGGGGGCTGGGATCCTGGGGGAGACGCTCAGGCGGTGCCGAAGTCCTGGGTCAACAGGCCGGGATCGATGCCGAGACTGCGCACCGCTGCGGTCCACAGCTCGCCGGGGGGTACGCGAAACAGCAGCTCGGGGTCGGCGGGCACCACCAGCCAGTCGTTGCGGGCGATCTCTTGTTCCAGTTGGTCCGGGGCCCAGCCGGCGTAACCCAGGGCGAACAGGAACCGCTCCGGTCCCTTTCCGGCGGCAATATCGCGCAGTACGTCCATGGAGGTGCTCAGTCGCAGGCCGCGCACCACTTCCGCGGAACCCTCGTACTCGCCACCCTCGTAGAGAACGAACCCCATCTCGGGCTGCACCGGACCGCCGTAGAGGATCGGCTGTTCCGCGCTGCCCGTGCCCTCCACTTGCTGACCCTCGTAGATCTGCCCCAACAAGAACGGGGTGGGCCGGTTCACCACCACCCCCAGGGCTCCGTCCGCACTGTGTTCGCACAGCAGTACCACGGTCTGCTCGAAGTTGGGATCCTTCAGCTGGGGCATCGCGGCCAGGTAATAGCCCTTGAGGACGGTGCGGTCGATGGCTGGTCTCCTGGCTGGATGAGCCTGCGGGGGGGTCAGCTGGCGCCCTTGTCGTAGGGCATGCAGAACAGGCAGGGGGCATAACCGGCGGTGGTCGCGGCCTGTTTGGTGGCGAACGGCACGGCGTTGTTGGCCCACTCCACGGCGTGCAGCGCGCAGCTGTCCTTTTCGTTGGCGAGATCGTGGACGTGTCTGGGGCGGTTAGGGTTTGCGTCTCCCACGTACCGGGTGGGATAGTCGTTCCAGTGGGCCATGTTCCTTCCTCCAGGGGCAGAAAAAATGAACCAAGGTGGATGTCCTGCAGAGAGGTACGCTACCAGTGGGTCCGGCGGCCGGTCAAGGGGCCGGTGGCGGCCATTTGTGGGCTCACGTCGGGGGGTAACGGCGCCATGGCTGCGGCTGGCGCCGGCGCTCTTGGCGGCCCTCGGGGCCGGGGCCGCGTGGGCCCAGGAATACCCGATCCGCAGCCCGGGGGAGGCTGTCTCCGCACCGGTGCACTTGACCGAGCCGATCACCGGCCTGGTGGAGGTGGTGAACCAGCCACCGGTCCAGGACGTCCAGGTGGTGGGCGGGAGCCTGGACCAGCCCCTGGCGGTGCAGGGCGAGGTGGGGCTGCGGCTCTCGGGACCATTACCCGTGGAACTGGTCAACCCTCCAGCGCCGCCAACCCTGACCCTGGACGGTCCTGTGGCGGTCAGCGTCGACCAACTCCTGCGGGTGTGGGTCGAGAACTCGCCCCCCGCCCCGCCCGTGGTCGCTCCGCCCCCGCCGCGCTACGCAGCGTTCGCGTTCGCCGGCGTGTTCGAGGCGAAGCAGAGTGTCCAGCGGCGCAGTTTCGCACCGCCCAAGGGGACCGAGTTCCTGCTCACCGACCTCACCCTGGACACCCGCCCCGACGCCCGTCTCACCGTGCGGGTGCTGGCCAGCCCTGGCGCCGTTGCCGGTACCGTGACCGGAGCCGGCGACGGCGACCTGACGGTCCTGGTGCTGGACGCCCGTTTCGGCCCATCGGTGCGGCTCGCCACCTCGGTTCCCCTGGGTGGACCGTTCACTGTCCAGGTAACGTCCGAGGGACCCGGCCAGGGGGCGCCGTTCACGGTGCTCGCCGCGGGTACCGTGCGGGACGCGGCTGGGCCGGCGCCCTGACGACGCCTCCGGGCGCGGCGTGCGGCGGATTCCCAGCAGCAGGCAAGCCCGTTTCCCGGTGGGTCGAAGTCGCTGCCGCCGGAACGCTGCCCCGGGACCGCGGTTTGGTAGCCGGCGCAGTTCAGTGGGGGCGCAGGATTCCCGGTTGGTAGTTGGTGCCCGATGTTTCCAGCAGGGCCTCCGCGCGGTGGCGGGCATCCAGTCCCAGGGTGTGCAGACCGCACAGGGCGTTGTCCCGCAGTAGGGGAAACACCGTCTTCACGTGCTCTTGGGAAAGAGCGTCGAGCAGTCTCACCGCTGGGGGACGACCCACCGCGAGGGGGGGGATCAGGGACAGTTCGTGGATCGCTTCCGGGTCGCTGCTGCCGTCGGCGGAGGTGATGCCCAGCGCCTCCAGGTAGGCATCGGTGGCGTTGAGAATGGTGGCCCAACCGTGGGGTGGGCGCATCTGTGCCAGGAGTCGGTGGAACTGCAACTGCAGGTCGAGGCTCCTGGCCCGGGCCTGCTGGTCGAACGCGGCGTAGGGGTCAGGGGGGTTCCAGAACGGCCGCAGGAGCAGCACCGGCGGCTCCGGCAGCCAGAACCCCTGCAGAAACGAGCGGTACGCGGTGAGGCCGTGACCCTCCACCACCCGGGCCGGGTGGCGCTCCAGCCCGGCCATCAGGAACTGCCGGTTTTCGGGGTTCCAGTAGAGACGCCGCACCGGATGGGCGTCGCCGGTGGCGTCCGGCCAAGAGGGGGGGAACACGCTATCCTGGGTGTAGGTATCGAACAGCGCCTGCGGGACCACCAGCAACAGTTCGCCGTCACGGCTCACCCGGTAGGAGCCTCCGCTCTGCTCGATCAGCACAGGAGCCAGGGCCACTAGAATCCCAGCAGGGTTTCCTCGAACCGCTTCCACCAGTGGCGCAGGGACATCAGCGCCAGAAGGCTTACGCTGAGCACGCCCACCGAGCCCCACATCGCAGCGGTGGCCACCCGGGTGGCGTCGCGGTTCTTGGACAGGATTTCCTGCTGGGCCTGGTCGGCCAGCTGCCCCACCCGCTGCTCTATCTCCAGCCCCAAGCGGATCGCGGTTTCGCTGTACTCCTGCAGCCGCGCCCAGTCCCGTGCCCCCGCCACTGTGCCGGGCAGCAGTGCGAGAACCTTGCGGTAGCGGCTCGTGCTGGCCTGGATGGTGTCCAGTTCGGCCAGCACCTCGGTGCTCACGTCGAGAGACCGGGTAGCGTCCACATGGCGGACCAGGGTGTCGATGCGCGCCACCGCGCGGCTGGTGTCGTCGGACAGTTCGGCCAGGTAACGGAACAGCTCGTTCTGGGCTGCCATGATCTCCTGGCGGATCGCCGCGGTGGTGGCTGCCACCGGTGCGGCGCGATCGGATACCACGCGGATGGAGCGGGTGACCAGCAGGCTGCCGGTAAGCGCGGTGAGGTCCACCAGGACCAGCAGCGCGCCCAAGAACAAGATCCAGAAACGGATTTGTACCCCGGCGGGTTTGCTCACGGTTGCTCCTTTTTCAGAATGAGCCGGATCAGCGAGCTGACGCTGTGGTTGGCCTTGTCCGCCTGGTTGTACACGGCGAAGGCGACGGCCGTGGGCCGGCCGATCGCCAGCGGCTGGTCGTCGCTGTGACGGGTGTCCAGTGCCCTTGAGAACTCCACGGTCCAGGTCGGGTTCTCCCGGGCCTCGGACCACTGGCCCTGCGCGACTACGTCGGCGCGGCTTCCGCGAGCCCTGGCGGCCTGGTAACTGCCCACTACCGGGCCTTCGAAATCCAGGGGGATGTAGAACGACCAGCCCGGCGTGCCTTCGTCGGTGTGCCTGCTGATCCACACCTGGCCGTTGCCGTCGGCGGCGGGGTAGGGGTTGGACTGGGGGAGCCGCTCCACGCTGCCGCGCATCACCCCGTCGTCGGCCAGGCCGGCGAGGCTCGACCAGTTGGCCCGCCAGGTCCAGCTATCGCCCTGCCATCCCCCGCCGGCGAGCATACAGGCGTCTCCCGGTGCGGTGTCGCCGAACAGCATCACCGATGCGCCGTCGTCGAGTTGCTGGCCCTGGTGGTAGGTCTTGTCCGCCGGAGACCAGTTCCAGGGCCGGTTCACCGTGTCGCGGGTGGGATCGGCCCAGCGCAGCAGGAAGTACAAGGTTTGGCCGTCGTGCACTGCCCGTACTTCCAGCCTGTCGGCACCGGCCGCGCCGTGCAACGGGGTCACTAGGGTAGGCGCTGCGGCCCAGCCCGGGTCCGCCCCGTTTCCGTCCACCGTCGGGGGCGTGGTCACCCGGGGTGCGATCAGCTGCGCCGCCGAGGTGGCGATCTCCGCCGGATGCCCTCCCGCCCGGGGGGGCTCGGGGATACCGCTCCGCTCCAAGGACGCCAGGGCTTCACTGGCTTCCCGGCTCCGGGGGCTACGGGGCCACTGTTTGAGAAAGGCGCGGAACGCCTCGGCCGTGCCGGCAGCCAGGGTGGTGCGGTAGTCCGCCTCCATGCGGCGAACCCGCAGGGTCTGCAACTCGCTGCGGGCCTCGCTCGCGTGGCGGCCATAGGGGTACTGGGTCAGGTAGCTGTCGAGCTGTTCCTCGGACCCGTGGGCTCCGCGAAACGCCTCCTCGTCGGCCTCGATCGTCGCCAGTCGCTTCTTGGCAGCCACGGCCTCGGTCGAGTTGGGGTACGCAGCCAGGAAGATCTGGTATGCCTCCGGGCTGTCGAGTTTGCGGGTCTCGTCGTAGGCGGCGCGCAGGCGCTTCGCCGCGTCGGCCTGGTTGCGCTTCTCGGATTCCTGACGGCGTTGGCTCTCCTCCAGGGCCTGCGCCCGAACCTCGATCTCGCCGCGCAGACGGGATTCGGGAAAGTTCTCCAAAAAGCCCCGATAACCGGCCACGTCGTCACGCTCCCGGGCTCGGGTATAGGCGGCTCGCTCGCGGAGCTCGCTGGCCCGTTGCTCTGCCTCTGGGGAGTACGGGGAGTCGGGGTGGGCGTCGAGGAAGCGCGTCAGGGCCTGCAAGGTTCCCGTCTCGCGGGCGGCGTTGAAGTCCATCTCCGCCTGGGTGCGGGAGGCCGGCCGGGGGGCTTCGGCCTGGGCGGGGGCTGCGGTGGCGGTGCTTTCCCGTACCACCGGTGAACGGCCCACCGGCGCTTGGGGCGGTGGCTCCACCGCCACGGCCGCTTCCGCGGCGGCCGGCCGCCGGGCCTGGACGGGTGCTGGGGCAGGGGCAGGGGGCGCGGCGCGCTGCTGTTCCGCTACCGGGGTGTCGATGAACCGCACCTGCCGCGCAGGGACCTTGTTCTCGGGAGGTGTCTCGGGCCGGGAATCCGTTTTCGGAGCGGGTTTGGGTGTGGTCTCCGGCGGCGGGGGCGGCTCCGGGGCGGTCTCGGGCTGGAGCAGCACCGCGAACGACGGCACGTGGCCCGCAGGCCAGGCATAGGCGACGCGAAGGGTGATCATTGCGCCGGATTTTTCGGCCCCGGCGGGTTCGATGTTGGGGTCCGCCTGGGCCAGCTTGGCCAGGGTCTCTTCCAGGCGCCCGCCCATGGAGATGCTATAGAAGTCGCGCTTGGAACCGAGCAGGCGGAACCCGGTCTGTTCCATGCCGTCACCCAAGATGAAATGCAGGGTGATGTCGTCGCCGCTGCGGTCCAGTTCGAACGAGGTCACCCCGGGGTTGGCGTTCCGTACTGCGGCGCGGATGGCCTCGGTCTTGTGGCCCAGGGAGTCCGAAGCGATATCGTAGTACGCGTCTTTGGGAAGGGTGATCTGGATCGCGGCTGTGCCGGCGGGCCCGGCCAGACAAGGGGTTGCAGCTCCCCACAGGTTCGGGAGCAGCAGGAGGACTAGGGGGATCCAGAGATGAGCTGGCGAAGCTGCCGGGCCACGTCCTGGGCGGCACTGCTGTCGAGAAAGACCTGGATGTATTTCTCGGCCCGGTCCGTCATCTCGTTCATTTCCTCGACAGAATCTCCGCATCGCTCCACAGCCTGTAAGAGTTTCTTGGCCCCCCGTCCGAAGCGTTCTTTCAGCAGGGATTTGATATCCGCCTTGATCTCCCCGGGCGTCCGCCGCCGGGGGGGGGCGGGCTCAGCGTCTGGCGCGGGGCCAGCCTCTGGCTCAGCCGCAGCCTCTGGCCCAGCCGTAGCCTCGCCGAACCAGTCGGACTCGCTGAGTTCGTCGATGGCGTCGGCGAGGACTGCCTCCTCCGATCGTTCCCGGTTGGACTCATCCAGGAGCCGGGCGGCCTCCATGATGAGGTTGGTCGGGTCCATCTCGATGGTGCGGGTATCGGGCAGCACCTCGGTCTGAAACCGGAACTCCCCGGAGGGCACGTGGAACAACTGGTACACCGCGTCCTGGCCCACACTGCCCGGGTATTCGGCGTGCACCACGTTGCCCTGGTCGAAGAACAGCGCCGCGTCACCGGCGGCAAAGCTCAGTCGCAGGGCGCCCGTCTTACGCCCGAAGCCCACCAACTGGATGATATCAGGCAGGCTGAAATCGATCAGGTTGCCGCGCAGTTCCACTGCGATATTCCTTCCCGGTTGTTCCGCACTCTCCTATCGGACCCCCAACGCAAAATGTTGAGCCCTTCCCAAAAGCGGCGTGTCACTCTGCTTCGGCGACGGCTGCCGTGGCCCGCCGCAGGGCGGCGTCCGCTTGCCGTGCCGCGTCTACAGTCTCCCCCAGTGCGTCGGCAATCGTATCCAGCCCCTGGTCGCGGGCCCTCTGCTGCCACTGGCGGAACGACTCCAGGTGGGACGCGTTGTGCTCCACCCAGTGGGGCAACAGGTGTTTGAGCTTGGCAACCGTATCGGCCATGGGGCCCTCCGCGCTTAACCGCTCGCCCTCACCCTGGGCGTCTGGGAAGTGTTCCGACCCGCTACGGCCGCAGCCGACGACGCGAAACGGTTGAGGAGAACTCCGACTGTCGGGCGGGCACGATCTGGACGTCAACCAACTTGGCATTGTTTCGGTTGGGTCGAAAGCGTGTCAAGAATGAAGTTGAAATTCCAAGGGCCTGGCCCTACCGTAAGACCTCTGCCGCAACCCCGACCCCCGGCCCCCATGAACAACCCGCGACCCCACCCATCCACCGCGCGATTCTTGAAAACCGTGCCCTCTTGGCGCCCCGGCGACGACGATGGCCGTCCCCAAGTGGCGGTAGGGGGACGCTCCAACGTGGGCAAGTCGTCGCTTCTCAACCGCCTGCTGGGGCGCAAGGGGCTGGCGCGCACCTCGAATACCCCGGGCCGCACCCAGGCCCTCAACTACTTTGAGGTGGGTTCTGGGTTGGTGATGGTGGACCTGCCGGGGCACGGATACGCAAAGGCCCCCCTGGCGGTGGTACAGCAGTGGCAGCAGAACACCCGGCGCTATGTGCTCGGCTCCGCCGACCTGGTGGGTGTGGTGCTGCTGCTGGATCTGCGCCGCGATCCCACCGCCGACGACCGGGAGCTGTTGTCCCTGGCCCGTCAGGGGGGGCGCGAACTGGTGGTGGCGCTGACCAAGGCCGACAAGGTGGGGCGCGGGGAACGCAGCCGGCGGGTGCAGGTGCTGGCCCGGGCGCTCGAGTGCGATCCCGCCCTGCTGCTGGTCACCTCGGCCCGCACCGGAGAGGGGATCGATGCGGTGTGGCACACCGTGAACGGTTGGCTGGCGCCCGGTGCCGGGGAGGCGGAACCCGGGTGCTGAAGGTGGTGGCGATCGACGGTCCCTCGGGAGCGGGCAAGAGCACCGTGGCCCGGGCCCTGGCCACCCGTCTGGGCTGGAGCTACATCGACACCGGTGCGATGTACCGCAGCGTGGGGCTCAAGGCCGACCGCCTAGGGGTGGCCCTGGACGACGACCAGGCCCTGGCCGGATTGTGTGCCGACACCCGCATCGACCTGGTGCCCGATCCCTCTGGGGGGGTACAGGTGCTGCTGGACGGGGAGGATGTGTCGGCGGCGATCCGCGAACACCGGGTCAGTGACCTGGCATCCCGGGTTTCGGCCCGGCGGCCGGTACGCGACGCCATGGGCCGCTACCAACGCCAGTTGGGAGAACGGCGTCCGGCGGTGCTGGAGGGCCGCGACGTCGGTACCGTGGTGTTCCCCGACGCGGCGGTAAAGATCTTCCTGACAGCCACCGCCGAGGAGCGCGCGCGCCGCCGCACCGCGGAGTTGAACCGCCGTGGTCAGCCCGCGGCCGCGGCCGCGGTGCTGGCAGATATCTGCGCCCGCGACCGCCAGGACAGCACCCGTGAGCACGCGCCGCTCCGGCGCGCCGACGACGCCGTGGCAGTGGATACCACCGGGCTCGACATCGACGGCGTGGTGCAGCGGCTCATTGAGATCGTGGAGAACGTGGTGGGGAGAGCGAAAAACGGTTGAAGCGGCGGGGAAAATCCGTTGAGTTCCTGGAAACGCTGTGCTAGCCTCACCAGTCCACTGTTGGAAGGGATCGCCATGGGCGGTGCCTTTTGTTTATTCACCCTAGCCAAGGAAATCATCAGCAATGGTAACCGACAACGGGCAGACCACCCACAGCGAAGAGGAGCTGGATTTCGGCGCGCTCCTCGATGAGAGCACCTTCGGGCCGAAACAGGGCGAGGTCGCCATGGGCCGCATCATCAAAGTGAGCAGCGACTTCGCCGTGGTGGACATCGGCTACAAGTCCGAAGGCATGGTGAACCTCAACGAGTTCCGCGGGCCCGATGGCAAGAAGCTGGAGGTCGCGGTCGGCGACCAGGTGGAAGTGCTGGTCGAGCGCCTCGAAGATGACGATGGCATGGTGGTCTTGTCGAAGGACAAGGCCGACAAGATTCGCGTCTGGGACGTGATCAGTGAGGCCGCCGAGAAGGACGAGCCAGTGGATGGCAAGATCGTCGCCCGCATCAAGGGCGGCCTGTCCGTTGACATCGGCGTGCGCGCGTTCCTGCCGGGATCCCAGGTGGCCCTGCGCCCCGTGCGCCAACTCGAGAAACTGATCGGCGAGACCTATCAGTTCAAGATCATCAAGTTCAACCGCCGTCGCGGCAACATCGTTCTGTCGCGCCGGGTGTTGCTGGAGAAGGAGCGCGAGAGCCAGCGCAAGGACATCCTCAAGAAACTGGAAGAGGGCGCCGTGCTGTTGGGTGTGGTCAAGAACGTCACCGACTACGGCGCGTTCATCGACCTGGGCGGCATCGACGGCCTGCTTCACGTCACCGACATGAGCTGGGGCCGGGTCAACCACCCCTCTGAAATGTTCGACATCGGCGAAGAGGTCACCGTCAAGGTGCTGTCCTTCGACCCGGAGCGGGAGCGTGTGAGCCTGGGCCTGAAGCAGTTGCAGCCCGATCCGTGGACCACCGCCGAGGACACCTACCCCATCGGTTCCAAGGTCATGGGCAAGGTGGTCTCCATCACCGACTACGGCGCGTTCGTGGAGTTGGAGCGGGGCATCGAAGGTCTGGTCCACATCTCCGAGATGAGTTGGACCAAGCGCGTCAACCACCCCAGCGAGAAGGTGGCCATCGGCGAGCAGGTCGAGGTGATGATCCTCAACCTGGATACCAACCGCAAGCGCATCTCCCTCGGCATCAAACAGTGCCAGGCCAACCCCTGGGACATGCTTGAGGGACGCTACCCGCCGGGTGCGGTGGTGCGCGGCACCATCCGCAACATCACCGACTTCGGTGTGTTCCTGGGTGTGGAAGAGGGCATCGACGGCCTCATCCACGTCAGCGACCTGTCCTGGACCAAACGCGTCACCCACCCCGCCACCCTCTACACCGTGGGCGACGAGGTAGAGGCCGTGGTGCTCAGCATCGACAAGGAAAACGAACGCTTCAGTCTCGGTGTCAAGCAGTTGCACCCGGACCCCTGGGCCGGCATCCACACCCGCTACCGGGTCGGTTCCATCGTCACCGGCAAGGCCACCAACCTCACCGAGTTCGGCATCTTCGTGGAACTGGAGCCGGGTATCGAGGGGCTGGTGCACATCAGTGAGGTTTCCAGCGACAAGGTGGAAGACCTCTCCAAGGTGATTGCGGTCGGCCAGGAGGTCCAGGCCGAGGTGCTGAATATCGACCAGGAGGAGCGCAAGATCTCCCTCTCCATGAAGGCCATCGAGGACGCCGAGGTGCGGGCCGGGAAGGTGGCCCTGGCGGCGATCAACGAGGAGATCGCGGCCAACTCGCCGAGTACCCTCGGCGAGAAGATCCTGCAGGCCAAGAAGGCCAAGGAGGGGGGCGCAGAGAGCGCCCCGGCGGCGGCCGCCGTGGAGCCCGCGACCGAGGAATAGAACCGCTCCCGGCAACTGCCGGGGGCCGTGGCATGCGCAGAGGGCCGCTCCGGTTTTGGGGCGGCCCTCTGTGCGTAAGTGCCGGGTATGGGCGCCCCCCAATTGACAGCCTCCCACGGTTCGGCACATCCTTTCCCGCGTCCGCCTTTGTCTCGCCCGCCCACGAGAGGTGCCCCCTTGAAACGCCTGCTGCTGTTCTTCGCCTTCCTGTTCGCCCTCATGCTTGGAGTCGTGATCGCCCTGGTGGTCGTGGCCGTCTGGCGCGAGGACGGCGCCCTGGGGGGCGGGGAACGCATCGGGGTGGTGGAGGTGGAGGGGTTCATCTCCGATCCCACCCACGTCACGACGGCCCTGCGCAACCTGCGCGCAGAGGACGACATCAAGGCCGTGGTATTGCAGGTGAACAGCCCCGGGGGGGTGATCGGGCCGTCCCAGGAGATCCACGACGAGGTCCGGCGCACCGCGGCGGTGAAGCCGGTGGTGGTGGCGATGGGGGCCCTGGCCGCGTCCGGGGGCTACTATGTCTCCGCACCGGCGACCCGCATCGTTGCCAACCCCGGCACCGCCACCGGGTCCATCGGAGTGATCTTGCAGTTCAAGGAGGTCCATCTGCTGTTCGACAAGTTGGGCCTGCGCAGCCAAGCGGTGAAAAGTGGTGCGATGAAGGACGCCGGGAGCCCGTTCCGGGAGATGACCGACGCCGACCGCGCCACCTTTCAGACCCTGATCGACGATCTGTTCGACCAGTTCGTGGTGGCCGTGGCCGAGGGTAGGAAGATGGATCCACAGCAGGTGCGGCAACTCGCCGATGGCCGGGTGTACTCCGGCCGCCAGGCACTGGAACTGGGGCTGGTGGACCAACTCGGCAACTTCTGGGACGCCGTGGCCGTGGCCCAGGAACTGGGTGGACTCACCGGCGAACCCAAGCTGGACTACCGGCGCAAGCAGCACTCGGGCCTGCTGCACTGGGCCTTGGGGGAGGACGCCTCCGCCCTGGAGCCCCTGCAGGCGGTCGCCGCCCCTGCGTTCCGCTACGCCCTGCCGTCCTGGTAAGGGGCGCGGGTGGACTCCTTCGTCCTCGCCCGCCTCGCCGGTGTCCTGGAACGGGACTGGGCCGGGGCGTGGCTGCAGGGGGCGTGGGAGGACCGGGAAGGCCGACTCGTCCTCAAACTCCGCCAGAGGGGGCGCAACGGCCTGCTCCTGCTCGGGGCCAACGGCGCCAGTGCCGGTCTGGGGCTGGTGCCCAGGCGCCCACCCTGTCCCCAGCGCCCAACCGCGCTGGCGGCGTATCTGAGAGCTCACGGCCACGGCACCCTGCGGGCAGTGCGGGTGGTCGCCGGACAGCGCGTCGTGGAGCTGGAACTCGGATCGCCCGACTCCGCCTGTCGGGTGGTGTTGGAGGCCCTTCCGCGGGCGGGGCGCATCGTTGCCGTAGACGCCGCTGGGGTCGTGCGGGCCGCTGCTGCCGGAGGCGGGTGGGGTGCCGCCGGGAACACCTACGTGCGGCCGGAACTCCCCGCGGACCGCCCCTTGCCGGACGCCGTGGGGGAGCGGGATCTGGTAACCTGGCTGGCCGCGGGGGAGCCACTGCACCGCCGTGTACTGGGCCTGGGTGCCGCCCTGGGCCGGGAGGTGGCCCACCGCGCCGCCGCCGGCGAACCCTGGGGGGCGTGGTGCGGCGTGCTCGAGGAGTGTTCCGGGCCGGGGCCCCTGTGGCGGGTTGGGGACCAGCTGAGCGCGGCGCGGCTCACCTGCCAACCCGATCGGGGAACGGCGCGGACCGACCTGCTGGAGGCGGCCGGCGAGCACCTGCTCGCCGACGCAGCGGGTGTCGCACACCGCGCCCAGGAGTCCTCGGCGGAAAAGGCCTACTCCCGCTTCGAGAGGCGGCTCCAGCGCCGTCTGGCGAACATCCGCGCCGATCTGGCGAACCTTCCCGACCCCGCCGAAGCCCGTGACCGGGCCGACGCCCTGGGAGCCGTGTTGTGGCAGGTGGAGGCCGGGCAGCGTTCGGTGCAAGCGCCGGACCTCCGCATCCCCGGCGTCGTCCACGACCTCCCCCTGGATCCCGGCCTCTCCCCCGGGAGGAATCTGAACCAGCTCTACCTCCTGGCCCGCAAGCGGGAACGCACCCGGCAGGCCCTGGAGGCGCGACTTTCCGCCTCCGAACGGGAGTTGGCCGCCGGCCCGGCCGAGACCCAGGAACGGCAGGCAGCCGAGGGACGGGCGGAATCCACCGGCCCCTACCGCCGCTTCCGCTCCTCCGACGGCTGGAGCCTCCGGGTGGGGCGCAACGGTGCCGAGAACGAGCGGTTGGTGCGGGAATCCAAGCCCTGGGACCTGTGGCTCCACGTCCGCGACGCTGCCGGTGCCCATGTGGTGATCCGTAAACCCGGCCGGGATTCCCGGGTGCCCGAGCGCACCCTCACCGAGGCCGCCGGCCTGGCGGCCCGGTTCAGCAGTCGTGCGGCGGACGGCGCGGTGGAAGTGCAGGTGGCCGAGATCGCCCGGCTGCGCAAACCCAAGGGTGCCTCCCCCGGCCAGGTGTTGGTGGCCGGAGACCGTACCGTGCGGGTGCCGCCGGGGGCGGGCGATCCGGTTCCGGATGGGTGAGGAGCCTGCCGGGGTCGCCGGCGGGTGAACTGCGCCGGGTCCCGCCGGACGCCTACCAGGAATCACACCTCCCGCCCTCCTCTCGGGCCTCGGGGTGACGTCGGGCATGGAAACGCGGCGATGAAAAATCTCCGCAGTCCCCCGGGGGGGAAGGCCGGAGCCGACCTTGTCGCCTCCGGGGGCTATCGGCTACCATGCGGCTCCTTTTCCAACCCCAGTGTGCGGGGCGGATGACAGTGCGAGCGGTGGTGCAGCGGGTCCGCCGGGCCGAGGTGCGGGTGGGGAGCGAGACGGTGGGCCGTATCGGCACCGGGTTCGTCGTCCTGGTGGGGGTGGAGCAGGGGGACGGGGAAGCGGACGCGGCCTACATCGCCGACAAGGTGGTAGGCCTGCGGGTGTTTGAGGACGGTGCGGGCAAGATGAACCTGGGCCTGCACGCGGTCGGCGGCGGTGTCCTGGTGGTGAGCCAGTTCACCCTGTTGGGGGACTGCCGCAAGGGGCGGAGGCCGTCGTTCACGGCGTCGGCCCCCCCGGAACGGGCGGAGATCCTGTATCTGCAAGTGGCGGAGCGCATCGCCGCAGCCGGCGTCCCCGTGGCCACCGGGCGCTTTCGGGCCGAGATGGCGGTGGAACTGGTCAACGACGGTCCGGTGACCCTGCTGCTCGAGTCGCGGCGGTTGTTCTGATGCGGGTGGGACTGTTGTCGGACACCCATCTGGCGCATCCGGAGGGGCACTTGCGGCGAGTGTTGGCCGAGGAACTGGGCGATGCCGAGGTGCTGCTCCACGCCGGAGACCACGTGGGCGACGGGGTAATCGGGTATCTGGAGGACGAAGAGCCGCGCCCCTACCTCGCGGTGGCGGGCAATATGGACCTGGGAGTTCGGGGTCGAGCCCTCCCCACCCGGCGGGTGGTGCAGTTGAACGGGATTGCCGTGGGTCTGGTGCACGGCTGGGGCGCCCCGGCCGGGTTGGAGCAACGGGTGCTGGAAGCGTTCGGTCCCGACGAGGCGCGGGTAGTGGTGTTCGGCCACAGCCACCGGCCCCTGGCGCGGCAGGTGGGCGACCGCTGGCTGGTGAACCCCGGCTCGGCGTTTCACCCGCGGGGGAGCAGGCGGGGCAGTGTGGCGCTGCTGACCCTCGAGGGCTATCGGGTGGCGGTGGAGTTTCGGCTGGTGGGAGGGGAGTGATCATGGGAATCGCTCAACGCCGAGGTGTGCGGGCGGGGAGGCCCGCTCGCTGCGGGCTGCGATGCCGAACACTCTGGTCTGGGTGGCCGCATCCCTTCTCGATCGGACCTCCCCACCCGCACAGTGGTCGCGGAGACTCCGGGACCTGCCTGCCGGGGTTGCACGAAGCCGCGGGTGACGCAGCCCGCCGGCCCGGGTACAATGCCACGAGACGTCGACACCCGGTTGGCTGGCGCCGGCCCGGTCAACGATGCAATGAGGGGAGTGGGGCATGCTGTCGCTACTGAAGAAAGTCGTGTTCGCGGTCGCGGTGCTGCTGTTGGTGCTGTTGGGCTACCAGAATGCCGAGATCCTCAGCACCAAGACCCACTTCGTGTTCGACTTGTACGCCGAGGGTTACCAGTGGCAGACTCCCGAGTTCCCGGTGGTGCTGCTCTATGGGGTGTTCTTCCTGCTGGGGCTCCTCGCCGCCGGTTTCCACGGCATCTACGAGCGCATCGCCCGCAAGACCGAGATCCGCCGGCGCAACAAGCGCATCCGCACCCTGGAGGCCGAGACCGACACCCTGCGGTCCCAACTGGCCGAACTCAGGCCGCCTCCAGCCGCCGAGCCGGCCGCGGGGGCACAGCCGCGAATCGAGGCCCCCGCAATCCGGGATGACGAACCCACCCTGTAGCACCGCCCGAGAGGGCCGTCCTCTCCTCTGCTGTCCCGGCCCTCCGCCCCGAGCCCCGAGCCCGCGGCGGGGTGACAGGCCCACCCCGCCGGGCGGCTGAGCCCGCCCGCCCCGAGCCGAGTCCATGTCCGAAGCGACCCCCCCCAAGCTGACGCCGATGATGCGTCAGTATCTGGAGATCAAGCAGGAGCATCCCGACTGCATCCTCATGTTCCGCCTCGGGGACTTCTATGAGATGTTCTTCGAGGACGCCGAGGTCGCCTCCCGGGTGCTGGAGATAACGCTCACCAGCCGCGACAAGGGGGAGAACGCGGTGCCCATGTGCGGGGTGCCGTGGCACGCCTCCCGGGGCTACATCGGCCGCCTGGTGACGGCGGGCCACAAGGTGGCGATCTGCGACCAGGTGGAGGAAGCGGGGCAGGCCAAGGGGTTGGTGCGCCGCGCGGTGGTGCAGGTGGTCACCCCCGGTCTGGTCACCGACACCGAGATGATCGAGGCCCGAACGTCCCAGTACCTGCTGGCCGTGGCCCCGGGGCGGCACGTGCTGGGGTTCGCCTACGCCGATGTGACCACCGGGGAGTTCCGTCTGGGTGAGGTGAACGGCTGGCAGCAGCTGGCCGAGGAGTTGGCGCGCCTGGAGCCCCGGGAGGTGCTGGTGGCAGAGGATGCCGCGCCTGTGCCCGCGGGCGTGTTCCTGCCCGGGCCCGCCCCCACCCCGTTTCGCGCCGCGGCGTTTCATGCCCGCACCGGTCGCCGGGCGCTGTGCGAGCACTTCGAGGTGCCTGATCTGGCGGCGTTCGGCACCGACGATCTGCCGGAGGGGGCACGCGCCGCCGGCGCCGTGTTCGCCTACGTGCAGGCCAACTACCCCAGCGGGCTGGCCAACCTGCGTCGCCTGCACCGCCACTCCCGCGACGGCACCCTGACCCTGGACGACACCACCAAGCGCAACCTGGAACTGTTCCAGACCCTTTCCGGCGGTCGCCGGGAGGGCACCCTGCTCCACCTCATGGACCGGGCCCGCACCGCCATGGGTGGGCGCTGTCTGCGGCGCTGGCTGGCCTATCCCCTACGGGATCCAGGGCGCATCGAGGGGCGCCTGGACGGGGTGGGGGAGCTGGTGCGGCGTGGGGAGACCCGGCGCCGGCTCCGGGACCAGCTCCGGGTGGTGCACGACCTGGAGCGGTTGGTCGGCAAGGTGGCGATGTCCACCGCCAACGGCCGCGACCTGCGCGCCCTGGGCCAGTCGGTGGAGGTCCTGCCCCACCTGGCAACGGCCCTCGAAGGCGCCGAGGCCGCGGTGCTGGGGGAACTGGCCCGGGCCCTGGAGCCCCTTCCCGAGGTGGCTGACCTGCTGCGGCGGGCGCTGGCCGAGGATCCCCCGGTGGTGCTCACCGAGGGGGGGGTGATCCGGGACGGCTTCGACCCGGAGATCGACGAACTGCGGATGATCCAGCGCGACGGCCGCGGCTGGATCGCCGGGCTGCAGGCGGCCGAGCGCGAAGCCACCGGCATCGGGTCCCTGAAGATCGGCTTCAACAAGGTGTTCGGCTACTACCTGGAGGTGACCCGTGCGCACCTGGCGGCGGTACCGGAGCGCTACCAGCGCCGCCAGACCCTGGCCAACGCGGAGCGCTACGTCACCCCGGAGCTCAAGGAGATGGAGGCCAAGGTGCTGGGCGCCGAGGATCGTTGCCGGGTCCTCGAGTACGAGCGTTTCGTGGCGGTGCGCCGGCAGATTGCCGAGCACCTGGACGCCCTGGATCGCCGGGCGGACGCCCTGGCGACCCTGGACGTGCTGTGTGCCCTGGCCGATCTGGCGGTGGAGAGGGGCTATGTGCGGCCGGCGGTGGACGAGGGGGCCGCGGTGGAGATCGTCGGCGGGCGCCACCCGGTGGTGGAGGCGAGCCTGTCCGGGGAGCGCTTCGTGCCCAACGACGTGCGCATGGGGCCGGAATCGGGCCAGTTGCTGATCATCACCGGGCCCAACATGGCGGGCAAGTCCACCATCCTGCGCCAGACGGCCCTGATCGTACTGATGGCGCAGATGGGCTCGTTCGTGCCCGCGGAGCGGGTCCGGATCGGTGTCGCCGACCGCATCTTCACCCGGGTGGGGGCCTCCGACGATCTGGCCCGGGGGCGCTCCACGTTCATGGTGGAGATGACCGAGGCGGCAAACATCCTGCACAACGCCACCCCGCGCAGCGTGGTGATCCTGGACGAGATCGGCCGGGGCACGTCGACCTTCGACGGCCTCTCCATCGCCTGGGCGGTGGCCGAGTACATCCACCATGTGGGCTCCCGCACCCTGTTCGCCACCCACTACCACGAACTTACCGACCTGGCTCGCACCCTGCGGGGGGTGGCCAACTACAACGTGGCCGTGAAGGAGTGGGAGGGGCAGGTGATCTTCCTGCGGCGGTTGGTGGAGGGGGGCGTGAGCCGCTCCTACGGCATCCAGGTGGCGCGGCTGGCGGGGCTGCCCGACACGGTGATCGAGCGCGCCCGGGAGGTGCTGGCCAACCTGGAGGCCGAGGAGCTCGACGAGATCGGGCGCCCCCGCCTGTCGGTGTCGGAGCGGGTGCCGCCGGAACTGCCCCTGCGCCAGCTCGACCTGTTCAGCGCCCCGGTCAACCGCGCCCAGGAGCGCTTGGTGGCGGAACTTGCCGGACAGGATCTGGAAACCCTCACCCCGGTGGAAGCGCTGGTGCGCCTGGAGCAGTTGCGCCGCCGTGCCCGGGATCTGCTGGCCCCCCAGGAGGATCGCTGATGCGCCGCTGTGTCCTGCCGTTGGTCGTGTTCGCCGCGCTGCTGGCCCCGTGCCCGTCGCCAGCCAGCCTGGCGTCTGCGGTCGAACCCCTGCTGCGCGCCTACCTGGCCCAGCGCGCGGGGGATCTGGAGCAGACCCTGCAGTCCCTGCGCGAAGCGCTGGAGGCCGACCCGGCCTCTGAGGTGATCCGCACCGAGCTCGCCCGCCTGTTGGGCGGGCGCAGGGACTACACTGCCGCCCTGGGCACCGTGGAGGAGGGGTTGGTGCTGCGGCCCCAAAGTGCCGAGTTGCTGCTGCTCCAGGCGCGCCTGCTGGAGCTGCTGGAGCGTCCCGCCGAGGCCCTGGAACCGGCGCGGGAGGCGGCCACCCGGGGGGCGGGCAGTGAGGCCCAGGCGCTCGCGGTGCACCTGCTGGAGCGGTTGGAGCGCCCGGGGGAGGCCCTGGCACAGGCTGCCGCTTGGGCCGAGCAGGTGCCGGACAGCCCCGAGGCCCAGTTCACCTGGGGCCGTCTGTTGGCGCAGCAGGGAAACACCGAGCAGGGCCGCGAGCGCTTGCGCCGGGCCCTGGAGCTGGCCCCCAACCACCGCTCCGGGTTGCGTGCCCTCGCGGCGCTGGAGGAGGAAGCAGGCAACCTGGCGGCAGCCGAGGCGTTGTACCGGCGGGTGATCGAGGTCAACCCCCACAGCGTGGAGGCGCGCCTGCGCCTGGGCCAGGTACTGCTGCGCGAAGGCGCGGTGGACGAGGCGGTGCAGGTGTTCGAGGCGGCCGAGCGCTGGAGCGGTGGCGACCCCGGGCTGCGCTTCCGCCTCGGGGTGTTGCTGCTGCAGTTCGACCGCCCCGGGGAGGCCGAGAAGGTGTTCCGCACCATGGCCGAGGGGCACCAAGACGACAGCCAGGCCCTCTATCTGCTGGGGGTCAGCCTGCTGGCCCAGGAGGAGTACGCCGAGGCCATAGAGGTGTTCGCCCGCATCGGTCCGGATGACGCCCAGTACTCCGACGCCCTGGTGCGCCGCGCCATCGCCCTGGGCAGCCTGCAGCGGGGCGCCGAGGCCCGGGCCCTGCTGGAGGCCCGGTTGGCCGAGGCCCCCCAGGACGAGGAGGTGCTCCTGGCCCTGGCCGGGCTGCATGAGAACGCCGGGGACTACCGCGCCGCGGTCGAGCTGCTGGAAGCCTACGTGGCCCGGGGCGAGGTGGACAACGCCCGGGTGTTCTTCACCCTCGGGGTGCTCCACGACAAGCTAAAGGATTGGCGCACCAGTGCCGAATACATGAAGCGTTCGCTGGCGCTGCGGCCCGACGATGCCCACGCCCTCAACTACCTGGGTTACACCTACGCCGACCAGGGGGTGTACCTGGAGGAGGCGGAGGGGTTGATCCTGCGGGCCCTGGAGTTGCGCCCCCAGGACGGGTTCATCACCGACAGCCTGGGGTGGGTGTACTTCAAACAGGGGCGCTTCGAAGAGGCCGTGACCACCCTGCGCCGGGCGGTGGAGATTGCCCCCAAGGATCCGGTGATCTGGGAGCATCTGGGAGACGCCCTGGTGAAGTGGGGTGAGCCGCAACAGGCCCTGGAGGCGTACCGGAAGACCCTGGAGATCTCCCCCGACACCGGCTCGGCCCGGGAGAAGGCGGAGCAACTGCAGTGAGGCTGGGGGCGGGCCTGCTGTTGGCGTTGGTGCTGGTCGGGCCGGGGTGTGCGCCGCGAGGCCTGGAGCGCGCCGGGGACGGGGCGCCGATTCCGCCGGCACGGCTCGCCGCCGTCCTGTCCGAGTACAACGGGGCTCCTGCGGGGGCCCGAGTGCAGGGGCGGTTGCGGCTCGAGGGGCGCGGCAGCGCGGTGTTCGGGGCCACCGCTGTGGTTGGCCAGGGGCTGCGTCTGGACGCGGTGAGCGGGGCGTTTTCCCGGCCGCTGCTGTCGGTGGCGTGCACCGTCGGGGGCGCTTGCCGTATCTACCTGCCCGAGCAGCGCCGGGTGTTGGTGGATCCCGCGGGGACCTGGGGGCCGTGGCTGTTGGACCTGACCCGGGGCCGGCTGCCGGTGATGGGGAAGGCCCGGGAGGCCCGGCGGCTGGCAGACGGCGCGGAAGTGTTGCAGCTATCCGGCCGCGGGGACTGGCTCGAGGAGGTGGAGTTCGCCGCGGGTGCCCAGGTGCCCCGGCGGGCCGTGTTCAGCCGGGCGGGGGTCGCCGAGTTGGAAGTGGAACTGGGAGAGTACATGGCGGTGGACGGGCAGCCGTTCCCCGGGGCCATCGCCGTGCAGCCGGGCTACGGAGCGCCCGGCTACCGCTTGGAGTTTCGCCAGGTCACGCCGACCGACACCCTGCCCGCCGCTGCGCTGCGGTTGGAGGTGCCGCCGGGCACAGCCGTGGAAACGCTGGAAGGAACCGAACCGTGGACCACGACGCAACTTCCCCTGTGGCTGCCGGCACCGCACCGGTGAGAGACGACGAGGCGGCCGACCGCCTCGGGCTGCTGGGGCGGCGCGACTTCTCCCTGCTCATCGTCGATGACGCGGTCAGCGTGCGCCAGGAGGTGCGGCGCCTGGCCGGGCGGCTGGGGGTGTTCGGCACCTGCCGGGAAGCGGAAAACGGCGTCGAGGCGTACAAACGGGTACTGGAGGCAGCACCGGACCTGATCCTGTGCGACCTGGTGATGCCCGGAGTGGACGGGTTGAAGTTCCTCGCCTTGATCCGCGCCCGGGAGGAACTGCGGGACATCCCGGTGATCTTGGTCACCGGCAAGACCGATGTGGAGACCAAGATCCGCGGTCTGGAGCTGGGGGCCTCGGACTACGTCACCAAGCCGTTCGATGCCGGGGAACTGCTGGCCCGCATCAAGGTGCAGCTCAAGATCAAGGCCCTGCAGGACGAACTGCGGCGCTCCAACGAGTTGCTCCAGGAGCTCTCCTCCACCGACGCCCTCACCAAACTGTTCAACCGCCGCTACTTCATGGCGGCCCTGGGCACGGAGTTCGAACGCACCGACCGCTACGGCTCGCCCCTGGGCATGGTGATGCTCGACATCGACCACTTCAAGCGGCTCAACGATACCTTCGGCCACCAGGTGGGGGACCAGGCGCTGCGGGGCCTGGGCGCGCTGATCCACGACGCGGTGCGCACCACCGACATCGCGGCCCGCTACGGGGGCGAGGAGTTCTGCATGCTGTTACCCGAGACCGACCTGGAAGGCGCCGCGGAGTTTGCCCACCGCCTGCGCCTCGGGGTGGAAGACAAGACCCTGCTGGTGGACGGCCACGAGGTGAGTATGACGGTGAGCATCGGTGTCTCGGCTTGTCCCAACCCCGCCGTGGAGAGCGGTGACGATCTGATCCGCCTGGCGGACGACGCCCTGTACCGGGCGAAGCGGGCCGGGCGCAACCGCGTGATGGTGAGCGAGCGATGAACTGTCCCCACTGCAAACACCCCTGTGCCGACGGCCGCAACTACTGCGGTGCCTGCGGCAGCCCGCTGGTGCGGTTCTGCCCCCGATGTGGCTTCCGCAACGGGCTGGCAGACCACTACTGCGGCGGTTGCGGCAGCCCCCTGGGCGACGCTCCCCCCCGGCCGGAACTCCGCCCGTCCGCCGCTCGGCCGGTCGCCCCCGCCGTTCCCGCCCCGGCGCCGGACGCCGGCCCCGCAATGGCCGGCATGGCCGACCTGCTGGAAGCGGCCCGGGAGACCGAGGAGGTGGCGCAGCAGGACGCGGACGTGAAGGTGTCGCAGGATGACATCGACTCCCTGTTCGGAGACTGACCCGTGGCCAAGATAACCAAGGTCGAGCGGCGCCTCGGGTCGATGATGGTCGAGGAGCAGGTGCTCAGTGAGGAGGAACTGGAGCAGGCGCTGACCGAGCGGGACCGCAAGGGCCTGACCAGCCTGCCCGTGGGCAAGTACCTGGTGCGCCACGGCTACATCAACGAGAAGGACTGCCTGCGGGTGCTGGCTCGCCAGTTCAACCTGGCGGTGATGGATCTGGAGGAGGTGGAGGTCCAGGAAGATCTGCTGGCACAGGTGCCCGAGGAGATCTGCCGCCGCTACAAACTGCTGCCCCTGTTCGCAATCGGCGACGAGATCACCCTGGCGGTCTCCGATCCCACCAGCATCGACGGAGTGGACGTGGTCAGCGGCCTGCTCAAACGGCCGGTGCAGCCGGTGCTGGTCAGCGAGACCCAGGTGCTGCAGAGCATCGCCTCCCATTACGGGGGGGGCGACGAAGAGGAGGCCTCCGACGACCTGGTGACCCTCGGCGCCCTGGACGTGGATTCGGGAGGGCGCAAGACCGACATCGAGAGCCTGCGGGCCGCCGGTGAGGAGGCCCCCATCGTCAAGATGGTGGACAAGATCCTCAAATTGGCGGTGCGGGAGGGGGCCAGCGACATCCACATCGAGCCCGGCGAAGACCACCTGCTGGTGCGCTTCCGCATCGATGGGGTGATGCAGAAGCGCTTCGCGTTCTCCATGCAACTCTCGGCGGCGGTGACGAGCCGGGTGAAGATCCTCTCGGCGTTGGACATCTCCGAGCGCCAGCGGCCCCAGGACGGGCGCATACAGCTCAAGATGGGGGACCGGGAACTGGAGTTCCGCGTCAGCGTGCTGCCCGTGGTCTACGGCGAGAAGGTGGTCATGCGCATCCTCGACCGCAGCAGCGTGCGGGTGGAGCTGACCGACCTGGGGTTCTCCAAATACAACCTGGAGGTGTTCGAGTCCCTGCTGCGCCAGCCCAACGGCATCGTGCTGGTCACCGGCCCCACGGGCAGCGGCAAGTCAACCACCCTGTACGCGGCGCTCAACTCCATCAACTCGATCGAGAGGAACATCGTCACCGTCGAGGACCCGGTGGAGTACCAGATCCCCCTGATCAACCAGGTGGCGGTCAACGTGAAGCGGGGGTTGACGTTCGCCGGTGCCTTGCGCGCGTTTCTGCGCCAGGACCCGGACATCATCATGGTGGGCGAGATCCGCGACCCGGAGACCGGCTCCATTGCCGCCGAGGCGGCACTCACCGGCCACCTGGTGCTGTCCACCCTGCACACCAACGACGCCCCCAGCTCGATCACCCGACTGATGGAGATGGGGGTGGCGCCGTTCCTGCTGGCGCCGACCCTGTTGGGCATCCTCGCCCAGCGCCTGCTGCGTCGGGTGTGCCCCCAGTGCAAGGCGCCCCACACGCCCCTGCCCGCCGAGATCGCCGAGGCCGGAGTGCAGGACATCGCCGGCCAGGTGACGTTCTACCGCGGCAAGGGGTGCGGCTACTGCAGCGGTTCGGGCTACCGGGGCCGGACCGGTATCCACGAGGTGCTCAAAGTGGACGAGGAGATTCGCGAGCTGATCATCGAGAAGGCGAGCACCTCGCAGCTGCGCCGGGTGGCGTACGGCAAGGGATTCCGCGACCTGCGCTTCGACGGGCTGCGCAAGGCGGTGGCGGGGCAGACCACCCTGGAGGAAGTCGTCCGGGTGACCAAGGCGGTGGAGTAGTGGCCCCGTTCCCGGGAAGGAGCGCCCCGATGAAGGCAGAGCACGTCAACGCGTTCCTGGTGCCCGCGGTGCAGGTGCTGCAAAAGATGGCGGGCACGGAGGTGAAGGTGGGCAAGGTGTCCCGCCTGGGCCAGAGTGTGGGCAGCACGGTGGACCACCACCTGAGCATCATCATCGGGCTCAAGGGGCGGCTCTCGGGCTCGGTGATCTTCACCGCCCCGCGGCCGGTGGCCGAGGCCCTTTCGGCGATGATCGTCAAGGCCCCGCCCGAAGAGGTGGGTGAGGACGATGTGCGGGCGATCATGGCCGAGGTGGCGAACACCATTGTGGGCAACGCCACCGGGTTGCTATACGACCTGGGCATCCAGGAGGGGATCACCCCCCCCACCGTGGTTCTGGGGCCCGAGGTGAGCTTCGGCTTCGATGGGGGAGTAGAGAGCGTGCAGATTCCCCTGGAGACCACCGTGGGGGAGATCACGGTCGTGGTGTCGCTGACCCGGGAGACCCCGTGACCCGGCGCTCGCCGGGTGTGTGGCGGATAGAGACCGAGGAGGAACGATGATGGCCAAACGGGCAATGGTGGTGGACGACTCGCCCTACATCCAGAAAGAGTTGTCGAAGATTCTGGAAAAGCACGGCTGTGAGGTGGTGGCCACCGCCGCCAACGGCCTGGAGGGGGTGAAGAAGTACAAGGAGTTCCGCCCCGACTTCGTCACCCTGGATCTGGTGATGCCGCAGATGGGGGGCATTCAGACCCTGGTATTGCTGAAGAAGATCGACCCCGACGCCACCGTGATCATGGTCAGCTCCATGTCCGGTAAGGACAAGATCGTGGAGTGCGCCAAGGCCGGAGCCAAACACTACATTCTCAAGCCGTTCGAGGAGGAGAAGGTTCTCGAGGTGTTGAACAAGGTGGTGTTCGCCGCTGGTTGAGGTTCAGCCGTTGGTCCAACCGCTGCCCGGCCGGGTCCACGTACGTGGGTCCGGCCGGTGTGCTTCCGGGTTGCAGGGGTGGCGCGGCGGGAATTGTGATGCTGGAGAGTGGCACGCGGACACAGCCTGAACCAGGATCGGGGGCCAGGGGTCACCTGTTCCTGCGGGCCGGCGGCAGCGCGCCCGGGGGCCGGATCCGCATTTCCGGGTACATCGAGGTCACCGTGGGCGATCTGGCGAGGGTCTGGCTGCGGGCCTACGTGCGTGAGACCCACCTGGGTCGCGTGTAGCTCGGGCAGCGGGTGGACCTCACCACAGACAGCTACCCGGGCAGGATCTATGCAGGCCGCTTCTCCTTTATCTCTTCTACGGCGGAGTTCACCCCCAAGGCGCTCCAGACCCCGGCGGGAGCGGGTGAAGCTCGTCTGCCGGGTGAAGGTGACGGTGACGGTTGCGAACCCCGAGGGGGAGCTCAAAGCGGGCATGCCGGCGGACGGAGCGATCCAGAACATGCCGTTACCAATCCAGGGGGTCACCCACCTGAACCCCCTGCGTTACTTCCTGGTGATCATTCACGGCATCTTCCTCAAGGGGGTCGGGATCGACATCCTCTGGCCCCAGCTGGTGGGCCTGGCCCTGCTCGGCCCGACCACCCTGGGCGTCGCCGCCCTGCGGTGTCGCAAGACCCTGTCCTGAGCCACGCCGCTTCCCCTGTGCCACCGCACCCGACCCTCCCGGCCAGCAGGCCATCGCACGCCGGCCCGCGGGGGTGTAGCGGAGTGCTGCGGGCTTTCGCCTAGGGCGCGGCCTTCAGGGCCCGGTCCAGATCTTTTATCAGGTCTTGGGGAGCCTCCAGACCCACCGACAGGCGCAAGAGGTCGTCGGTGACCCCCATCCGTTCCCGGACCAGGGGAGGGATGTCGCAGTGGGTCTGGCGGCTGGGCACGGTGACCAGGGTCTCCACCCCGCCCAGGCTCTCGGCGAAGGTGACGCAGCGCAGGGCCTTCAGGAACCCCGGCACGCGTTCCGGGTCGGCGAGACGGAAGCTGAGCATGCCGCCGAAGCCGCTGGTTTGGCGCCGCATCACCCGGTGTCCGGGATGGTCCTCGAACCCCGGGTAGAAGACCTGGGTCACCGACGCCTGCTCCCGCAGGAACCCGGCCAGATGCGCGGCACTCTCCGACTGCCGCTTGAGTCGCACACCCAGGGTCTTGAGGCTGCGCAGCAGCAGCCAGGAGTCCTGGGGCGGCAGCACCGGTCCGGTGGTGTTGTGCAGGAACCCGAGCCGATGCGCCAGATCGGCCTCCCGCGCTACCAGGACCCCGGCCAACAGGTCGTTGTGGCCGCCCAGATACTTGGTGGCGCTGTGGATCACCAGGTCGGCGCCGAGCTCCAGGGGGCGCTGGTAGTAGGGGGTGAGGAAGGTGTTGTCCACCGCCAGCAGCACGCCGCGGCTCCGAGACAGGTCTGCCAGGGCGACGAGGTCCGCCACCTTCATCAGCGGGTTACTGGGTGTCTCCAGCAACAAGGCCCGGGTGTCGGACGTGATCGCGGTGGCCGCTGCCTCCCGATCGGTGAGGTCTGCGTAGCTGGCCCGCACGTTGAAACGGCGGAACACCTGTTCGAGCAGTCGGTAGGTGCCTCCGTACAGATCGTCGGACACCACCACGTGGTCCCCCGGCCGAAACAGCAGGAAGAAAGTGGTCAGGGCCGCCATGCCGGAGGCGAACGCGAACCCCGCCACGCCGCCCTCCAGGTCGGCCAGGGCCCGTTCCAGAACCTGTCGGGTGGGGTTGCCGGTGCGGGCGTAGTCGAACCCGGTGGTCTCTCCCAGGCCCGGGTGGGCGTAGGTGGAAGACGGGTGGATCGGGGTGCTGACGGCACCGGTGGCGGGGTCGGAGCCCAAGCCGACGCGGGCTAGGCGGGTCTCGATGTCCATGGGAACTCCGCTCTCAGGGGAGGGAACGTCCAAACCTTCTCTTTTTTGACAGGAGTTCACGGATCTCACGGATCGAACAGCAAACCCAAAATCATGCTACGGTCTTCATCCGCGTGATCTGTGCGATCCCGCCCAAGAATGCCCTTTGCCCTTGCCTTTGGTCTGCTCAGCCCAGTTCCGCGACGGCGGCGAACAGCTCGCCCCGGGAGGCTCCCTCCAGCACCCGGGTGCCGAACCCTTCACCCTTCCGGCGCCAGAGATCGAAGCGCGGCTCGCGCTCGGCGCGTTCCCCCCGGGCACGCTTGGCACACACGATCCCGACCTCGGCCAGCTGGGGCTGGGAACAGCTGTTCGGGCAGCCGGAGATGGCCCATCCCCTGGCGGCGGCTTTCGGCCCCATGCCGTCGATGAGCTCCCGGGCCAGGTCGCGGGTGGGGGCCAGACCCAGCTTGCACTGGTGACTGCCGGGGCAGATGCGCAGCACCTCCGGGCCGGTGGGAGACAGCGCCAGGCCCGCCTGGAGCAGTCGGCGGGCCACCTCCTCGGCCCGATCCTCCCGGGGCAGGGGCAGGGCGACGTCCTGGTCGGGGGTGAGCAGCAGACGGCCGGCGCCCACCTGGTCGCTGGCGTCGGCCAGGGCGCGCAGGGCGGCGGCAGGCAGTTCGCCGGCGAACACGGGCACCAACAGGGCGGCCGAGGCGCCGGGGGCGGCGCCCCGTTCCTCGCCGACCGTGGTCCCGGGCACAGGCGCCCGTTTCTGCCACTCGGCGTGGATCTCCGCCGCCAATTGCGCGCGGCCCAGTTGCTCGGCCACGTGCTTGAGGCGTTTGCCGGGCGGGGCGTGGCGCCGGTACACCTCCACCGCCGCTTCGGCCAGCGCCAGCACCCGGTCGGTGGCCACCCCGGCAGCCAGGGGGAACGCCGGGGTGGGCTGGCGGCCCAGGCCCCCCGCCACCCAGGCATCCCATCGGGCCGGCTCTCCAGGGGGCGAGGTGAGCACCAGCCCCAGATCCTGGATCAGGTGGCGGGCCCCCGGGTAGCCGGCGTCCACCCCGACCTTGAACTTTTTCGGCAGGCCCTCGAACGTGGAATTGCCGGTGAAGTGGGTGTGCACCGCCCGCGCCAGGGCCCGGGCCGACGGGGCGGCCTCAGCCAACGGGGTGCTCACCGCCACCCCGCGTACGGCGCCACCGCAGGCGCCGCGGGAGGTGAGGCCGGCGGCGTCCAGTCGCTGCAGAACCAGTTCCAGGCTGGCCCGGGTCAGGTCGTGGAGTTCGAGGCTGGCCCGGGTGGTCAGGTGCAGCACCCCCCGGGAGAACGCCTCGGAGAGATCGGCGAGTTGCCGCGCCTGGACTGCGGAGAGGGCACCCCCCGGCACCTTGACCCGAAGCATGTAGCGGTTGTTCTGGGCCTGGGGATAGATCCCCAGGATGCGCAGGTCGGCGTCGGGGGTGGAGGAAAGGGACACTAAGGCTTCCTTTCGATTGCAGGCGCGGGGAACACGCCGGGTTTGACGGCGGTGACAGGCAGTCAGACCGTGGGCCGGAAGCGGCGCATGAGCAGGGAGTTGCTCACCACCGAGACGCTGGACAGGGCCATGGCTGCGCCGGCGAACATGGGGTTCAAGAGCCATCCGGTGAACGGGTAGAACGCCCCGGCCGCCAGGGGGATGCCCACTGCGTTGTAGACGAACGCCCAGAACAGGTTCTGGCGGATCGTGCGCATGGAAAAGCGCGACAGGTCCATGGCGCGCACCACGTCGCGCAGGTCGTCTTTGACGAGCACGATGTCCGCCGACTCGATGGCCACGTCGGTACCGGAGCCGATGGCGATGCCCACGTCGGCTTGGGTCAGGGCTGGGGCGTCGTTGATGCCGTCGCCCACCATGGCCACGATCAGGCCCTCGGCCTGCAGGGCCTGCACCTGGTGGGCCTTGTCGGCGGGAAGGACCTCGGCCAGCACCCGATCGATGCCCACCTGGCGGCCGATTGCCTCGGCGGTGCGGCGATTGTCGCCGGTGAGCAGCACCACCTGTATGCCGCCCTTCTTGAGCGCCGCCACCGCGGCAGCGGAGTGTTCCTTGACCGTGTCGGCCACGGCGAGAAGCCCGACGGCTCGGCCGTCCACCGCCACGCACAGGGCGGTCTTGCCTTCCCCCTCCAGCCGCTCCTTCTCGATGGCCAAGGGCTGGGGATCGATCCCCGACTCGACCAGGTAGCGGTCGGTGCCCACGAGGACCTCGTGATCCCCGGCCCGGGCCCGCACACCCTTGCCGGGTGCGGCGCCGAACTCCGTCGCGGCCGGCAGGTTCAACTTCTTCTCTGCGGCCGCCCGCACCACCGCCTCCCCGAGAGGGTGCTCCGAGCCCGCCTCCACGGCGGCGGCGAGGGCGAGGAGTTCGTCCGCGCTTCCGGAGCCCACTGCGATCGCGTCGGTGAGCTTTGGCTCGCCCCGGGTGAGGGTGCCGGTCTTGTCGAACACCACCGCTTGAACATCCCCGGTGCGCTGCAGGGCCTCGGCCCCCTTGATGAGGATGCCCATCTCCGCACCCTTTCCAGTGCCCACCATCACCGCGGTGGGGGTGGCCAGCCCCAGGGCGCAGGGGCAGGCGATGATCAGCACCGCCACGAACGCGCTCAGGGCCATGGTCAGCTCGGCGCCGGCCGGGGTCATCCAGGCGTGGAACGCCAGCACCGCGATGGCCACCACTGCGGGCACGAACACCGCAGAGATGCGGTCTGCCAGGTTCTGGATCGGCGCCTTGGAGCCCTGGGCCTGTTCCACCAGGTGGACGATCTGGGCCAGGGCCGTCTCGCTGCCCACCCGGGTGGCCTCGAACCAGAAGCTGCCGGTCTTGTTCACGGTGGCGCCGATCACGGTGTCTCCGGGGCCCTTGTCCACGGGCAGGGACTCGCCGGTGAGCATGGACTCGTCCACCGCCGAGGTGCCCTCGGTGAGAAGGCCGTCCACCGGGATCTTCTCCCCCGGGCGCACCCGCACCCGGTCGCCCACCTCCACCTCGTCCACCGGGATCTCCCGTTCCTCCCCGTCGCGGAGCACCCGGGCCGTCTTGGGCTGCAGGCCCATCAGCTCTTTGATCGCCGCGCTGGTCTTGCCCTTGGCCACCGCCTCCAGGGTCTTGCCCAGGAGGATGAACGCGATCAGCATGCCGGCGGTCTCGTAGTACAGGTGACCGCCCCCCCAGAACGTCTGGTAGGCGCTGTACAGGTACGCGGTGCCGGTGCCGATCGCTACCAGGCTGTCCATGTTGGGGGAGAGGTGGGACAGGGAGCGCAGCCCGTTGACGTAGAAGTTGGAGCCCGCAAACAGGATCGGCGTGCACAGGGCCAGCTGCAGCAGGGCGTTGGCGCCGGGGGACAGGGCCGGTACCGGCAACCCCACCATCGGCCCCATGGCCAGGTAGAGCAAAGGCAGGCCGAATGCCCAGGCGGCTGCCAGACGTAGTCGGAAGGTGCGCACCTCGGCGTCGCGGGCGTCGGCCTCCCCGTCGCGACCCTCTGCCGGCCGAGCCGCGTAGCCCGCCGCCTGCACCGCGGCGAGCATCTGCGAAACCCGGGCCCGCTGGGGATCATAGGTGAGCGTGGCCCGGGAGGTGGCCAGGTTCACCGCCACCGTCTCCACCCCCGCGACGGACCGCAGGGCCGCCTCCACCCGGCCGGCACAGTGGTTCGAACCCATGCCGGTCACGGCCAGTTCGGCGCGCCGGGTCGCCTCGGGCTCCCGCACGTCGTAGCCGGCGTTGCGCACCGCGCCGACCAGGTCGGCGTGGTCCGTGCGGGCCGGGTCGAAGCGCACGAAGGCCTTGGACGCCGCGAAGTTCACGCTCGCCTTGCCCACCCCGGGTACCCGGCCGAGGCGTTTCTCGATCGCCGCGGCGCAGGACGCGCAGCTCATGCCGATGAGGTCCAACACTTCCTCGGCGCCGGCGGCGCCGGGCGCGGGCTCCTGCTTGGCGGCCTCGGTGTCCTCCTGCAACGTCTTCCGGTACGCTGCCAGCAACCCTTCCGGGTCGTTCACGAACTTCTCGCGACATTTGGGGTTGCAGAAGTAGTAGCGCTTGCCGGCGTGATCCGCCTCCCCCCCTTTTGGGGCTGCCTCTTCCACGTTCATGTGGCAGATGGGGTCCACGCTGTAACCGTCCCGCTCTGCCGGCAGGCCAGCGGGCGGCCGCAGGTGGCGTTGCGGGTCGGCGGCGAAGTTCTCCCTACAGTTGGGGTTGCAGAAGTAGTAGCGCTTTCCGTCATGGTCGGCGGTGCCGCCTTTGGGAGCCGCCTCGTCCACCTCCATGCGGCAGATCGGGTCGACGCTGGTCCCGGGTGAGCGACCGGGGATGCCGGAGGGGACGGGGCGGTCGGGGAATTTCATGGCGGGTCCTTCGTGGGAGGAACAAAGGGACGGTTGTGTCACTAGGATGCAGGGCACGTCGGCGAGGTAGCAGCGACGCAAGCGAGCCGGGCCTGCCTGCGCTGCCGCATTCCTGGGCCCTGCCCACGGCAGCGCGTCAGCTCAAGTCGCCCGTGGAGGGTGACCCACACAAGGCGCCGGCCTTGCTTATGAGGTCGGAGAGCCCCCGGGGCCCGTGGCGCTCGGCAACCAGGTTCAGAACCTGGCGCAGTTGCTTGCTGAACGCGCGGCAGATGTGCAGCCCGATCTGGGGAAACTCACGGATCAGTTCGGTCAGTTCGTCCTTGTGCAAGACCAGTAGGTGGGTGTCGGTGCTCGCCGTGGCGGTGACCAGGCGCGGGTCGTCGTTGAATAGGGCGATCTCGCCGAAATGATCGCCTTTCCCGAGGTTCCGCACTTCAACCGCCTCCCCGTTCTCCACCTGCTTCGTCAGCGACACCGCGCCTGTGGCCACCATGAACATCTTGTCGGCGAACTCGCCTTCGGCGAAGACGCGCTGTCCGGCCTGCAGCGCTACCTCCTCGCCGACTGCGGCGACCGCCGCCAGGTCGCCGACGGACATGCCTTGGAAGACGTATACGTTCTGCAGCAAGAAGATCTTTTCTGGAAGGCCCAGGGCGTTCTTCATGGCGGACTCCGTTGCCGTGTTCGGGCCGGCGCCCGACTGATACAGGAAGTGGGCGATCTTGCAGATGGGTTCCGACTCGAAGCGTTCCAGATCCACGGCCGCCGACAGGTCGATGGGGATGTGCTCCTTCATCGACAGGAAATAGGCGAGGGCGGAGGTCACGCAGTCCTCGCTGACCGACAGCGTCGACACCAACGCGTCGGTCTCTTGGCGGTAGTATTTCAGGGAGAAGTGCCGCCTTCCTGCCGCCAGCTTCGCGTCGTTGTCGGTGCTGTCCAGGATGGGCACCAGCACCTCGCGCAGCGGCTTGGCGAGGAGTTGTGAAATCGCCTCCACGCTGTTTGCCTTCCTGCGCTCGTCCCCGGTGAACAGCCCCCTGGCCAGGGTTCGCATCCCAACCTCTCGGTTCTGGCTCTGCAGGACGCGGATCAGGGTCTCCGCCGCTTCGTCCTTGAGGGTCAGCAGGTGGCGTTGGAGCAGGTTGCGCTCCAGGCTATCTGGCAACTGGTCCAGGGCGTTGGCCTCGGCCAGACGTTGATACGCGGTGCGCGCCTGTTTCATGCCGAAGCGGATGACCTCGATCTCGCCCACGTTGATCGACTTCAGTAGCGCGAGAATTCCTTTGCGCACTTTCTTGTGGGGCAGGTCCAGCAGGGCGAACAGATCCTGGGCGTCGAGGTTGGGAGCGCTCTTGACCTTCTGCCGAGCCCGTTCGGCCACCCTGCTGGACGGGTCGGCGAACATATAGACGACCTTGCGCAAGTCGCTCCTTCCCCCCACTCCGTACCCCTGCAGAGCGAAGAAGCGCACCGCCGGGCTCGGGTGATCGAGAAACCGCTCGGCGAGGGGTTTCAACCCGCTCATCCCTATCTGCTGCAGTGCCTGGAGAAGTTTGGCCGTGACCCGAGGGTCCTGCTCGCGGTCGAGCATGCCGCGCAGGGTGTCGCCGTAGTCCGCGCCGATCAGGCCGGCAGCCACGGCCCCGGCGGCCCGCTCCCGGCGCTGGGAAGAGTGGAGCCAGGCGTCTACGGTGCGGCCGTAGGCCTGCGGATCGGTTGCGTACAGATCCGCAACGGTGTGCGCGCGGATCGACAGGGGCGGTTCCAGGGTCTCGATGTGCGCGCAGACCTCTCGGGAACTGGCTGGGTCGAAGCGGCGCAACGCGGTGAGCAGCGCGCGGGTCTGCCGGGTGCGCGAGAGGTCCACCAGGGTCTTGAGCTTCTCCACCACCGAGCCGTCCGGGTCCGAGTCCAGTAGATGGATGAGCCGGGTGCACGTCTGCTCCGAGTCCTCCCGTTTCAGGACTGCCGCGATCAGGATACTGGCGCGCGCCGCGTCCACCCGGCGCAGCAGGTCCGCATGCCAGACCTTGGTATCTTCGCTCGCCTGCGCCAGGTTCTGGGCGAGGGTGTCTTTTACCCGGGAGTCCTGAAAATACTCGGCGACCCGATCCTCCTCCATGGAGTTCAGCTCCAGGGTGCCATCCCGCACGATGCCCAGCAGCAGAGCCGCGTAGTTGCGCTTCAGGGACACACAGGCGGCAATCCACGTGAGGCAAAATGGCAGGGCCACCAGCGACAGGTAGCGGGGGTGGAACAAGGGGGCAGATGCCAGGATGACGGCCGAGCTGCCCACGATCCCGACGCGCACGACCGTCCCGCGCAGGAACGGGCGCACTTGATTCCGGTAGCGTTCCGGGAACATCCCGGTGACTACGGCGAGCGCTGGCGCATTGATCGTCGTGCGGACGATGTTGGCTGTCAGGCGCGCGTATGAAGCCGTGATGATGTCGAAGCGGAGCAGCAGGGAGGCGAAGATAAGAAGGTAGTTGATTGGGTGGAACATCAAAGCGATCGGTAGACCGAATCTTCCGTATAACTTTCCGACGAAAAGCAATATCAATAGGCTGACGATGTTTAGATAACCTCTGAAATTGCTCAGGAAATCCAACATACCACTTTCAGAGGCAAAGCGGTCCGCGACAACGAAATTGAATTGGTAATTCAGTATGGGTATGAGAACGTTGGGAATGAATGTCAACGCGATGAGGATCTTCAGTAGGTGAGACTCTTTTATTATAGGGATGATGTTTCGAACTTCATCCAGTATGGAAATTTTGTCGTTGCTCTCTTTCTTCTCCCCGATGAACGCGGAGGATGGGTGCTTCCGCCGCATCGCCAGTGTCGTCAGGGCCCCCGCGACCACGATGGCCAGGTAGAAATAGACGAGGTTGTCCAGGGAGAGAAGTCGCGCGGCCGCTGGCGTGAGAAAGCTGCCGAGAATCTGCCCGACCACCCCCCCCGCCGTGACCAGGGGGAAGATGCGTTTCGACTGCCGGGTGTCGAACAGGTCATTGGCGAGATTCCAGAACAACAGGGCAAGCAGGACCTCGTACTGGGCCTTGAGGATGAAGAACACCGGATAGACGAAGGTCAGGCCGAGGGGAATGAGGAGGCGCAAGAACACCACCGAGATGCCGCAGAAAAAGAACATTTTCTCGAGCAGCTGTGCGGCGGAGAAGCGCCCGAGGAGCCCGCTCATCCAGCCCATCAACAGGAACGTGGCCGCCGCGTTGCCCATGTTGACGTAGGGCAGGAACTCCACGCCGAAGCGCTGCAGGAACACCGTCTCGGCGAAGTTGTTGAGGACGATGCCCGAACTCCTGACGAAAAACAGCAGGGCAGCGGTCCACAGGAACAGGGCGAGCTCGTTCTCGGTAAGGTTCAGCAAGCCCAGGAGCCGCTTACGCACGGGGGGACTCCCCAGGGTTCCCGGCGCCGGGTGGTCTACCCACCGGACTCCGCCCCTTGCAGCATCCTGTGGGCCTTGCCGCGGTCGTAGCCGAGGTTGGCGTCGAGGAGTCGACGGGTGTAGGGGTGTTGCGGGGTGTGCTCCCGCAGTTGGTCGGGGACCAGTTCCTCGACCAGGACTCCGCCGTGCAGGACCGCGATCCGGTTGCACATGTGGGCCACCACGCCCAGGTTGTGGCTGACCAGCACGTAGGTGATGCGGCCCTTCTCCCGAATGTCCAGGAGCAGGTTGAGGATCTCTGCCTGCACGGAAACATCCAGGGCCGAGGTGGGCTCGTCCAGCAGTAGGATCTCGGGGTCCAGGATCAGGGCGCGGGCGATGGCCACGCGCTGGCGTTGGCCGCCGGAGAGCTGATGGGGGTAGCGAAAACGAAACTCGGGTCCCAACCCGACTTCGCTCAGCGCGCCGCGAATGCGCGCGTCCACGTCGCCCAGGCGGTGGATGGAGAGCGGCTCGCGCAGGATCGAGTTGACGGTGTGTCGCGGGTGCAGCGAGTCATAGGGATCCTGGAAGACCATCTGGGTACGGCGGAAACACGCCTTGCTGCGCCTGCGGGCCAGGGGGGCGCCGTCGATGCGGAGCTCTCCCTCCCAGTTGCGCTGCAGCCCGCTGAGGCAGTTGAGCAGGGTAGACTTGCCGCAGCCGGACTCCCCGACCAGGCCGAACACCTCGTTGCGGCCTACCCTGAAGGACACCGAGTCCAGCACCCGGTGGGCCGCCGCACCCTTGCCGAAAACCACGCTCAGGCCGTTTGCCTCGATCACGGGTGTCACGGGGCACCCGGTGTGGGCTCGGCCCAGGTGGGACAGCGTTCGAGCACCGCCAGGCGGCGGCTCGGCCGGTCGATGCGCGGAACCGACCCGAGCAGCCCGCGGGTGTACGGGTGCCGGGCCTGGTCGAGTTCCCCGGCGCGACACTCCTCGACGATGCGCCCGGCGTACATGACCAGGATGCGCTCGCAGAACGTCGCGACGAGTTCCAGATCGTGGCTGATGAACACCAGGCCCAAGCCCATTTCCCGGACCAGATCGTCGAGGATGGCCAGCACCTGCATGCTCACCGTCGCGTCGAGGGCGGAGGTGATCTCGTCGGCCACCACCAACTCGGGCTCCGCGACCAGCATCATGGCGATCATCACTCGTTGCCCCATGCCGCCGGAGACCTCGTGGGGGTAGGAGCGGTAGACCCGAGCGGGGTTCCTGATCTGTACCGCCTCGAGGATCGACATGGCCCGCTCCCGGGCCTGTTCTCGGCTGGCGTCGGAATGCAGGCGGTAGGCTTCGGCGATCTGTTCGCCTACCCGCATCAACGGATTCAGCGAGTACTTGGGGTCCTGCAGGACCATCGACAGTCGGGCACCCCGGTAGGCGCGCAGTTGCTTTTCGGTCAGCCGCGCCAGGTCGGTGCCGTGAAACCAGATGTTCCCCTGCAGGGTGGCGCTGCGCGGCAGAATGCGCAGCAGGGCCCTGCCCAGGGTGGACTTGCCCGAACCCGACTCGCCGACGATGCCCACCTTTTCCGCACCCATCTGGAACGAAACGTCCCGCACGGCGTGCACCGTTCCGTGATGGGAGGCGTAGCCGACCGACAGGTTGTCCACCTTGAGAATGGGGTCGGCGGGGGGGGTGGTGTGGTTCATCCGGTCTTGCTCCTTGGGTCCAGGACATCCCGCAGCCCGTCGCCAAGCAGGTTGCAGGCGAGGCTCACCAGCAGGATCGCCGTGCCCGGTATCGCGGCGAGCCACCAGTGGTCGAGCATGAACCGCCGCCCGGTGGAAAGCATGGATCCCCACTCGGGCGCGGGGGGCCGTGCACCCAGACCCAGGAACCCCAGGCCGGCGGCCGTGAGGATGATGCCCGACATGCCCAGGGTAAGGCGCACGATCACCGACGGCAGGCACAGGGGGATGATGTGGCGCAGGATGATCCGTAGCTGTGACCCCCCCTGCAGTCTGATCACGTGGATGAAGTCCCGGGAGCGCAGGGTGAGGGTTTCCGCCCGGGCCAGGCGTGCGATGCCGGGCCACCCGGTCAGCGCGATGGCGATCAACGCGTTTTCCAGGCCGGGGCCGAGTACGGCGACAAAAGCCAGGGCCAAGACCAGCCCGGGGAAGGCGAGAAACACGTCGGTGATGCGCATCAGCAGGGCGTCCACCCGGCCCCCCAGGAACCCGGCCACGGTGCCGATCAACAGGCCGGCGGGGCCGATCATGGAGGCGACCACGGTCATGATGTACAGGGTGGTCCGAGAGCCGTAGACGATGCGACTGAACAGGTCCCGGCCGAGTTCGTCGGTGCCCAGCCAGTGTTCCCTGCTGGGTCCGGCCAGGCGGAACATTAGGTCCTGCGCCAGTGGGTCGTGGGTGGCGATCCAGGGGGCAAACGCGGCCATCAGCACCAGTGCGGCGAGCACCGAGAGCCCCACCATGGCGAGTCGGTGCGACTTGAACTCGAGCCAGCCGAAGTAGACCCTTTGGGCCAGGGCCTGGGTCGGTGAAGCGGCCTCGGCGGCCCGTAGCCACTGCCTTACCCCGATCATCAGCGGGTCCTCGGGTCGAGTATGCGGTAGAGTGCGTCTGCGCACAGATTCATGGTGATGAAGATCGTGCCCACGAGGAACACGCAGGCCAGGGTCACGTTCATGTCGCCGTTCATCAGTCCTGTGGTCATGTACCTGCCGAAGCCGGGCCAGGCAAAGACCGTCTCGGTCAGCACCGCTCCGTCGAGCAGCCCGCCGTAGGAAAGCACCACGATGGTGACCAACTGCACGCCGATGTTGCGCATGGCGTGGGCGACCAGACCGGCCGTGCCCAGGCCCTTCAGCTTGGCGGTGACGATGTACTCCTGGTTCAACTGCTCGAGCATGAAACTGCGGGTCATGCGGCTGAGGAACGCCATCGAGCCGCTGGCGAGGATCAGGGCGGGCATGATCACGTGTCGCAGGGCGTCGGCGAGCATGTCCCACCTGCGGGCCAACAGCGAGTCCAGCAGAATCGATCCCGTCACCGGATCCAGCGCGTCGATGAACTGCATCGAGGTGCGGCCTGCCCCCCCGATCCAGCCCAGCTTGGCGTAGAACACCACCAGGGCCATCAGCCCGAGCCAGAAATTCGGGATCGAGTGGCCGATCAGGCTGAACAGCCGGACCAGGTGGTCCCACACGGAGTTCTGGCAGATGGCGGCGATGATCCCCAGCGGCACCCCCGCCAGCACCCCCAGCACCAGCGCCAGGGTGGCCAATTCCATGGTCGCGGGCCAGACCCGCCAAAGGTCTTCGGCCACCGGATTGCCGGTGGTGAGGGAGAAGCCGAAGTCGCCGCTGAAGATGCTGCGGGCGTAGATGAAGAACTGCACCGGCAGCGGCTTGTCCAGCCCGAGCTGGTGATACACCGTCTGATACGCCGCCTGGTCTGCCTGCTCGCCGATGATGGCGACCACCGGGTCGATGGGCATCAACCGGCCGATGAAGAAGGTCACCGCTAGCAGACCGAGCAGGGTGAGCCCGATGGTCAGCACCAGCTGGGCCAGCCGCCGGGCCCGAGAGCCCCACTGCGTGGCTCCCCCGCGGTGCGGGTCTGTCCCCTGCTGGGTGGTCTGTGCCATGTTCATTGCTCTTTCACCACCGAGGAGAAACATATGCCAGCCGCGTTGCACTTCACGCTCCGCACCGACCTGCTCAGGGCCCGGACATCGATTCGCTCGAACAGGTAGATCAGTGGTGAGTGCTCCACGTGGTAGCGCTGCAGATCCTCGTAGATGCTCCGGCGCCGGTCCGGGTCGGCCGCGGTCTGGGCGGCCAGGATGGCCTCGTTGAACCACGGCTCCGGGAACCATGAGGAGCGCCACGCCACCGAGACGGTGTTGTCCGTGTCGGACCCGCTGGGGTTGTATCCGTGGCTGAGCATCACATTGTTGGCGTCGGGGTAGTTGAACGCGTACCCGGACAGGGAGATCTCGTATTTGCGCGCCCGCAGACTCGTGTAGAGGTGCTTGCCGATGGTGGAGGCGATACGGACCTCCACGCCGATCGCGGCTGCGTTCGCCTGGATGTGCTGGGCGATGTCGTAGTACGGGTAGGAACTCTGGGTCATCAGTTCCACCACCAGGCCGTCTGCGTGCCCTGCATCGCGGAGCAACTGCCGGGCTTTCTCCAGGTCGAACGCGTAGGGCCGGAAGTCCCGCGGCAGGGCGCCGAACATCGCGCTGGGCACCGGACTCTGTCGCACCTCGGCCGCGTTCTTCAACACGGTGTTGCTCAGCGTGTCGTAGTCGATCATGTGGCGGAAGGCCTGGATCACCCGAGGGTCCTGAAACCGCGGGTCCAGCGTGTTGAAGGCCATGTAGATCATCCGCAGCCCCGGCGTCTTCGTCAGGTACGTGTCGGGGTTGTTTTCCAGTTCGTCGTAGTCTGCGGGGTCGATGTTGACCCCCATGTCGATGTCGCCGCGCTCCAGCATCAGGCGTTGGGAGCCGGGTTCGGAGATGTGGCGCACGAGGACCTTGCGGATGGGGTTGTCCTTGTACCAGTCCGGATTGCGTTCCAGTACCAGCACCTCCTGGGGGCGCCAGGTCTTGACCCGGAACGGCCCGTAGCAGGCGGTGTTGCGTGACAGCCAGCGGTTGCCGTGGTCGCCGCTGACCTCCTTCTCCTGCACCAGGACGGAGTCGAGGGCGGGGGCCACCCGGTAGTCGGTGAGGGCGAACAGGAACAGCGAGGGGGCGTAACGCCGCGGCGGCGTCAACCGCAGGGTGCGATCATCGACCACGGTCACCACCTGGTCGATATTGCTGGCGTCGATCCCCCAGTCGCGGAGCCGCTTCGCGCTGGCCAGGTTGAGCTCCACGTTTCTGCGCATTGACCAGGCGAAGTCCCGGGCGGTGACCGGATTGCCGGAAGGGAACACCAGCCCGTCCCGGAGGGTGAAGGTGTAGGTGCTCAGATCCTCCGAAACGCTCCACCGCTCGGCGACCCCCGGTACTACGCGCGAAGCATCCTCTTCGTCGAGGTCCATCAGCGTGTCGCAGGTGTTGCGCAGGAACCCGCTGGTGAGGCTTTCCGCCACGGCCGCGGGGTCCAGGGTGATCATCGAGCTGAGATCCGCAGCCAACAGCAGCAGATCGGCCGGGGTCTTTGTCCGTGCCTGCACGGGGGGGGCCAAGAGCAGCAGTGCTGCGATGGCCAATGCGTGACGCAGGGTGGACGGACTCATCCGGGGGTGGCTCCTGAGGTGGCGCGCGCTAGAGTAAGTGTAGTAGTGAGATCGGCCGTGGCAAAGGGACGGCCCTTCGGCAGGACAGCGGTCATCCTTCCCCTTGAACACAAATTTTTGGATGCTTTTACGGGGGGCAGAGAAACCATTTGGAGGGTTTTTCTTCCCGGAGGTGATGCACCCTGGTAGATAGGGAATCTAAGAACCATGGTAAACGATTGGACCCAGCAGGTGGAGGAAGAAAAACTAGCGCATGATTAGCGGTGTTCTCGCTGGCCACGGAAGAAGAAAGCCGGTGCAATCATGAGAATAGCATTCCTGATGGACCCCCTTGAGTCCATCGCTCCAGTCCACGAGACCACCAGCCACATCATGTACGAGTGCAACCAGCGCCGGCACTCGGTGTATTTCTTCGAGCCCCACGACATCTATGTGCGGGGCAATCGCATTGTTGCACGAATGCGGGATGTATCGGCTCCCCAAGATCTGTCGATGAAGCAGTACTGGCGGACCTTGATCCGGGGCTTGAAGCGCGAGGAGCGAATTTTCGAGCCCTTGAGCGAGATCGACGCGATCTTCCTGCGCAAGAACCCGCCGATCGTTCGCCATGCCTTGGAAATTCTGTCGCCGCTCGAAGACCGGGTGTTCATCCTCAACTCGACCCACGGGCAACTGCTCGCCCACACCAAGCTCTACGCCCTGAACTTTCCCAGTATCATTCCGGAAACCCACTTGTCCAGGGACCCCAACCGACTGCGCAGGGTGATCGAGGAGTTCGGGGGCTCCATGATCATCAAGCCCATCTCCCGGTTCGGGGGGGAAGGGGTCATCAAGGTGGGCATGCAGGACAAGCTCAATCTGAACTCCCTGATCCACTTCTACGTCCATTCCTCCCGGGAGTATGCGCGGCGGGAACCGATCATGGTGCAGGAGTACCTCGAGACCAGCCTGAGTGAGGGAGACGTGCGTGTCCTGCTGCTCAACGGCGAGGTGCTGGGCGCCATGCGCCGGGTCCCGGCAGTGGGTGATTTCCGCACCAACATCCACGCGGGGGGCCGGGCGCTGAAGCACACACTGACGCCGGCCCAACGCCATATCTGTGAGGTGATCAAGGAGCGTCTGGTGCGCGATGGGCTGTACTTCGTGGGCATCGATATCATCGGGGACAAGCTCATCGAGATCAACTGCCTCAGTCCCGGCGGCGTGCCGCGCATCAATCGCCTGGACAAAGTGAAGCTGGAAGAGAAGATCGTCGATTTCATCGAACTCAAGGTGGCCGAGAAGCGCGGCTTTGCGAGGGCTCAAGAGTGAACCCGCTGCCGTTCGTTCTGTCGTTGCCCCACTGTTCTACAACCATCGCCGCGGAGATCGTCGAGCGCCTGGCGGTCGGCGACGAAGAGGTGGCCCGCTCGGCGGACCTGTGCACCGGCGAGATCTATGTCGACCTGCCGGTAGTGGCCGTTGTGCCGGCGGTGTGTAGCCGGTTGGTTGTCGATCTGAACCGGGCAATCGACGACCAGCGCCCGATGGGGGTGATCCCGCAGACGGATTACGGGGGCAACCGGGTGTGGAAGCCCGGACGGGAGCCGTCCGCCGCGTTGAGAGCGCAGCTGATCGAGCGCTACTACCAGCCGTTTCACACCCGCCTGCGCGACGTGCTCGCCACGACGCCTTGCGCCGGCTTGATCGATTGCCACTCCTTGGAGGGGATCGGCCCGGTCAACGCTCCAGACCGATCCCAGCGTCGCAAGGATGTGACCCTGGGCAACCTGGGGGATCCCAATGGTTCGACCTCTGCCAGGCGGACCACCAGCTGCCCGGGCGAGATTCTGGCTTTCCTCGCGGAGGCGTTTCGTGCGCAGGGGTTCAGCGTCTCCCTCAATAGCCCGTATTCCGGTGGCTTCATCACAGCGACTTACGGCCCGTTGCTTCGTCAGCAAGGCAAGTGGGCAATTCAGGTGGAACTCAACGAGGATCTGTATAAACAGCCGGATGCCTATGCCTGCGACGCGCTGAAACTGTCGTCAATCAAGATGGCCATGGGCGAGGTCTTGTGCCGCTTTGCAGACGACCTGCGGTGCACCGACCAGAAGGGAGGCACACCGTGACGGACGCGGAAGAGCGGAGTCGCGGGGGCGCCGTACCCCGCAGTGCCGAAGGGGCGGGCGACCGGCCGGTTGGCCAGGAACCCGTGTGCCAAGATTTTTCGCGGGGAGAAGACCTGTTGTTGTATTGCGGACCTGTGTTGGGCGTTCGGGCAAGCCTGTTGCCCGGGGTTGCGGTCCGTGAGCCAGCGGCCCACGTCCTCCTGGAGCACATCCGCGAGCATCCGGAGGTGGGCGGAAGCATAGCGATGACCCTGCCCTTGGATGGGTCGGTAGGGCGCCCGGGTCTGTCCGAGTTCGGCCGCCGCGTCCGCGTGGTCTTCTGGCGCGTCCACGAGCCGCCCGCGGGGGACCAGATCAAGCGTCTGTGGCAGAGTGCAAAAGATGGGATCTGGAACGTGGTGCTCAGCGACGCGCAGTCTCCCCCCGCAGTGTGCACGGCCTGGGACGCCGAGGCCGCCGCCGAGCCCACGGTGGTCCATGCGCGCTTCCACCAGCGACCCGACGGCGGATTGCGGGGGGTCGATTTGCGCGCACGCTACGGTGAGACCGCCGCCCTCGAAGGTCGTCCGCTGTGGACCCGGCTGGCCGACCCTGCGGAGCTGCTGTGCGCCGTGCTCCGGTACGGAGTCAAGACCCTGTGCCGCATGCGCGCGGCCGACGACGGTTCCCTGTTCACCCTGGGCGCGGCCCTCGAGTACCAGTTCGCGCCCCCCGCGGAGGTTCCCGCGGGGGTCTTCGACGAGGTGCTGCGACTGGTGGCGGCGGGGGGGGCGGTGGCCACCGAGCGCGTGCGCAGCAATCTGGAGACCGCGTTCCTGATCGGCTACGTGACGGAGCGCGGGCGGGTGGTGGCGGATTCCACCCTGAAGCACCCCCGCGAGGAATACATCGAAACCGTGCGCCAGCAGACCGGCTTCGACCTGCGCGGCTTTCTCGAGCGCGGCTATACCTCGGTTCGTCCCGAGTACCGGGGGCTGGGGATCGGCACGCAGCTGCTCGCGGGACTGACCGCGCGGGCCGAGGGCCGCAAGTTCTACTCGATCATCGCCGAAGACAACGAGGCCACCAAGACCATGGCCCGGCGCAACAACACCGTGCAGGTCGGCTCGTTCTTCAGCACCAAGATGAACAAGCAGGTCGGTATCTGGACGGCCGCGGAGTTCGCTGAAATCGCCAGCCGCTGAGCCCCCTTCGGAAAGGCAACGCCTGTGCGTATTGGCATCGTATCGGTCCGTGACGCGGCCTACCATCCCAACCAGCGCTTGATGGAGGCCGCGCAGCAGCGCGGCCACGACGCATCGTTGATCAATCCGTATGCGCTCCGGCCCCTCATGCGCGGTGGCCAGCTGGGTTTCGGCCCCAACCCGGAGGGGCCGCGCCCCGATGTCGTCATCCCACGCCAGGGGGCCTTGGTCAGCGACCCGAATCTGGCCTACGTGAGGCAGTTGGAGCTGGCGGGCGTCGCGCTGCTCAACCGGGCGCAGCCCATCGCCATCGCCCGCGACAAGTTTCACACGATGCAGTGTCTCACCGCGGCGGGTTTGCCGGTCCCGGATTCGATTCTGTGCAACCACCGCGACACCCTGGCTGCCTGTGCTGCCAGCGTCGGCGCGTTCCCCCTGGTGGTCAAGCAGACCCGCTCACGGCAGGGAAGCGGGGTTTGGCTGGCGGAATCCCTGCGCGAACTGGAGGCGCTGGTAGACCGCGACCTGGAGCCGAAGCAGGGGTTCCTGCTGCAACGCTTCGTGCCGATCCAAGGACGTCGTGACATCCGTGTGCTGGTACTCGGAGGCGCCGCGGTCGCCGCCATGGATGTCGTGGCCGCCCCCGGCGATTTCCGAGCCAACATCCACCGCGGTGGTCGGGGGGGAGGGGTTCCCGTTGCGGCGGACCTGCGGCGCCTGGCCGAGCGAGCGGCCCATTGCATCGGGTTGGACTTGGCCGGCGTGGACCTGCTCGTCGACCGGGACGGCAGCCCCTATCTCCTGGAGGTGAACTATGCACCCGGGTTTCGGGGGCTGGAGCAGGCCACCGGGCTGGATGTGGCGGCAATGATCGTGCGGCACCTGGAAACGGAGTACTCCCCATGAGAATCCGCAACCTGGACAAAGTCACCCGCGAGGGCAGGGTGCGGATCCGCTGCGACGTGGTGTGGGAAGACTGCAGCAAGGAACCCGCCGAAGTGTTCTTCGAGACGGAGGAGCCGTACGGCGAGAGCCTCTCGCTCACCGCCCACCCCTTTCTGGTTGGCTGCTTCGTGCCCGCCATGCACTTCCGAGAGCGAAGAATCGCCCTCGAAGATCCGGTGTGTCCGCAGCTGGCCGAGGGGTTGGCAGACGCGATGGCGCTGCTGGCACACTGGGGTGGCGATGCCTACCGCCCCCTGGAGATCCATGCGCCGAGGCTCGGGGAGACCCTGTTCCCGGGGCGGGACCGCAGCGCTGCGCTGTTGATGTCGGGCGGCATCGATTCCTTTGCCGCGTTGCTCACCAACCGGCAGTACTATCCCGAGGGCCACCCCGGCTATGTGCGGGAGTGCCTGTTCATCCACGGTTTCGAGATCGGTGGGGTGGTGCGCCGGGGCATGAAGTACCCGGTCTACCAGCGCGCTCGGCAGGCGCTGGCCCCGGTCATGGAGGCAGCCGGCACCCGACTGGTGCCCCTGTACACCAACGTGCGCCACCTGTGTGACGACCGCGCCCTGTGGCTGGGCAAGTTCTGCGGCGCGGTCCTAGCGGCGGGCGGGCACGCCTTCGCGTCGCGGTGGGACACCCTGTACATCGGTTCGTCCTACCCGGTGGCGCACCTGGTCCCCTGCGGCACCCACCCGCTGCTCGAACCCAAGTACTCCAGCCGTGACCTGCCCATCTTCCACAAGGACCTGCATCTGTCGCGGATGGACAAGATTCGCCTGGTTGCCGACTGGGAGGTGGCGCTGCACAACTTGAGGGTCTGTCTGGCCAATGTGGAGGACCGGCTCAACTGTGGCGAGTGCGAGAAGTGCCTGCGCACGATGACCGGGCTGGCCGCCGTGGGGGCGCTGGAGCGCTCCCGGGCTTTCGTCGCGGACGACGTGGATCTCGAAAAGCTCTCGGCCTTCGACATCAACATCCGCCACCGCGACGTCTTCTACCGCGAGCTGCTCGGGCCGTTGCGCCAGGCTGGCAGACACGACATCGCCGAGGTCATCGAGACCATGCTGGCGCGGGAGAGCAGGGCGCCCTGAAGCGACTTGCCGCCGCGATCGCGTCCAGCGGGGCCGGTCGGTCCCTGGGGACGAGGAACAGGCGGATGTTTTCCACCACCCGCCCCGACAAGCCCCGGCTGCACGGGTCGTTGGGGAGCGCCGGTCCGAACGCATCTCCCGGACCGAGGAGCAGTGCCCCTCCAGACTCCAGTCCTCCGCCAACGGCATCACCCTCGACCGACAGGGCACCCGCGAGCACCAGACAGATGCCTTGAAACGGAGCGCCGTCCAGGGCGATCTCCCGCCCCGCATCCGCCTCCACGAAGCCTCCCGAGGACACCAACTCAGCCAGGTCCCGCACGGGCACGCCGGCCATGGCGGGCAGGCTGTGCAGCAGCAGGATGGCGTCGACCAGGTTTGGGGTGACAACCGCCGGCCCGTTCGAAACCGCGCCGCTGTCATGGGTTCCGTGAGCCATGGCGGCGGCCAGATCCCGAACGTGGGAGGTGGACGAGTCGGCCAACCGCAGCAGGTCGGTCGCATGGGTCGAGGGTGCTCCGCCGTGCTGCGCGAGATGGAGCGCGAGCAACTGCGTCACCCGGTCCGGGCTGCGCAGGAACCCGCCGATCAGGTCCGCCGCCGACGATCGCGCCGGTCGTCGGTCCTTCAGGTACCGAGCGCCGGCAGCCAGCCGGTCGCCCGGTGCCAGGTCATCGAGCAACGCGAGCAACGGTCGGGCCAGGGAGCGGTCGAGGAGGTGGTCCAGGGTTTCCAGGGCGTTGGATCGCCGACGGGAGGAGCCGGAGTCGAGGGCACGCCGGACCGTCGCCAGTTGGCCGCTCGAATCCGCTTGAGCGGCCGCAGAGAGGGTCTCCAGCGCGTCCTGCTTTGCCGCTTCCTCCAGGTGCCGCGCGAGTAGCTCGCGGTGCGGGCTCGGGGGAGAAACCCGCCGCAGATCCCGTGCCGCGAAAAGGCTCCGGTAGCAGCGGTCCACCCGTTCTCGGCACCGGGAGAGAACGTCGGCCGGAAGCCGCACGCCATGGCTCACCAGGGCTCCCGCCGCGACTGCGGCCGGGGGCTCGTGTCCGATCGACCGGAGCAGGATGGCGGGGTACTTCCGCCGGAGTCGCAGCGTCACCCAGACCCATAGCCCGGCGAAGAACATCCCGAACGGGGAGAGGTTTTGGGGGTGGAGGGCCGAGCGGCACCAGGCGAAATAACCGGACTGGCAAACCAGCACGAGGAGGGAACCCAAGAGGAGGCCGACACGCACCACCGTGCTCCGGAGCAACACGCGCAGGAGCACCCGTTCCCGCTCCTGGAAGAGCCCGAACAAAGCGGTTCGGGCCGGGTTGTGCACGGACATCCGCAACACGCCCACGGAGATGCCGGCGTACACCGCGGTGAAGATATCGAACTGGAACAGGAACCCGGCGAACACGAACAGGTAGTTGAGTGGATGGAACAGCAGGGACGTGGGAATCCCGAAGCGGGCATACAAGCGCCCGGCGAACAGGCTGATCACCAGGGCGAGAATGTACTGGACACCCCGGAAGGTGCTGTAGAACCCCAGCATGGCCGCTTCGGAGCCGTAGTTCATGTCCACCGCAAAGCTGAACTGGTAGTTCAAGAGCGGTATCACGATGTTCGGCAGCAGGGTCATCAGCACCAGAGAACGGGCCAGGGAGGATTCCCGCAGCACGGGGGTGGCCCTGCGGATCTCCTGGAACAGGGAGGAACGCCCCGACGGTTCCGCCGGCTCGGCGTGCTGCGGCGACGGGGGTCTTTCCTCCTGGGCCAGACTCCGGGTGAACGTCGCTCCGGTGAGGACCAGGATCCCATAGAGCCACATGAAGTTGTCCACCGAGGTCATGCGTGCCACCAGTGGGGTGGCGAAGCTGCCTAGAATCCCCCCCACGATCCCGCCGGCAGTGATCAGGGGAAACAGGCGCTTGGATTGACGGGTAGAGAACCGCTCGTTGGCCAGGTTCCAAAACAGGAACGTGAGCAACAGGTCGAACTGGGTGCGCAGCACGTACAGCACCGGATACAGGAGATCGAGTCCCAGCGGGACCGCCAGCCGCAGGGTACCCACCACGACGCCGCAGCCGATGAGGGCGCGCCGGAGCAGGTTGCCGGCCGGCACCCGGGCCATCAGCCTCCCGAAGAACCCCATCACCACGAAGGTGCACAGGGAGTTCACCACGATGAGGATCGGGAGGTACTCGATCCCGAACCGCTTCAGAAATGCCGTCTCCGCGTAGTTGCCGAACAGAACCCCGGAGCTGCGGACGAAAAACAGCACCAGGGCCGAGAGGAGAAACAGACGCGCCTCGCCTTGATACACATCGAACCAACGTCGCAGGGTGTGGGCCATCGTGACACGTACCCTTCGGTGAACGGGGGCGTTCGGTACTTCGGGCAAGGGTAGAGCAAGAGGCGTGCCTGGTTGCGGGCCCGGGAATCGAGGCAAAACGGAGAGGGTTGCCGAGTTTCTGCAGAATAGTCAGCACGGCTGTGCTCTATTGGACAGAAGGGGCTCGTTTCCCGGCGTCGACGTGTCATTGCGGAGCCGCGGCCGCTGATCAGAACCGAACTTGCACTCCGGCACCCCAGCCGAACTGGGAGTGCCAGCTACCCAGGATGGAGAAGCCGCGGGTCAGGGTGTAGTCTGCGGTGACCCGACCCTCCCACTGGGCATGGGTGTCGTACCCCACCTCGCCGCTCAGCCCCAACCGCGGGGTGAGATCCAGCCGCCGACCCAGGGTGATGCGCGCTCCCAACTCCGAGTCGAGCCACAAACGCGATTCGATGCTCAGGGGCAGCAGGTAGCGCACCCCCGCGATGGCCCGGACGTCCTCCACGTCGTCATCGACGCCCAGAAAGTCCCCCCCTGCGAACAGGCTGGTGAAGCGGTTCAGAACCCGGTCCCAGGTGGCGATCCCCTCCCACTCGGTGCCATCTACATGTTGCCAGCCGACCTCCCACCCGGCGGCCAGGACGTTGCGGGTGTTCGACGCCTGCAGGGTGCCCTCGGTCATGCTGGTCAGCACGTCCCCCTGCCCCCACGCGTACCAGGGATCTCGGTACAGGGCCGGTCGCCCGGCCGCCACCTCGGGACCGGCGTCGAACCCGTCGTAGTGCACCACCCGAGCCATGCCGCTCTTCATGTGGTAGAGCAGGTGGCAGTGGAAGAACCAGTCTCCCACCTCGTTGGCGTCGAACTCGATGACGGTGGTGGACATCGGTGCCACGTCCACGGTGTGCTTGAGGGGGGAGCGGTCCCCTTGTCCGGTGACGACCCGGAAGAAGTGCCCGTGCAGGTGCATGGGGTGGTGCATCATGGTGCGGTTGATGAGGATGAAACGCACCGCTTCTCCTTCGTGGATGTGGATGACATCACTTTCCGCGAGGGCCTTGTTGTTCAACAACCAGACGTAGCGCTCCATGTCGCCGTCCAAGGTGAAGCGCAACTCCCGCACCGGTTGCCCTGAGGGCAGGGCTGTCGGGCGGGTGGCGCGCAATTTGTCATAGGGGGGCCAGGGGCGGCGGGGGTCCATGCCGTCCATCGCCAGATCAGCGGCAGAGGAGACGTCCGCCGCCAGGGGGCGGAACGCGGTGGCGAACCGGCGCCCACTGGGTGGCTCCCCAGCGCCGCTGCGGGGTTCCTGTGCGGGGTGGTCTCCGCCATGGTTCATCGCGGCGTTCATCGGGTGGGGCATCGAGTGCATCATTTCTCCCCCCATCCCCCCATGGCCGGCGCCGTGCATGGACCCCATGCCCCCGCGCATACCTCCCATTTCCCCCATGTCCCTCATGTCCCCCACGCCTCCCATGCCCCCCATGTCCCCGTGCATGCCCCCCATGTCCCCCATGCCTGTATGGTCAAACCGGCCTGCCTCTACCGCTGCGTCGGTCATGCCCATCGAGCCCGCCGGGGTGAGGGCGAACACCCGGCGCCAACTCAACCCCATGGCGTGCCCCCGGTAGAGGTCCGGCCGGGGCGTCGCGGGGGCAGCGTGTCGTTCCCCGTCGCCGAGCCACACACTGGCGTAAGACGATCCGTCGTGGGCTGTGGCCCGCAGTTCGTAGGCGCCGTCCCCGGGCAGGGTGACCCGCACGTCGTAGGTTTCCGCCACCCCGATCAGCAGCTGTTCCAGGTCCAAAGGCTCCACGTCCTGGCCGTCGGCCGCCACCACGGTCAGGGGGCCGCCGGCGAACTCCAGGTGGAAATAGGTGGTGGCCGAGCCGTCGATGAGGCGCAGCCGCACGGTTTCGCCGGGTTTTGCGCCCAGACGGACCTCGGGGGACCCGTTAGCCAGGAAACGGTCATAGGCCACGTCGGCGATATCCATCGGCGGCATGCGCAGCAACTCGCGCTGGAAGTAGGCTCCCAGGGCCCCCGCCCGGGCTGCGCCGGCGATGCTCTGGGCTGCCCCTTTCTCCAGGGCGTACCACTCGCTGCCGCGCTTCAGGGTGCGCAGCACGGCATGGGGGTCCTCGTCGGTCCAGTCGGACAGCAGGACCACGTGTTCACGAGCCCTCACCGTTGCTACCTGACGCGGTTGGATCACGATGCCCCCGTACACCCCGCGCTGTTCTTGCACGTCGGTGTGGGAGTGGTACCAGTAGGTGCCGGCCTGGCGGATCGGGAACTCATAGGTGAAGGTGGCCCCCGGCGCGATGGGTGGGAAGCTGATGTTCGGCACGCCGTCCATACCCGGAGGCACCAGGATGCCGTGCCAGTGGATCGAGGTGTCCTCGGTCATTGCGTTGTGGACCGCGATCCGTGCGGTGTCTCCCTCCTGGAAGCGCAACACGGGTCCGGGGATCGCGCCGTTGACCGTCATGGCCGGAACCGGTTTCCCCGTGATGTTGACCTCCTGGGCGGCGATGGTGAGGTCGTACTCGACGGTGACGGCAACCGCGGTCCGGGCGAGGCCGAGAGCGAGGGTCAAACCGAGGGTGGAGAGTTGTTTCCGCTTGCTCGTCATGGGTCCATCCTCCGCTCTCTGCTGCGTGCACAATCAATGGTTCCGGATGGGGCCGGGACTCCGGAGGGTTACGCGGCGGATAGTAGCAGGGTCTCTGCCGCCCGCCACCTTCGTCGAGATGCAGACCGCGCCGTGGCAAACCTGGACCGGTGCAACGCGCCGGCGACTGTCTCGTACGGTATATCATGGGTCACCCCAGTGTGCGGGATTGGGTGAACGTCGTGGCCAGCGCGAGGGGGAGGAAATACCCTGACACGGCCGCCCCGCCCCGCTGCCGGCCCTCGACCCACCGAACCGCATCGATCGTGCCGAGTACCCGTGGTCCGGGGAGATGGCAGCTACGCGGGTGAGCGGGCCGTTGATCTGCCAACCGGAGACGACCTCGCAGGCCATGCAGGATCTTCACCAACTGGTTTGCGGATGAACGATGGCCGAGAACCCCGGTGGGTGAGCGCTATGGGGGTCCGAAGACTCCCATCCAAGCGTCCTCGCCGCCGCACCCGTGGCGCGGGCCTTGCATTTTTCCAAAAGCAGAGCAAAGTGGGAACCAATGGTCTTACCCATTGCCAGCGAGGGCCGTGCGGATTCAGGGTGCGGCTGGAGAGGCAGAGAGCTTAGGAGGTGACACATGACGAAACGAATGGCGGTATGGACTGCACTGGTTCTTGGACTGGTTTGGGGCAGTGCCCCAACGCTTGCGCTGGCGGGCACCTGGGAGGAGGTCCAGCGCAAGGGGGTGGTGGTAGTGGGGGTGACCGACCAGGAACCGCCTTTCGGCTACCGGGAAGACGACAGCGGCCGCCTGGTCGGCTACGACATCGACTACATGACGGCGGTGGCCGCCAGGTGGGGGGTGCGGGCGCTGTTCAAGGTCGTGACCCCGGCGGATCGGTTGGGGGCGCTGTTGGACGGCGATATCGACGTCATCGCGGCGGGGCTGAGTCACAGTGACGCCCGCGCCGCCGTGCTCGGTTTCAGTGCCCCCTACCTGGTGTCGGGACAAAAGGTGATCGCCCGCCGCGGGGTCGTCCGGTCCCTCGAGGACCTGGAGGGCAAGCGCATGGGCGCGGTGATCGGCACCTTCGCCGAGAGCTGTGCCCGCGACCGCTGCAGAATCACTCGTGTGGTGCCGTTTGACACCTACGTGGACGGCTTGGAGGCCCTGCAGAACGGCAAGATCGAAGCCTTCACCGCGGACGAGGCGATCCTGGTGGATCTGTTTTCCGCGTTGCCGGGCAACGGGTACGAGATCCCGGACGTGACGATCCTGCAGGAGGAGTACAACCTGGCGGTCCGGTCCGGGGACACGGCTTTCTTGGCGCAACTGGATCAGACCATCGCGGCCATACAGGAAGACGGGGAGGCCGCTAGGATCCGGCGCGCATGGTACGGCACCCCGGAGGAACTCGCGCCACCCGCCTACGGATCGGTGGTGCGCAAGGCGTCCACCCGACCGCGGTTTCTGGGCGTGGTTCTGAGTGGCGTGCTGGTTCCCGACGCCGAGGTGGATATTCGCTCCCCCGATGGCCGGGAGGTGGGTCGCGGGCGCATCTCCAGTGTGATTAGTGACGAGTTCTACCTGGACGCCGATCCGGCGGTGTACGACCTGGTTCTCCCCGGCTTTCTGGTGACGATGAATATGAACACCCAGATGGCCATGGACGTGCTGATGCGCCGCAAAGAGGTGCTCGACGGTGTGGCGGCCAAGGCACGGGTCGCGGAGGCAGAGTTGACCAGCCGAATCAACGAGGAGGCGCTGGCCAAGCAGCAGCGTGCCCGTGAAATGGATACCATCCGGCACCAGGCCAAGGTCTCGGCGCAGTCGGACCGAGCGCGCTACAATTCCTACTACGGCCGGCGTTCCTTGCGGCGGGGTTATCGGTACTGACCCAAAGGCTCGGGCATGTCCTCCGGGGAAGCGAGTCCAGTTCCCCGGAGGACACGATGGTCTTTCCCTTCCCTGTGAATTGCCCCACAGTAGGTCTGCGATCGACCCCTGGGGTGTAGTGCGCGTCCGCCCACGCCGACAGAGGAGTGGGCCGGGTACAGTTGTGCCTCGGGTCGTATTCCCTGCTTTCTCCCGCTGTCGCACGCTCTCCGGCGCGCCTTGTCCACCGGACCGCGGAGCGCACCGGGGTTGGCACGTGGGCGGACGCAAGAAGATGGGTCGGGGTCGCACCCATTGACGCTCACGAGTTGATTGCTGGAGAGTAACGCTGCAGAGGCGGGGGGCGTTTCCGTAGAAGTCTAGGCGGAACGTCTGCCTCCGTCGAAAACGGACCGCGCACCCTCTTGGGGTGGCGGTCCGTTTCGTGTCTTGCGGCGGGCGGGACGCAGGGCCTCAGGTCGCCTTTCATCAGGGTGGAGCCGGTCACACCGGATGTGCCGAATCTCTGGCGAATATTCGCCAGCGGTGAAGAGTATTCGGCAACGAGCAGGCGCACACCTCGCGCCCAGTTGGTGATTTTCCGGAATGTCCACCCAGTCAGAGCAACCCCGCCTTGAGAAGGTCCGGAATGAAGCCGTCCGCCGTACTCTCAACGAATGGTGGCGGTCGCACGCGGAGATCCAGGCCTGCGTGAGGTGGATTCTGTGGTTTGCCCGTGTCCATTGTGTCCTCGGGAACCAGAGTTGCAACCTTAAAGAAAAGGATCGCACCCGTTCGCCTCTTCCCGAGACAAAAGGAAAACCACATGGTTACCAAGAGAACTGTTCTCCGCCACCTCTCCCTTGCTGGGACCACCATGGTACTGGCCTTCATCCTCGCTGCCTGCGGGTCGGGAGGCAGTGGAGACAAAGCCGCCAGCACCCTGCCCGGCGGCGACCTCCGGCCCCCTGGGGCGCGGGTTGTGGTCGGCACCCTCGACAGCGGTGCGGCACCGCGCGCGGCTGATCGGTCGCCCGTGGCCGCGGTGCCCGCTGGCACAGCGCTTACCCTGGACGACGATCTCTCCGAGCATGCCGTGGATGGGGCGGGGCAGTTCGAGTGGCTAGGTGTCGCAGACGGAGACCACTCCTTGTTTGTGCACCTGGGCACGGGAGGAACGGTCGAGGTCCCGTTCCGCATGCACGACGGCCAGGGGCTCAACCTGGGCACGGTCACGGTGCACGGCGGCGCGGCACCCACCCACACCGGCTTCGACGGCTATCACTTCGGCTTCGTCGATGCAGACGGGGACGGCAGGAATGACTTGTTCACCGACGCCGACGGAGACGGGATCTGCGACCCGGGCACGGCCTACGCTGGCGCCCCCTATCTCATGGACCACGGGTACGCCGACGTGGACGACGACGGCATCAACGACCACTTCACGGACGCCGACGGCGATGGCATCAACGAAGTGACCGGCATGCCCTACGGCCACGGGTTCGGGTGGTTGGACGCGGACGGAGACGGCGCGAACGACCGCTTCCAAGACGCCGACGGCGACGGGATCTGCGACGTCACCGGGGCGCCGTTTCGTCAACCCTTCGGCTACGCCGATGAGAACGGCGACGGGATGAACGACCGTTACGCCGACGCGGACGGCGACGGCATCAACGACCGCACCGGAGCGCCCTACGTGGTCATGCCCGGTTGGGTGGACCTCGATGACGATGGCATGAACGACTTCTTCGCCGACGCGAATGGCGACGGCATCAACGACGTTACCGGGATGCCCTACGGCCATGCCTTTGGGTGGAGGGACGCGGACGGTGATGGCGTGAACGACCTGTTCATGGACGCTGACGGCGATGGCGTGGTCGATGCGGCCCAGATGCTGGGGCCGCACGCAGGAGCAGCCTACATGCACGGGTTCACGGCGCTGCACACCGACGCCGACGGCGACGGGATCGACGACGACAGTGGCATGGCCTACGGCCACGGTTTCGGTTGGGTCGATACGGATGGAGACGGAGTGAACGACGCCTACACGGATGCGAACGGCGATGGGATCAACGACCTTACCGGCCACGGCTACACGATCGGTTTCGGCCACATGGGGGGCGGATCCCCCATGCACGGCCCGGTCCAGTGGCCCATGCAGCCTCCGGTGCATGGCAGCGGGATGATGGGCGGGGGAATGATGTAGCCCAGCCGCCGCAAACTCATCCAAGGCGGCGATGCCGGTAGGCTTCGGCGTCGCCGCCTTGCCAGGTCTCCTTGTCCCCAACCCAGACCTACCGGTTGGCAGAAAACCAGCGCTGCCGCCAGTACGCCTCCGACGTTCGGGTGGGAGACCGGAAACAGCCGGCATACGACACCGACTGCCGTCAACCGGACGGCCCAGTGCTGCAAGTGGGTTGGTACCTCAGGGCCTCACCCGGGGTGGCGGTGGGAGCGGACTCGGGGTGAGTGCCGCTCAGCGAGGTCGAACCGGCGTGGCAGTCCCGAGCAACGTGGCCCCTACGAGCACCATGGCGGCGCTCAACACCTGGCCCATGCTGAACGGACCCAGGATGAGGCCCAGTTGGGGATCGGGCTGGCGGGTGAACTCGACGAGGAAACGAATGAGGCCGTAGCCGCAGACGAAGGCTCCGGTGGGTACACCCCTGCGGTCGCGCCACAGGCGCCCGGCGCCCCAGACCACCACCCAGAGAAGCAACCCCTCCAGGACCGCTTCGTAGAGCTGGCTGGGGTGTCGGGGCAGCGCCCCGGCATCGGGAAACACCATGGCCCAGGGAACGTCGGCTGGACGGCCGTACAGCTCGCCGTTGATGAAGTTGGCGATACGGCCGAAGAACAGCCCGGGAGGGGTGGCCAGGGCCAGCGCATCGCCGAGTTCCCGCAGCGGAAGCCTCTTCCTGCGGCTGAACAGCCAGGCGGCCACGGCGACGCCCGCGAGCCCGCCGTGGAAGCTCATCCCGCCCTCCCAGACGGCGAACGCGTGCAATGGATGTTGTAGGAAATAGGGCAGGTTGTAGAACAGTACGTAGCCGAGCCGCCCGCCGAGGATGACCCCAACCACCAGTGTCGTCAGAAGATCCCCTACCCCTTCCCTGGGCAGGGCGAGGCGGCCTCGTGAAACCGCGTGGCGAAGAATCGCGTAGGCGGAGAGGAAGCCAAGCAAGTAGGCGATCCCGTACCAGCGGACGGCTAGGGGGCCGAGGTGCAGTGCCACCGGGTCGATGGTCGGGTATGGAATCATCCCTGGGATCGTCTGCTCTCTGCCTCGCCGGTTGCCCTCACAGGGCCAACCTGCGCAACCGCAGTGCGTTGCTGATCACCGAGACCGAGCTGAAGCTCATGGCTGCGGCGGCGATGATCGGGCTCAACAGCAAACCGAACGCGGGATACAGCACTCCGGCGGCGACGGGCACGCCCAGTGCGTTGTAGACGAAGGCGAAGAAGAGGTTCTGCTTGATGTTGCCCATGGTGGCGCGGCTCAGGGCCCGGGCCCGCACGATGCCCCGCAGATCGCCCTTGACCAGAGTGACGCCGGCGCTCTCCATGGCCACGTCGGTCCCGGTGCCCATGGCGATCCCCACCTGGGCCTGGGCCAGCGCCGGCGCGTCGTTGATGCCGTCGCCGGCCATGGCCACGAACCGGCCCTGGGCCTGGAGTTCCTTCACCTTCTCGGCCTTGTCCTGGGGCAACACCTCGGCGTGTACCGCGTCGATCCCGAGTCGCTTCGCCACGGCCTCGGCGGTGGTGCGGCTGTCACCGGTGAGCATCACGACGCGGATGCCCTCGTCGTGGAGTTGGCGGATCGCCTCAGGGGTGGTCTCCTTGACCGGGTCGGCCACGCCCAGCAGTCCCGCCGCCTTCCCGTCCACGGCCACGAACATGGCCGTCTGGCCTTCGGCGCGGAGGACTTCGGCCCGTTGCAGCAGGTTGCCCGGGTCGATCCCCAACTCCTCCAGAAGTTTCTCGGTGCCGAGTGCCACGTCCCGGCCCCCGACCCGACCGGTGACCCCCTTGCCGGTGTGGGACTCGAACGCTTCGGCCGCAACGAGTTTCCCGCCCCGCTCCTCGACCCCCGCCACGATGGCCGCGGCCAGGGGGTGTTCGCTGCCCCGCTCCAGGCTGCCCGCGAGGCCCAGCAACTCTGCCTCGTCGATTCCCGCTGCCGCCTCCACGGACACCAGCTTGGGTTTCCCCTCCGTGAGGGTTCCGGTCTTGTCCACCACCAGGGTGTCGACCTTGCGCAGGTGTTCGATGGCCTCCGCGTTCTTGAACAGGACACCCAGGCTGGCGCCCTTGCCGGTGGCCACCATGATCGACATGGGGGTGGCGAGGCCCAGGGCGCAGGGGCAGGCGATGATGAGCACCGCCACGGCGTTGATGATGGCGTGGGCCATGCGCGGTTCCGGACCCACCAGGGCCCACACCAGGAAGGTGAGAGCCGAGGCGCCGACCACCGCCGGCACGAAGTAGCCCGCCACCACGTCGGCAAGTTTCTGGATGGGTGCCCGGCTGCGTTGGGCCGCGGCCACCATCTGGACGATCTGGCTGAGCAGCGTCTCGGCCCCGACGCGCTGTGCCTCCATGACCAACGAGCCGGTTTGGTTCACCGTCGCGCCGGTGACCTCGTCGCCGGGGTTCTTCTCCACGGGCAGGGGTTCGCCGCTGATCATGGACTCGTCGATACTGGATCGCCCCTCCAGGACCTTGCCGTCGGTGGGTACTTTCTCCCCAGGGCGGACCCGCAATTTGTCACCGGCTACAACCACTTCCAGGGGCACATCCTCCTCACTGCCGTCCTCGCGGATGCGCCGAGCGGTCTTCGGGGCGAGCCCGAGCAGGGCTCGAATCGCGGCGCCGGTTTGGCTGCGGGCGCGGAGTTCCAGCACCTGGCCCATGAGAACCAGTGTGGTGATCACTGCCGCGGCCTCGAAGTACACCGCCACCTGACCCTGTGGCCCTTGAAAGGCGGGCGGGAATAGCCGAGGCAAGACCGTAGCCACCACACTGTAGAGGTACGCCACCCCGACCCCGAGGCCGACCAGGGTGAACATGTTCAGGCTGCGGTTCACCAGGGAGTTCCAGAACCGTACGAAAAAGGGCCAGCCGCCCCAGAGCACCACGGGGCTGGCCAGGGCGAACTCGACCCAGTTGATTGTCTGGCGAGGCGCCAGCCCTGAGATCCATCCGGCCAGGCCGGGGATGTGTTCCCCCATGGCGAGGACGAAGACCGGAAAACTGAGTACCAGGCTCACCCAGAAGCGCCGGGTCATGTCCACCAGTTCCCGGTTCTCCCCCTCCTCGGCCGCCACCGTGCGGGGTTCCAGCGCCATCCCGCATTGGGGACAGGAACCGGGTCCGTCCTGGACCACCTCGGGGTGCATGGGGCAGGTGTACTCGGTGCGGGTGGCGGCGGCCGCCACGGTCTCAGGTTCCAGCGCCATGCCGCACTTGGGGCAGGCGCCAGGATGGTCTTGGCGCACCTCGGGGTCCATGGGGCACACATAGCTAGCCCCACGTGGCGCCTCGGTCTTCCCGGTGCGTTCCCCCGGGTCGCCGGCAGTTGCCGTCGGTTCCTTTCGAAATTTCTTCAGGCAGTGGGCGCTGCAGAAGTAGTAGCTCGCACCGTCGCTTTTCAGGGCAAACTCACTGTCCGTGCCAACCGTCATGCCGCAGATCGGGTCGATCGCCATGGGGTTCCCTTTTTCGATGATTTCGTCGCTTGGGTGTCCACCCGATGAGAGTGCTACACGGGACAAGACGCACCCTCTGTGCCAGCCCTCTCGCTATAGTTCGAAATGCTGGATACGAGCCATTTTTGACGGTACGGGTTGCGCGGGGTGACGTAGCTTGGAGGAGGTTCGGTTGCCACTATTCCGCAGGGGTGGAGAATAGTCTCCACTTATGCACGCTCCATCCGTCCGAATGGGTATGCTCTTGAAGGGAAGGTGCGAGACGGTTGCGTCGATTTCGTGACGCCAACCGTTCCTCGTCTTCGGGTATGGCCGGTCGCGGCATCGTCACTCGCAGGTTGGTCCCTTCGCGCCCGCCGCAACCCATAGGCTGCGAGGCGGTTCTGGAAACCGCTTCCAGGTGACCACCCCATCCGCTGCGTTCACCGCGGCCTCTCCCACCAGGCGATCCCCTTCGCACAGGGGAAACAGGAAGTACCCGTAGTAGGCCGAAGCCTCCCCGGGTCGCACCTCGCCATTCGCCGGCAGCGCCTGGCGGAGCCGTTTCCCCGCCTTGGCCGGTGGAGCGCTCTTCTCGATCATCGCCGGGTTGGGACGCGCCTCGTGGCCGTATTTCTGGTTCCACATCATTTCGGGCGCCATCGCGGGGAACGGCCGGATGCCGATGGCGCCGTCGGCGCCCACCTTGAGGGAGAACGCCGGGCGGTCGGTATTCCGTTCCGTCACGTACACCCAATAGACGTTCCCGAAGCCCAGGACCTGCGCGGCACGGACATCCTGTACGCCAAGGGCGCGGGCGTAGCCGTCGACGTAGGCGGCCGCATCCTCCGCGGAGGATACCGGGCGAAGAGAGAACCCCTCCGGCACTGTGCCCACCCGGGTCCGCGGGGGAAAACTCGAGTTCTCGCTGCAGCCCGCCGCCAACAGACTTGCGGTCAGCAGCCACGTCAGCGGCAGTGTTACGGCCATCTTCCACCCTCGTTCCCCATTCACCCTGTCCTCCCGTCACAGTGCTGCGGGCCGTCCCTGGCGCAACGGATGCGGCCAAGCTCCATGGTCTCCTGCAGCGGAACCGTGTGCCCTGGCGACTTTCGTGAATCTTCCCAATTCACCCCATGGTCCGTCTCCCCAAGCTGCAACGCAGACAACGACGCAACCAATGGCTGCCCTAGGGGCACCGGGGAAACAGCAGGCGCTTGGTGATGCCAACGGCCAGTAGCCCTGTTGCGCTGAGTTGCGCCAGGGGTGACACGCCGATGCCGAGCAGGGTGGGCATCGCCGGCAGATACGACCACTGGTGCCGGAGATAGACCCCCTTCACCTCCACCGCCACGGCCACGATGAGCCCGAGGAGTACAAAGAGGGCCACCCGCTGAGGTTTCAAGAACCGCACCCAGAGCGCGTCTCGGCAGGCGAGGGCGGTACCCGCGTAGAGGGACAGGACCAGGAGGGCGTCGTTGACGGCCACGTGGGTCATCATCGGGACATACCGAGAGGCCGGGATGTCGTGGTGCCGATAGAGAAACTCCGCGTGGTAGGTTTCCCACACGAAGTTCAACAAGAAGGTGAAGCCCGCGAGCAGAGCGGCAGTCAGGCTCAATTCCCGCAGCTTCCTACCCGACATCTGGTGCGCCCCTCATCGGCTGTACAGACACGAGGTGGCCGGCCGATCCTCGAGGCGCCCTGGTCACTCCAACTCCCCTTTCATCCGCGCGTACTCTTCTCGGGTGATTTCGCCCCTGGCAAACCGTTTCTTCAAAATGTCCAGCGCGGTTTCCACCGGGGCAGCGCCGCTTCCCTGCAACGGGGGGCACGTCTCCGGTCCAGGACAAAGCGGACCAGGAAGATCCCCCCGAGGATGACGATCACCCAGAAGAGGAGCATGCCGAGCCCGCCGCCCCAGCCCATGCCGTGGTACCCGTCCATCCAGCCGTACATCATGGTCAAGCCCTCTGCTCTCTTGGTGGAGGATCGCCCGCCCCGATCTCGAGCGGGCGACAGGCACCGTTTCCGCTTCCCCCCGAGGTCCCTCGCGTGGTGAACCACACCCAGGGCCCCGCCCCCTGGGGATCACTCCTTCTTGAAAAACTGTTCGGCTTCCGTGGCTGCCCCGGGGTGGTGGCCCGCGCCCCCTCCCTGCTCCCCCGACTGCATCATCCCGCCGCCCTTCATCATGCCGCCCTGCTGGCTCTCCTGCATCCTCCCCTGCATCATGCCCCCGCGGCCCATCATGGGCATCATCATCTCGTTCTTTTCCTGCTGCAGGTTTTGCCACTGTTCGTCGGTGAGCTTGGCGGCCATGGCGTGCAGGAACCCCAGGTGAGCCCCCTGGATCTCCGCACCGATCTCCGCCATTGCCTGCACCTTCTTCTGCGCCGCGGACAGATCGAACGCTTTGTCCTCCACCATGCGCTGAAGATCCAGTTGGAGGATCTGGAGGTCAGCTTTCTTGCGGATGACCGTCTTCCGGAGCTCGAACTTCCCGTCTTCCAGTTCCTTCACGGTTCCGGCGGGCAGCCCGAGCGCGCCCAACTCGATGTGGCACGCCGCCCCCAACTGGTCCCCCATCTTGCACAGGGGGCACATGCCCATCCCCATGGACATACCCTGACCGCCATGCATCCCGTCGCCCATCTCTTGCTTGCCCGTCATCTGGGCCGGGGTGGAACTGGCGAAGCCCACTGCTAGAAGGATGACGGCAAACGTTTTCTTTCTCATTGGGTTGCTCCTTCCTGTCGGTCGTACGGACAAATTCAGATCGCGCACATACGGTGACCCGATGCCACCTTCGCACAATGAGAACACAGTTTCAGGAAACGGCAACCTGGGGGTGGGAGGTGCGGCTGGCGGGCAAGCGTACCCTCCCGCAGTGTGGAGCCGAAACGGATACACACGGGCTCCCGGGAGTGTCGCCCGTGTCGAGCGGGCCCTGCAAAGCGTTTGCCACTCTCCAGCCAGACCCTGCACCCGCCGGGGTGGAGGTCGGTTTCTTTGCCGGGGCGAGGGCGACACTGCACAACGGTGGCTGGGAGATGGGGTTCGGCGGCGGTGTCGGCATGCGCCTCTGCTTGGGAACCGGTGTGCAAAGCGGCGGGGGCTCCGCCCCGTTGGAATCGTTTCGAGGACCGCTCCGGCGCTGGCCCGCCCGCCAAATCCAGGGGCCGCACCCGAAGGTGCGGCCCCTGGACTATCCCTGCTGAAATCAGGCAGTTCCCACCGGGAGAACCTTTTAGTCCTGGAGATATCTCCGCTCTCGGGCCGCCTGCTTCCTGTCTTGCTCTTTCTTCGACCATATCTGGTTCCACTGGTCTCCGCGTTGCAATTCGATCTTGCTCACTCGGATCGATCGGCGTTGTCCGTCCAGATGGCCGGAGACCCGAACGCGCTCAGTCGCGTGCTGCCGGAGTCTCGCAGTGCTCACGTTCGGCAGGAAATAGTAGCCGTCGCCCGTGTCGACCACGAATGCTCTTTCCGCTCCGATCGCGGGATCGTCTTTGTCCACCACGGGAGGCGCGTTCGTCGCGGCAGCCACGTAGCCTCTCACCGTGCCGCTCAACACCGTTTCCTGGGCGGTTGCGACGAGAGGAAGTAGGGCCAGGGTTAGCGGAGCCATGATTAGCGCAATGATCTTTTTCATTTTTTGTTCCTTTCATGTGTGGCTCCTCAGGTGTTCCCCAGCGACTTTTCGGCCGATGGATGGATCTGGGCGCCCGTGGATGGGTTGTTGGATACGCACAGGTTTTCTCTACGGCAGCATGTCATGCTCCGTCAGGTTGGACGTGCTGCCGGTCGACACCGCGGTGCAGTGGTCACCCATGTGCGCGTGGTGGGTGAAGCCCGCGAAGGCGGCCGCGGCGAAGACGAACAGGGACAGGGTAGCGATCAAAGCAGAGAGGGTCTTCATGGCGGTTTCCTTTCCGTGGTCGGGGTGAGTGGTTGACCTCTATGGGATACCTTTTGCATTCCCCGTGCCATCTCCCACGTGCTTGCTTTGATGCTGTGTTCAAGACGTTTTTTCGGGTACCTGCGGTGCCGGTGCGACGCCCCGCCAAGACGATCGGTTGAGACTATTGTGCAGGGTGGGGAATAGTCTTCAGCCCGGTGCTGCAAGCCGGAGGAGGACAGGCCGTTCTCCTTGCCGTCTCCCGCACCAGCCCGCGTGGTCTGCTCCGCGAAGTTGTTCCCCTTTGCCGTGGTTGGTTGCCGGTGTCGGTTCCGGATGCGCAACTGGGCGGCAGAACCGCTGCGGTCTTGGCGGGGCTATGGACGAAGGGTTGCGGACCGTCTCGGGGCGGGTTGCCTGGGTGGCCCGGGGAGGTCGCACTGGGACGTGACGGGTGGCCGGGTGGTCGACCCGATCTGGGCGGAGAACCTGGACGCCGCTCCCGCTTCGCTGGTCGCAGGCCCCCCGGGGCCTCCGTCGCCAAGGTGTTTGACGGCACGTGAGGAAGGGGGGCACGATCTTGGGGCGTGAGAACAGGCGATCACGCCTCCCTGCGGGAGTGGCAAGGCACGGTCCCGGTCTTGCTTGTGGGGTGCACTGGGGAAGGAGATAGCGACTTGCCAACGGACTCCCGACGCTTCGATTGGAGATGGAAGGGGGCGAGCCTTCTGCTGATGGTGCTCGCGGTCTCCCTGCTTCACTATGGGACGCAGACCACCCAACCCCTGCTTCACGATGTCTACCGGCGCCTGTACTACCTGCCGGTGGGGTTGTCAGCGGTGTGGTTCGGGCTGCGCGGTGGGCTCGTGATGGCGATGGCCGTGGCTGCGGTCTACGTGCCGCACATCGTCATGCAGTGGGGCGGAGAGAGCCGCGAGGTGGTCAACCGCGTGCTGGAGGTGGGCGTATTCTTCCTGTTCGCCGGGGTGGCCGGCTACTTCGCCGATCGTGAGGGAGAGTACCGACACCGCTGGAAGCGGGTCGCAGAGAATCTGGAGAAATCCTACGGTCAGCTACGTGGCCAGGCCGACCAGATCCTCCAGATTGAGAATCAGCTGCGGCGGGCGGATCGTCTCTCAACCATCGGCGAACTGGCCGCCAGCATGACCCACGAGATTCGCAATCCCCTGGGCAGCATCAAGGGGGCGGCGGAGATTCTCCGTGATCCCGCGACCCCACCCGCGGCCCGGGTGGAGTTCCTGGAGATCCTGCTGCGGGAGACCGGGCGCCTGGACCAGGTGGTGGAGGACTTCCTCGGCTACGCCCGTGACCAGCGCAGCGCAGGCTGCGCGGGGGCGGTCGACCTGGGAGAACTGGCCGAGGAGACCCTGCCTCTGGTGGAGACGCAGGCTCGCGAGGCCGGGGTGTCGGTGTCGGCCCGGGTGCCAGGAGGGGTGCAGGTGCTGGGGATTCCGCACCAGCTCAAACAGGTACTGCTGAACCTACTGCTCAACGCCGTGCAGGCCACCCCGGGGGGCCGGGCCGTGCAGCTGACCGGGTCGGTGGAGGGGGGGCGGGTGGTGCTGGCCGTGGAAGACGAGGGGCCGGGGCTAGCCATCGAGCAGCGGCAGCGGGTGTTCGAGCCGTTCTTCACCACCAAGGAAGAGGGCACGGGTCTTGGACTGGCGATCAGTCAACGCATCGCCGGGGCCCACGGTGGAACCCTGACGGTTGAGAACCGCCCCCAGGGAGGCGCGCGCTTCGTGCTGGCCCTGCCCCTGTTCGATCAGGCGGAATCCGCCCCGGCGCAGGAGGGCTTCGTCGGGCGGAATTGACGGAACGGACGGGGCCGCATTGCGCCCCGGGGGAGAGGAACCCGATGGCCAAGATCCTGATCGTTGACGACGACGCCAGCTTGCGCCGGGTGCTGGAATACAACCTGGCCGAAGAGGGTTATGCCGTGGCCACGGCCGCCAGCGGCGAGGAAGCTCTGGAGGTTCTAGGGCGTTCTTCGTTCGACTTGGTGCTCACGGACATCAAGATGGAGGGCATCGGCGGCATGGAGTTGTTGGCCCGGGTGCGGCGCGATACCCCGGAGACCCAGGTGATCGTCATCACCGCCTTCGGCACCATCGAGATGGCGGTGGAGGCGATGAAGGCCGGGGCGTTCGAGTATGTGACCAAGCCGTTCAACCGCGACGAGCTGAAACTGGCGGTGCGCAAGGCCCTGCGGGTTCAGCACCTGGAGCGGGACAACGTGCGTCTGCGCCGGGAGGTCAGCACGAGGTTCGAGGTCAAGAACATCATCGGCGACTCGGAGCCGATGCAGCACGTGTTCCGGTTGATCGAGAAGGTGGCGGACACTGCCGCGGCCGTGCTGATTACCGGCGACAGCGGCACCGGCAAGGAACTGGTGGCCCGGGCCCTCCACTACGGCAGCGGCCGGGCTGAGCGGCCGTTTCTAACGGTGAACTGCGCGGCGATTCCCCGGGAGCTGCTGGAGAGTGAGCTGTTCGGCCACAAGAAGGGGTCGTTTACAGGTGCTATCCGCGACAAGAAAGGGAAGTTCGAGGAGGCCCACGGCGGCACCCTCTTCCTGGACGAGATCGGCGACCTGCCCATCGAGTTGCAGGCCAAGATCCTGCGGGCCTTACAGGAGATGGAGGTCACCCCGGTGGGCTCCAACGAGATGGTGCGGGTGGACGTGCGTATTCTCGCCGCCACCAACCGGGATCTGGAGGAGAGAATCGAGGAGGGAGCGTTCCGCGAAGACCTCTACTACCGCCTGGCCGTGGTGCCGATCCACATGCCGAGCCTGCGCGAGCGCCCCGACGATATCCCCTTGCTGGTGACCCACTTCCTCGGCACCCTCGCCCCGGGGCAGCCGGTGCGGGTGACCCCCGACGCGATGGCGGCGCTGCAGCGCTACCCGTGGCGGGGCAACGTGCGCGAGTTGCAGAACACCCTGGAGCGGCTGCTGATCCTGCGCGACGGTGACACCCTCGGGCTCGATGCCTTGCCCGACAAGATCCGGCACCCGGCGCCGGATCCGGGACACGGGGCATTTTCGTTCCACTTCCCTCCCGAGGGCGTCGGTCTCGAAGAGGCGGAGCGGGCGCTCATCATGGAGGCCCTGCGGCGTGCCGGCTGGAACCAGAGCCGGGCCGCCCAACTGCTCAAGGTTCCCAGGCACATCTTGCTCTATCGCATGGGGAAGTTCGCGATTCCGCGGAAATCCCCGGATGACTAAAGTTGACTGTCGTGGTTGACGATAGATACCTGCAAAGTTACACTGCTTCGGTGTTTGCAACCCGAAGATCAGCGGAAGCGATGCCAAAACCCACGCGGACCCTGTTTACACTGTTGCTCGCGCTGAGCCTGCTGGGCGGTTGGACCGTCCAGGCGGCGACCTCGTGCGGGGGACGGTGCTGTGTGGCCGAGGCGCCTGCGCCCCGGCCCATGCACCGCGACGGGACCATGACCGCCGGAATTGCGTCCGGCTGCTGCTGTGGCGATGAGGCGGTGCCGTGCGATCTGGAGCGGGGCGAGTTGCACGACGCGCCACCGCGGGCCCTGGTCGCGGCTCCCAAGGTCGAACCCCCTGGCGCGAGCCCGCTCGCGGCGGTGCACCTGCCGCACCTGCCCCAAACCCCTGCTTCAGCGGCGCTTCGTTCCGCCGCAGATCCACCCGGGCGGTCGCCCCCCGACCCCCTGTACCTGCGCCACCTCTCCCTCCGCTGTTGATTTCCCCCGCCCTGCGGGCGTGAGCCCGCCGAGGCCGCGGCGCGTCCTGTGACCGCCGCGACCGCTGTTCTCTTCCCCGTCGCCCGCCTGTTCCACCGGCCCGTCTGAACGGGCCCGTTCCCGGGACCCGTCCGGGTTCGGACGGGGACAGACCAACCGACCCATCGTACGCCGCGCAGGCTGTGGGCCCCGTGCCCCCCTGCCGCCCAGGGAGAACCGACCATGTCCGACCGCAACGACAAGAACGCCGCGAAGAAGGCCGCCGTGCTCGGCGGCAAGAAGAAGAGTCCTGTCCCGTTCCTGCTGATGACCGCTTGTGCGGTCCTGGTGATCGGCGGCGGGGTGCTGTTCATGGGCCAGAACCAGGACCCGGCGCCGTCGATCGCCCAGGCATTCCAGCCCGCGGCCGTCCAGGCCGCCGAGTTGACCTATCCGTTGGCCGAGTTCGCCGACGGCACGGCCCGCTTCTTCGGGCACCAAACCGCCGACGGGGTGCAGGTCCGCTTCTTCGTGCTGAAGAGCTCCGACGGGGTGATCCGCAGCGCCTTCGACGCCTGTGACGCCTGCTGGGCCGCCGGCAAGGGCTACCGCCAGGACGGCGACGAGATGGTGTGCCAGAACTGCCG
>JARGFW010000396.1 GCA_029211085.1 Deferrisomatales bacterium | reverse complement strand
CAAAGCGGACAATTCATTTGCTACAGAACCGGACAATTCTATTTGTTGCCAACACTCCGTATTCCGGTTCCGTATTCCGGTTGTTGCGCAGGTTTCCGAGCGCCGCGCTCGTGGTCGCCCGCGCCGTCCCCTGGCAGTGCAGTCCGGATCAAGCGTACTGCGCACATGGAGCCGTGGGCGGTTGGGCCTTGACCTTTGTGCTCGGCTTCTCTTCAATCGTGTCGTCGTTGCCGTTTCCACGAGAGGAGGCCGGGCCCATGAACACCGCGCACTTACAGGTCGGCCCGGAGGTGGCCCGGGCACGGGTTGCCGGGGAACCGTTGGTGGCCCTGGAGACGGCGGTGCTGACCCACGGGCTCCCCGCGGAGGTGGCGTGGTCGACCTACGACAGCATGTTGACCGCCGTGCGCGAAGGCGGCGCGGTGCCAGCCGCGGTGGGCATGCGCCACGGGGTGCTGTGGGTGGGGCTTCCTTCAGAGGCGCTGATCGGGCTCTCGAGGGATCCGGCGGCTCGCAAGCTGGGTCTGGCCGAGCTGCCGGCGGCGGCCGCCGCCGGAGCCAGTGGCGGCACCACGGTTGCGGCCACCCTGTGGGCTTGCCGGCAGAGCGGTGTGGCGGTGTTCGCCACGGGGGGGATCGGCGGGGTGCACCGCGGGGCGGCGGAGAGTTTCGACATCTCCGGGGACCTGGCCGCGTTGTCGCGGTTTGGCGGCTGCGTGGTGTGCTCCGGGGCCAAGGCGATCCTCGACCTGGGCAAGACCCTCGAGGCCCTGCAGAGCCTGGGGGTGTGCGTGATCGGGTACCGCACGGGAACGTTCCCGGCGTTCGTCACCGCGGACTCCGGCTTGGCCCTGGGGGAACGGGTCGAGGACCCGGAAGCCGCCGCCGCCGTGGTACGGGCCCGGGACGCCCTCGGCCTGCCCGGGGCGGTACTGCTGGCCAACCCCCCACCCGCGGCAACGGCAGTGCCCCGGCGGGAGCTGGACACGGCCCTCGCCTCTGCCCTGACCCGGGCCGGGGGCGCCGGGGTGAGCGGCTCCGCCGTCACCCCGTTTCTGCTCGGTGAGCTGGCAACCCACAGCGGGGGGCGCTCCCTGAACGCCAACCGCGAGCTCCTGGTCGCCAACTGCGAGCTGGCGGCCCAGGTGGCGGTATCCCTGGCGCGGCAGCCCGCGCGGTCTTGACCCGGGTTTCGGCGCCCGCGTATCGTGTCCCACTTGGTAACATCTGGCAGGGGAGATTCCATGGCGAAGGTGGTGGTGATCGGCGGCGGGCTCTCCGGCCTGGCGGCCGCGCGGGCGGTGCTGGACGAGGCCCGCAGCCGCGGGGTCGCAGTGCAGGTAAGCCTGCTGGAACGCGACGCCGTTCTCGGCGGCAAGATCCGCACCAGCCGGGAGGACGGGTTCGTATGCGAGGAGGGGCCCAACGGATTCCTCGACAACAAACCCGCCACCCTGGCCCTGGTAGAACGTCTCGAAGCGAGGCCGCGCCTCCTCAAATCCGAGGACGGCGCCCGCCGCCGCTACGTGTTCACCGGTGGGGCTCTCAAGCCCCTGCCCGAGGATCCCATGAGCTTCGTGCTCTCGGACATCCTCTCCATCCGCGGCAAGCTGCGTCTGGCTGCCGAGATGTTCCTGCCCCAGGGCACGGCCGGGGTGGACGAGAGCGTGGCCCAGTTCGTGCGCCGCCGCCTGGGCGACGAGGCCCTGGACAAGCTGATCGACCCCATGAGCGCGGGAATCTACGCTGGCGACCCGGCCGTGATGAGTCTGGCGAGCTGCTTCCCGAAGGTCACGATGTTGGAGCAGCAGTTCGGCGGACTGCTCAAGGGCATGCTGGCGATGCAGAAGATGGCGAAAGCTGCGGGCCGCGAGGGCCCCCAGAGTGCAGGCCCCGGCGGGGTGCTGTGGAGCATGCGCAGCGGCACCGCCGAACTGATCGACCTCCTGGCCGCAAGCCTGCCGGAGGGCACGGTGCAGGCCGGGACGGCGGCGGAAGAGCTGGAGCGCTTCGGGGCGAGCTGGCGGGTGCGCACCGCAGACGGAAGAGATCTGGATGCCGATGCCGTGGCGTTGGCGACACCGGCCTACGATGCGGCCCGGCTGCTGCGGGGCCGCGATGAACGCCTCGGCGAACTGCTCTACGCCGTGCCCTACGTGCCCGCGGCCGTGGTGTGCGTGGGGTATGTTGCCGAGCAGTTGACCCGGCCCCTGGACGGCTTCGGCTTTCTCATCCCGCGCTCCGAGGGGCGCCGCATCCTCGGCTCCCTGTGGAGTTCCTCCATCTTCGCCAACCGGGCCCCAAGCGGCAGAGTGTTGCTCACCCAGATCGTGGGCGGCGCCCGCAACCCCGAGCTCGTGGACCTGGACGATGGGGAGTTGTTGCAGTTGGTGCGGGACGAGCTGTCCTGGACCCTGGGCATCCGCGCGGAGCCCTGTTACACCAAGGTGGTGCGCTGGGCCCGGGCGATCCCCCAGTACGTGGTAGGCCACGGCCAGCGCCTGGCCGAGATCCAGCAGCGGGTGGGGCGCCTGGGGGGGCTGTTCCTGGGGGGCAACGCCTATCACGGCATCAGCATCAACGATTGTACCCATCACGCCCCGATCCTGGCGGGCCAGGTGTTGGACGGGCTGCAAGGGGCGACGCAATGAG
>JARGFW010000395.1 GCA_029211085.1 Deferrisomatales bacterium | reverse complement strand
ATCTCCATGGCCCTGGAGATGCCGCTGATCCTCAAGGGCGAGCCGGGCACCGGCAAGACCATGCTGGCCCACGCCATCGCCGAGAGCCTCGCCATGCCGCTGATCGTGCTCAACGTGAAGTCGAGCATGAAGCTGGTGGAGGCCCTCTACCAGTACGACACCCTGACCCGCTTGAACGACAGCCGCTTCAGCGACTCGGGGCGCGATGTGAGCAACATCGAGGAGTACATCAAGATGGGCAAGATCGGCCAGGCGTTCACCGCCGACCGACGCACGGTGCTGCTCATCGACGAGATCGACAAGGCCGACACCGACTTCCAGGACGACATGCTCGACGTGCTCGACCAGATGGAGTTCGACATCATGGAGGTCGACCGAACGGTGAAGGCGCAGACCCGACCGGTCATCATCATCACCTCCAACGCCAAGAAAGACCTCTCCGACCCGTTCCTGGGCCGCTGCAACTTCCACCACATCGCCTTCCCCGACCCGAAGATGATGCGGCGCATCATCGACGTGCACTTCCCCGCCGTGGACGACAAGCTCCTGGAGGCCGCCCTGGGCACCTTCTACTCCCTGCGGGAGCTCGACAACGTGGAGAAGCGGCCCGCCACCCGCGAACTCATCAACTGGATCCGCGCGCTGAACGCCGACCCCGACTTTCGCCCCCGGCAGCTCGACAAGGGGGAGGTGCCGTTCCTGGGCATCCTGTTCAAGAAGAGCCAGGACTACTCCGTGGCCGCCAACGCCCTGAAGCGGCGGCGGCTGTTCTAGGCCGGCCGGAATCACGATGTTCATAGAGTTCTTCTACAAGATGAAGGAGGTGGGCATCCCCGTGAGCCCCACCTCGTTCCTCACCCTGCAGCGCGCCCTGAGCACCGGCCTCGTCACCACCCTCGACGAGTTCTACACCGCCGCGCGCAGCATCCTGGTGAAGAGCGAGCGCTACTTCGACCTCTACGATCAGGTCTTCGCCTACCACTTCGACGGGGTAGAAATGCCCGACCCCGAGGGTCTGGTGCTCGACGAGATGGCCCAGGCCCTGCTGGAGAACTGGCTGGCCGACCCCAAGGCCCTGGCCGACGCTTTGGGGGTGGACGAAGACAAGCTCAAGCAGCTCTCCCCCGAGGAGCTGATCGAGTATTTCAAGAAGCGCCTGGAGGAGCAGCGCGACCAGCACCACGGGGGATACAAGTGGATCGGCACCGGCGGCTACTCGCCGGTGGGCCACGGCGGCTACAACCCCGGCGGCATGCGGGTGGGGGGAGTTTCCCACAACAAGTCGGCGGTCAAGGTGGCCATGGACCGCCGCTACCGCGACTACTCCCAGTCGGGCCCGCTGACCCGATCCCAGATGGGCGAGGCCCTGAAGCGCCTGCGCAACCTGCGCCCCGAGGGGCCCCGGGACCAGATCAACGTCGATGCCTCGATCTATCAGACCATGAAGAACGCGGGCGAGATCGAGATCGTCTTCGAGCGGGGCCTGCGCGACCGCCTCAAGGTGGTCCTGGCCATCGACAACGGCGGCTGGTCCATGGAGCCCTACATCCCCGTGGTGCAGACCCTGTTCGACTACGCCCGCGCCCAGTTCAAGGACCTCAAGACCTACTTTTTCCACAACACCGTCTACGGCACCCTGTGGGAGGACCCCGCCCGCTACCGCAAACCACACCCGGTGGAGGAACTGGCGCGCCGCGATCCGGAGACCCGGTTCATCTTCGTGGGCGACGCGAGCATGGCCCCCTACGAGCTGCTCGCCAGCAACGGCTCCATCCACCTGGAGGAGCGCAGCGGCCCGCCGAGCATCGCACGACTCAAACTCCTGGCGGAGACATTCCCCCACAGTGTCTGGCTCAACCCCACCGATCCACGCAACTGGGGCTACACCCGCACCATCGGCCTGATCGGCGAAGTCTTCCCCATGTTCGAGCTCACCCTCGACGGCCTGGGCAAGGCCGTCGCGCACCTCATGACCCGCTAGCCGCCTGTCAGGGCGTCTGGGCATTGGGCATCATAGGGCTGGCGGCGGCGAGCCGAAGCTCCTACAGTGCCTCGCTCAACCCCGCATCCCGCCGTTTCTCCCCGCACCCGGCAAGACCGATGCGTCTCTCACAGGTTCCGTCCCAACAGCGGCCCCTGCTGCGCTTCCTGTTGGTCCTCACGGTGGCTTCCACGGTGGGACTACAGGGGTGGCGGACCCTGTTCAACAACTTCGCCGTCGAGGGCTTGCCGGCGGTGGGCGGCGCCCTGTGGGTCATGGACTACCGCATCCCGTTCGTGTTCGCCGCGGTGCTGAGCGCCATTCCGTTGGTCGCCGTGCAGCGGATTCCCGGGGCCCTGGCGGCGGCGGGGGCTGCGGGGGGCCGACACCCGTAGAGCGGGATGCCGCCCAAGGACGTTTCATGGACCTCAGTAGCGTGAACCTGAACCTGCTCCACTCCCTGTGGGCCCTGCTCGAAGAGGCCAGCGTGAGCCGCGCCGCGGTCCGGCTCCACATCACCCAGTCGGCGGTGAGCAAGCAACTGTTCCAGCTCCGCGAGCTGCTGGGCGACCCGCTGCTGGTGCGGGCCGGCAACCGGATGGTTCCCACCGAGCGGGGGGCGCGGCTCAAGGGGCAACTCTCCGAGACTCTGGGGTCGGTGGCGTCCCTCCTCGCGG
>JARGFW010000394.1 GCA_029211085.1 Deferrisomatales bacterium | reverse complement strand
CGCACCCGAACTTGGTTCCGGTGAGGCCCAGGCGCTCTCGCACGACCCACAGGAGGGGCGTCTCCGGGTCCACGTCCAGTCGGTGCCGTTTGCCGTTTACGTCGAGTTCGATCATGGGCCACTCCTTATTCTCGCCGTTACGTCCCGCGGCTGGACCGCCCGAGGGAAGACCTGCGTGGAAACCTAGTACGGTTTCCCTGCCGGGCAAGGGGTCATTCCGAACGCTTCGGCAGCTGCCACGGGTGCGCCAACCCCGCTATCCCTGCGCCGGCACGTCCCCTTCCCAGGGGTTCGGCCAGTCCCCCCAGTGCTCCAGGTAGGTCCGGTAGGCGGGCTGTTCGGGGGCACGCTCCTCGACCCAACGCTTGGCCGTCGCCACCAGTTCCTGCTCCCGCTCCAGCGTCAGTTGACCCACGACCACCCGGGTGCGCAGGAACACGAAGTAGGTGTCGAGCACGTCGCAGCGGCAGTAGTCGTTGATCTCCCCCACGCGGCCGTCGTGGTAGAGGTCCTGCACCATCTGCCCCTCCACCGCCATCTTGCCGGGTTTGCCGAGCAGGTGCGCCGCCAGGTTCAGACCGCCGGAGAACCGGGAGGCACCGAAGTTGGTCATCAGGTCCATGAGATCCAGGTGGGAGGCGGCGTTGTAGCGGTTGCGGGGCTGCTGGTACGACCGCCCCCCCGCCGTGTCGAACCACTTGGGCAGGCCCAGCCCGAAGCGGAACGCCGCCAGTTCCAGCAGCGGCAGGTCGAAGGTGCGGCCGTTGTAGGTCACCAGGATCGGCCGCCGGTACGCCTCCCAGCCGCGCCAGAACAGGTCGGTGATGATGTGGGGACGGTAGCGGGGCTGGTCCAACACCACCAGGTCCGCCAGGGAGAAGTCCTCCAGCACCTTGGCCACGGCCACCGACACCGGCACCTGGTAGGTGTAGGGGATGAAATCGGTGCCCCGGGTTTCCAGGAGCTCGGCCCGGAAGCGGTCCACCGCCTCCTCCGCAGGCAGGCCCTGGCCGGGGTAGCGCAGTTGGGATACCAGCTGGCCGTCGGCGACGCTCTCCACGTCGAACACGAAGTAGCGGACGGGGGACTCGGACATGGTCGGGGCTCCGGTGGGGGGGCGGGACGAGTCACGCCAGAGTAGCAGACATCCCCACGTCTGTTGAGCCGACCGGCGAAGATCTTGTTTTTCGGCAGCATTGAGGATCGAAACCTGAAGCCCCGAACCTGGAACCCTCTTTTGGACAGGATCTCACGGATCTCACGGGTCGAAAATCAAGTCACAGGACCGGGAACCTACACCGTTTCCCTGCCTGGCCTTTCCATCTGGTCGATCCGGTTGATCCTATCCAAAGACGGCCCTTACCTGGTCTTGGCCGTTTCCGTTTCATCCGTGGGATCCGCGCGATCCTGTCCAAGACCGGCCTTTGCCTCGCTTGTGGTCCTTTTTGTAGAGGGTCGTCTTTGACAGGTTCAGCCGCAGGCTGCTATCAAGGAGCGGTTTCCCACACCTGCCTTCCCGCGAGCCCCCATGACAACCGTCCCCGAACGTCTAACCGCCCTGCGCGACCTCCTGGGCCAACGCGGCCTGTCCCACTACCTGGTCCCTTCCTCCGACGAGCACCTCAACGAGTACCTGCCAACCTGGCACCGGCGGCGTGAGTGGCTGTCGGGGTTCACGGGATCCGCGGGGGATCTGCTGGTGGGGCGGGACGAGGCGGAGACCTGGTTGTTCACGGACAGCCGCTACCACCTGCAGGCCGAGGCGGAACTGGCGGGCAGCGGCATCGCCCTGCAGAAGGTGGGCAGCCCGGGAGTCGAGACCCTCACCGAGGTGCTGCGGACCCTGGCCGGCCGCCACGGCGCCGACGGCCGGGTGGGCTACGATCCCCTGGTGATTCCCGCGGCGACCGCCCGGGAGTATACGGAAGCGTTGTCCGACGGCGGTGCCCGTCTGCAGCCGGTGGCCCCCAACCTGGTGGACGCCCTGTGGCAACAGCGCCCGGCGCCGTCCAGTACCCTCCTGGAGCCGTGCGCTCCTCCCTGGACCGACCGCAGTGTGGCTGACAAGCTGGCTGCCCTGCGCCGCGATCTGGCCGTGCGCAACGCCGACGCCACCGCGGTGGTGAAGCTGGACCAGATCGCCTGGCTGTGCAATCTGCGTTCTTTCGACGACATTCCCTACAACCCGGTGTTCGAGGCGTACCTGCTGGTAGAGGCGGAACGGACCCGGCTGTTTCTGCACGGGGCCGGGGGGCGGTTGCCAGAGGGCTGGGAGGGCTGGGCCGCCGGGGTCGAGGCCCAACCCTACGCGGGGTTCTTGCCGGCCCTGGGGGAACTCGGGCCGACGGCGGTGCTGGTGGACCCGGCACGCGCCACCGCCGGGGTGGTCGAAGCCCTGGAGGCCAACCCGGCGACCCGGGTGATCCGGGGGCCGAGCCCACTGGAGACGGCCAAGGCGGTGAAGAGCGCCGCCGAGCTGGAAGGCATGGCCAACGCCAGCCTGCTCGCCAGTGTCGCCAAGGTGCAGGCCCTGCTGTGGCTGCGCGCCCGCCTGGCCGCCGGCGAGAGCGTCACCGAGCAGTCCTTCGCCGCGGAGCTGGAGCGCCGTTACGCGGCCGTGCCCGGGTACCGCCAACTCTCCTTCGAGACCATAGCCGCCACC
>JARGFW010000393.1 GCA_029211085.1 Deferrisomatales bacterium | reverse complement strand
TGCGGGGGCCGCTGCGGGGCTGGCGCTGGGCGGTGGTAATTCCCGGGAAGGAGGCGCAGCGCGCGTTGGGGCTGATGGCGAGCGCCTCGTACCCTTTCCGAAACGGTGGAATCCGGTTACGGTTCGAACTCGGGGAGCCGCAGGCGAGCTGAGTCTCCGGGCCGGCAGTGGGGCGCTACGACATCCGCCGCGGCGCCGGGTGGAAGAGGGGGAGCATGGATACCGCAATGGAAGGATCGCTGTTGTATGTCCTGGAGAACCTCAGCGTGCCGCTTCGTCTGCACGACGGGGAGGGGCGGGTGGTGTACCAGAACGCGGCCCACCTGCAACTGTTCGGTGACTGCACCGGGCACTTCTGTCATCGGTCGCTCCGGCACGCCGACGGGCGGTGCCGGCCCTGCACCCTGGTTGCCGAAGGGGAGTGCGTGGGGGAGGAACTCCTCGCCGACGGGCGTCGCGTGTCGGTCCGGGCGGTGCGGTTGCGGGAAGGGGAGGGGCACCTGTTCGAGGTGCTCCAGGTGCAGGGTGTAGAGCCGGAGTACGAGGCAGTGGAGTCTTTCGTGCACACCGCCGCCCACGACCTGAAGACCCCCTTGGTGAGCATCAAGGGCTACGCCGAGTTGCTGCAGCGGGACCTCCGCCACCGGCCGGAGAACGAGCGCGGCAAGATGTTTGCCGAGCGCATCGTGCAGCAGGCGCAGCGCATGGAGGGACTGCTGGACGAGCTTCTGGCGTTTGCCCGGGCCGACACCAGCGGGGGAGAGGCGCGGGATCTGGACCTGGGTGCTGCGGCCCGAGCCGCGTGGACCAGCCTGCTGGACCAGGCCGAGGCCGTCGGTGCCGAGTTGGAACTCGACCCGGCTTTGCCCACGGTGCGCCTCTCGCCGGTACGGCTGCAGCAGGTTCTCACCAACCTGTTCAGCAACGCCATCCGTTACCGCAGCAGGGACACCCGCCTCCAGGTAACGGCTCGCCCCTACCGTCCGGAACGCAGCCTGCCCCCAAATACGACGTGCATCGCCGTGGAGGACAACGGGGTCGGAGTCCGCGAAGGTGACGAGGAGCGAATCTTCCACCTGTTCCACCGCGGTCGCCGACGCGGGGAGTCGGACGGGGAGGTGGATGTGGAGGGCAGCGGCATCGGCCTGGCCATCGTCAAGCGCATCGTCGATGGCGCCGGTGGTGTGGTGTGGGTGGAGGCAAAGCTGGTGGGAAGTCGCTTCGTGGTGTGTCTGCCGGTCGCCAAGGGGCCGGCTTGACCCCCGGAGCGCCGCGCACCGCGGTGGTGCTGCTCAACATGGGCGGGCCGGACTCGGAAGCGGCGATCCGCCCGTTCTTGCAGAATCTGTTCTCCGACCCGGAGATCCTATCCTTCCCCTTGGCCGGCCTGGTGCGCCCCTTCCTGGCGCGCGCCATCGCCGCCAAACGGGCTCCCCGCGTCCTTCCCAACTACCGTGCCATCGGCGGCAAGAGCCCCTTGCGGGAGATCAGCGAGGCCCAGGCCGCGGCGCTGCAGGCGGAACTGGGTGGCCGCGAGGCGGGGTTCTGCGTGCAGGTGGCGATGCGCTACTGGCACCCCTTCGCCGCCGAAGCCGCGGCGGCGATAGGCGCCTGGAACCCCTCGCGCCTGGTGGTGTTGCCTCTCTATCCCCACTACTGCCGGGCCACCACCGGCTCCAGCCTGCGGGATCTCGAGGCGGCCCTGGCCGCCGCCGGGTTGGCCGCGCTGCCGCGCCGGGTGGTGCGGGCATACCCCGACTTCGGTCCCTATGTGGACGCCCTGGCGGAGACCGTGCGCGAGGGGCTGGCGCGGCTGCCCGGGGCCACCGTGCTGTACAGCGCCCACGGCCTGCCCCAGAAGATCGTCGATCGCGGTGACCCCTACCTGGACCACGTGCGCCGCACCGTGGCAGCCTTGGCCGCGCGCCTGCCGGGCGTGCCCCACCGGTTGGCGTTCCAGAGCAAGGTCGGTCCGGTGCAGTGGTTGAAACCGTCTTTGCAGGAGGTGCTCCGGGAACTCGCCGCCGCGGGGGTCCCGGACCTGGTGGTGGTGCCGATCAGCTTCGTCTCCGACCACATCGAAACCCTGCACGAGTTGGACATCGAGTACCGGGAGATCGCCACGGACCTCGGGATCCGGGGCTACCACCGCAGCGCCGCCCTAAACACCCGCCCCGCTTTCATTCGTGCCCTGGCCGTGCAGGTGCGCCAGGCGCTGGAGGTGCCCGAAGCCCGGTGCACCCAGGATGGGTGACGGGCGCGCCTTTGGTGCCGCCGCTGGCGTATCGGGTCACCGGGATCGGTGACGAACCGTTCCTGTTGCGCCTCCAGGTGACGCTGCGCCGCTCCAGGTGCCACGGGGAGCGGCCTGCGCAGTCGCCGGCACCCTCACTCCCCGGTGCGGCTGAGCAACGCGGACAGCCCCGACCGGGCCGGTGCGTGCCAGGTACAGAGCCCCGGGTCGCACGGCCTGACCACCGGGAAGGGGGGCTGACCCATCCCCCGGATCTGGGCCCGCAACGGTCGCACGGCCGCCGGTGGGGGCCATTTCTTTCCAGGTCGCCCGCTGCATCAGCACCCCGGTCCGGAGTCATGGACGCCACGAAAAGAGAGGCCCGACCGGGTGCTTCCCGTCGGGCCTCTCCTCCTCTGCCGTGTTCGGC
>JARGFW010000392.1 GCA_029211085.1 Deferrisomatales bacterium | reverse complement strand
CGCGGCCTCGGGATTTTAAGTCCCGTGTGTCTACCAGTTCCACCACCCGGGCATCAATAATTCCAGTGCCTTACAACTCCATATCGGTTGGGTTGCCCCACGACACCTGCTGGGGGTGCCACGTTGACCCCGCTACCAAACAAAAGATATCACATCCCCGAGCATCCGGACGAGACTCTACCCCCTCCCGTCTTTCCCGTCTTCGTGGCCGTCCCCCTGGCACCCGGCCCGCCCCCTACCCGACCATCCCCACACCCCTGCACTTCTCCTCCCCTCCCGCGTGACGTGATCGAGACCCGCAACGGAAGGGCCCTCCCGTCGTGGGGTGCCTCCGCACCGAGGCGGGTCCGTACCGGCTGTTCGGGGGTCAAGAGCAATGCGCTGTCCCTGCTGGGGTCGTTCGGCGCGGTAGGGGAGACGAAGGACTTGGCGGGGAGCGTGTGGGGGATTCGCTGACCGCCACGGCCCAAGAAACTGGTTTGTTCCTTGCGGGACCTGGCCGAGCGGGCGCACAGGACCACAATGCCACCCACCCCGGTGAACAGTAGCGCTAGGGCGGTGTCGTTCGATGCGCCGGGCTTGTCCGCTGCGACAAGGCGGGCCTCTTGCCCGAGTCCAGCAAAGGAAAACCAACCCCGTTCGCGCTGTGACCATGCCAAGCACCGCAAGGCACCGCGAAGAACTTCGGCCGGATCCTAGTCAATGGGGCTGCCCCTCACCTGGAACCGGGACAAGCCAGCTGTAGAGATCCCAGGGCTCGGAAGGCCGTGACTACGGGCCAGCGTACCGTCCGGGATTCCGTTCGAACTCCGCTTTGCAGCCGGCACAGCAAAAGTAGTAGACCTTCCCTCCGTACTCGGCCGTCTCGGCGTGCTGTTTGTCCGTGTCCGTGTTCGAAACCGGGCAGCGGACTGTGACCTCGGTCGCGCGAGCCCGCAAGGCCGGCTCCGGCGAGGCGCATCCGGCAAGCACTGCGACGGCCACCAGGGTGCCCCCCAGCAATCTCCCGAGCCGTTTTCGCTGGAACAACCACCATGTGGCAATCCTTTCCCTCTCGTTCACGGGGGAGACCCCTGCCACCCACGTGGGTTCTTCCGGGGTGCCGTGGTGTTGGGGCACCGCCGGGATGCGTGGACCCGCTCGGCCATCCGGGGGTCATCCTCGCCGTGCCGGTTGGCCGGAGGCGTCGGCGTCGGCTTCGTCCGGTCGGGCGGGTGGGGCGTACCACTGATCCTTGGCCACCAGCACCGGCTGTTCCGGCTGCGCCTCGAAGTTGGGCGACATGATCTGCACGCCTGCCGCGTTGAAGGCGTCTTGGATGGCGGCGTGGACGTCCGAGCGCACGGGAACCCGCTCCCCCGGTCGGTCGATCGCGAAACGCAGTTCGTACTCCACGTAGAAGTCCGCGAGCGCTCGCTGCAGGACGCGAGGGCTAGGGGATTTGCGCACCATGGGGATGCTCTCGGCGGCCCCCAGCAGGAGGGCGTGGACCTGGCGCCAGGGCGCGTCGTAGCCGATGGTGATGGTGGTGGAGACCCAGGCCCCTTTGTCCGCGGCCAGCCGCGAGTAGTTGGTCACGCCGCCGCTCACCACCACGCCGTTGGGAATGGTCACCCATTCCTGCTTGGGCGTGGCGATCTTGGTGCTCATCGGGCCGAGTTCCAGCACCGTGCCCTCGATCTCCCCGACCGTGACGTATTCGCCGGGCCGCAGCGAGCTGGAGTAGGCGATCACGAGGCCGCTCATGATGTGGTTCACGAAACCGCTGGACCCCAGCGAGAGCATGAGGCCCGCGAACACGCTGATGCCCTTGAAGGCGTCGCTGCCGGAGCCGGGAATGTGGGGGTAGGCGACGGTAAGGGCGAACATCCAGATCGCCACCAGGACGATCCGGCGGGAGGCCCTGGCAGTGTCCGGCTGGAGCCACGAGACCGACAGGGTTCCCCGCTCCACCCCGGCAAAGAAGCGGGACGCCGCGGCCGCGACGATCCGGGTCAGCCAGAAAATCACCAGCACGGCGAACAGCCCGGGAACCGCCCCGACGATCCCCAGGGCGAACCCCTTTAAGACTCCCAACAGGAACGCGCCCAGCTGTTTCGCCCACGGCTCCGTGTAGAAGAACTGGGCGAAACAGAAGGTGAGCCAGAGGTACGTGGCGATCAGAGCGGCGGCCAGGGAAGTGACCTTGCCAACCACTCGCTCCAACCAGTGGAGGATCGGCACGAGGTCGACCCCCGCCACCGACAGGGTCTTCCGCGACCGGGCGATCAGCAGGTCTAGCAGCCCGTTGATCTAAGCGGTTTTCGCCATTGCGTTGGCTGCGAGCGGTAGACTCGGATCGCAACGCGGAAAACGAATCGGTTCCGTTATGAGCAACTGCAAATGCGCATAGATCGCCGCCACATGGCCAGTCGGCACCAGAGAACGCCAAGTGCGGCCCAAAATGCCCGAAAGGATCGCCCGGAGCCGCTCCGCCCACCCCCGGGGCGTTCCCAGGCCGAACAGGCTGCGCATCACCAACCCCAGGTTGGCCGCCGCCACTTGGAGCAGGTAGCGCTTCTCGACGTTCTCTCGCCCGCGCAGACGAGTGCGTCGGGCGCCACCGGTTTCACACACGTGGGCAAAGGTGCGTTCCAGCTTTTCTCCGCGCAGCCGTTGGTATCGCTTGCCCTTGACCC
>JARGFW010000391.1 GCA_029211085.1 Deferrisomatales bacterium | reverse complement strand
CTACCGCGTCAATGAACGGTTGGACCGCATGCCGATGGAGCGCCAGCCAAGGGGCGGCAGCAACTCATGGCGGAGCAATAGGCGCCAGGAGCGAACGCGCCAGCCGGTGGAGAGTGGCACGCCGATGGTCGCGTAGCGACGCGACGGGTGGCACCAGGTTTTGGGCGTCCAACGCCGCAAAGGCTTCCGGGAGCCGATCCAGAGAACCGCAGAGCACCTGGACGTAGGTGGGGTCCCGGAGATTGCGGGTAAAGGCAGCCTGGGCGGGCTGTTGTTCCATGTCGCGCCCGAGGTGGGCGCGCCCCAGCCTGCGGCGCAAGAGCTGCTTGCCTTGGCCGAAGAAGTGTTCGGATACGTTGTTGACGCGGCTGACGACGGCGAGGATAGCGCCGTTGGGCGCGCGCACCGCGGGGTGGCCAAAGAGGCCGGTGCGGTAGCGCTCCACATAGGTGCGGAGGGTAGCAGCCGCCGGAGACCGGCTGCGCTGGAGACGCTTCTCGTAGGCCGTAAAGGACGTCTCGATCTCTTGGAGCCGGGCGAGTTCGAGAGCGGGTAGCTCCAGCGGGCGGGCGCCGCTCGAGGTTCCGCCGGGAAGCTCTGCATGGGTCAGCCCCAGGGCGTCGCGCAGTTCGCGGAAGGCGTGCTGGTGGTCCTGGAGTTGTTGGGCAAGAGGGACAAAGGGAGGCGCGTCGAGCGGGCGGGCGAGGAAGTGCAGGTGGCCCAGGGCGGCCCACTCGGGCTGGGTGCGGGGGCAGGGCAGGAACCGCTCCGCCACCTCGGGGAGCTGGCGTGCGCGGTGTACGAAGTCCACCTGGGGAAGCCCGAAGGGATAGGTGAGATCCTTGGTGCCGGTGCCTTCGAGCACCCACAGGACCAACGCGAGCAGGCCATCGCGCACCAAGCCGGCGCCGAACGAGCCGTCATAGGTGTTTGGCTCAGCCTCCTGGTAGCGGTGCAACTCACGCAGCAAGCTCTTCAGACCGGCTGCCACGCGGGATTTCCGCAACAGCGTACGCAGTTCGCCATAGAGCGGGTCGAAGAGTTTAGTGCCCAAGGCACGCAGGAAGTGGAAGTGACAGAGCAGATCGCGGATGCCGCGTTCACGCAACGGCGCCACGGCCTTCGCTCCCGCGTCCCCGAGATCGCGCATGGTGGCCAACGGATCGCCGAAGAGGGCCACGGTCTTCTCGATCACGGGGGCGAGGTAGATGTGGTTCTCGGAAGGAATACGAGCCGCCCCAAGAACCCAGCCACGCAGGCCATCGAGGGTGACGAAGAGCCCGCCTTTGCCAGCCTCACAGGTGGCATCGAGATGCAGCGCATAGCCGGCGGCCATGGCCGCGCGAAGCTGCGGAGCGCGGTGTTCGTGGAGTGCTTCCAGATAGACCAAAAACTGGTCGCACAGGCCGGAGACCGTTCCGGTGGCGAGATCGATCTGGTGGGCATCGCGCAGCTCGGTGCGGATTTCCTCGCGTTGTGTGGCGTGGAGATAGCGGGCCAGACCGGCGTGGACGACGAGGTCGTAGCCGTAGCGGTGGCGGGGTTTGACCAACCGGGCCAACGTGGCCGAACCCACCGGCGGGCACACGGAGGGAGACGCGTCACACACCTGCCGCGTCTCCCGGGCCTGAAACGCGCCGTGCGCCAGGGTGATCACGGTGCGGGTGTGGGTTTTCTGCACGCGCAGTCCAGCGCTACAGCCGGGGCAACCAGCGGTTTCGGGGGCGAAGTCTACGCGGGGCAGGGTCGGTTTGGTCGTCACCCCGATCGATGCCCCCGCAGTCTCCGGCTCGCCGACCCGCGCGGACAGGCGACGCACCTCGGTCAAGAGCCCGAGGGCCCCCCTTTTTCCCCGAGGGCCTCGAGGTCGTAGCGAGCAAAAACGGCTTGCACCTCGCACCTTGCGATCGGCGGCGCGTGGTCTCGAAGCCGGTGTGCCACCTCGGCGAGCGAAGCACCGGGGGAGCGCAGCAGGGCGAGCAAAACGGCAATCACCGCGACGTCGCTCACCGCAAGCTGCCCTGGCGAAGGTGCCTGTGCTCCGGTGGGCGCCTCCTGGCGCCTTTGCCCCAACTGCTCGGCGCCGCGGACCGGGTCGGGGTGGACGTAGACGAATGCGCCTCCCACGTCCTCTCGGGCCAGGGCACCGGAGCGAACGAGGTCGAGCAGGCAATTATGCACGCGGACCGCGAGCCGCTCGGACAGCTCCCGATGCGTCAGACCGGCCGGTGCCGCACCGACCAGCCGCAACACCGTCGCCTTGAGACTGCCGTCGCTGGAGAAGAAGATGTTCCGGAAGCGCCACAGGCCAAAGCGATCAAACCGGGCCGGGTCGTACGCGGCGTAGTAGCGGCCGTTGTGGTTGTAGCTGCGCCGGTAGTCAACCTCCCGCAGCACCCGAAACGCCGTCATGGGCGACACCGCCCCCAACGCGTTCTGGATCTGGGGCAGCGTGGCGACCGTCTGCGAGGTGAGGAGGGTCTGTAGACTTTCCAGGGCTTGCGCGCGTGCCATGGAGCACCTCTGCTATTGTATGGACATGCCTTCCGCAAATAGTCCATACCATAGCACGAAACGACGTACAAGGCCCCTTTTGGGCTAAGAATGGTGGATGGAAAGGCGTATTTCTGGGCGTTGCGTGACAGAGTAAGGATTTGACAGAAATGAAAAGACGTGTGATGTC
>JARGFW010000089.1 GCA_029211085.1 Deferrisomatales bacterium | reverse complement strand
ACCGTCTGCACCTCCGCCACCAGCTCCGCCCCCGCCCCGGGGGCGAGCAGGGCGTCCAGCGCGGCCGGGCGTACCGACACCCCCCAGTGGACCGTCAGCTCCCGGGCCAGCGCCTCCCGGTCCGGCGCCAACGGGCCGTCCGCGCCCACTACGTCCACGTCCAGCAGGGCCAGAGCGGGGGCCAAGCGCACCGGCACTTCGCCAGCCGCAGCGGAATCCAGGTCGTACACCGCCAGCGCCTGTTCCTCGGCGGCGCGGCGGCGTTCGGCGGTGGCCTCCGGTTCCGGCACCAGGAAATCCCGGGTGGCCTTGACGTCCTCCCCGGCGATGGTGCCCGCTCGGTACACCTCGGGCGCCGAGCGCAGGGGCGCCCCGGCAAGCAGGGCCAGCACCAGGGACAGGACCGCAACGACCGACAGCTCTGAGAACAGGGATTTCGGGGGAGGTGCGGGGTCAACGGCCGCGCGGCGGGGCTGCTCCCCATGGGGGGGGCGCGGGTCGAGACGGGACGGGTGTGTCATCGAGCCTCCAGCAGGTTGGTCGATCATAGGGCACCCCCCCTACCCTGTCAAGCGCAGCCGGAGCGGACAACGGCCCAAAATCATTGCACAAACCGGAGGCTGCGTGGTAGGTTTTCGAGGCGTTTCAACCCCTGCGCGAGGAGAGGACTGTGGTGGCTGCCGCTTCGTTCCGCGAAGAGCTGGATGCGATCAACCGCGAACTGAGGAAATCCCTGCTCAAACTGCAGTCCCTCCTGGAAAAGAAGCGGCGGGACCTCAAAGAAGCCGAGATCCTGGAGGATCGGCCGGAACAGGAACACCTGGAGCAGGTAATTCGGGAGATCGAGAAGAAGACCCGAGAGATCCGCTCCATCGGCCTGCCGCCGCTCCCCGCCGCCCGCGAATGACCCCTCCCCTCCCGACCCGACACCTGCTGGTCGTCGCCCCCCCGGCCCCTTGGATTCCCGCCGACGGGCACGACCTCGGCCCCTGGGCCCTGGCGGTGGACCAGATCGATGACCTGACCGCGCTCCCCGACCCGCCCGCGGCATGGGATGTGGTGGCGTTCCAGGTCGGCTCCCTACCCCCGGCCGAGGCCATGGCAGCCCTGCGGGGCGTTGCCCCCGACGCCACGTTCCTGCCGGTTGCGGATCGCCCGGACCCCCGGGAGGCCTTGTTCTACCTCAAACACGGCGCCTTCGAGTACCTGGAGGAGCCCCTCTCGGCGGGCGAGTTCCTGCGCGCCCTGGCCGAGGCGATCGAGAACCGCGACACCTTCCTGGAGATCCTCAACCTCAACCGCACCCTGGAAGCCCAGACCCAGCAACTGCTCGAAGAGAAGGCCGACCTGGAACGGATGAACCGGGAGCTGGAAGCGGTGAGCCAGCTCGCCCGCTCCCTGGCCGCCACCCTGGAGCCGGAGAAGATTCTGCGCCACCTGTGCGGCAGCATCCTGGGCACGCTGCCGTGCTCGAGGGTGCTGGTGGGACTGATGGAGCACGGGGTGCCGTGCGAGCAAACCCGGCTCCACCTGGTCGTGGACGCCGACGGTACCACCCGGGAGGAGCCAGCTGCGGAACTGCGCTGGCTGCTGCGGGACCGCAAGCGCTCTCCGTGGATGACCACGGTGCTGCAGGAGGGGCGCGTTCTACAGATTCACGACCCCGCCACCGACCCGCGTACCACCGGCACACCCCTGGCCCACCTGCACCGTTTCCCGTTCGTCAAGGTGCCCCTGAGCACCCGGGGACGGGTGGTGGGCACGGTGAGTGTGGAGGGCCGCGCCCCCGACCACGCCCTGACCAGCGCGGAACTGGAGTTGCTCGGCATCTTCGCGGACACCGCCGCCATGGCGCTGGAGAACGCCCACCTGTATCACTCGATGTGCGAACTATCGGCCCGCGACGAACTCACCGGGCTATACAACCGCCGCCACCTCATGGCGCAGTTCGCGGCCGAGTGGCAGGACGCCGAGCGCCGCGGCAACCCCCTTTCGGTGCTGATGGTGGACATCGATCACTTCAAGAGTCTCAACGACGGCAACGACCACCTGGTGGGGGACGCGGCCCTGCGCAAGCTGGCCACCACCCTGCTGCGCAACACCCGGGGCATCGACACGGTGGCGCGTCTTGGCGGTGAGGAGTTCGTGGTACTGCTGCCGCGCACCGACGACGATACCGCGCAGCGGGTCGCAGAGAAGCTGCGCGGACTGGTCGAGCGGACCCCGTTCCCGGGGGAAGCGGCGGTGCCGGGAGGCACCCTGACGGTGAGCGTGGGGGTGGCCGGGCGCCGGCCGGAAGACACCGAGTACCAGCAACTGCTGGAGCGCGCCGACGGGGCCATGTATAGCGCCAAACAGGCCGGCCGCAACCGGGTACACGTGTGGCAGGAGCAGGCACGCCAAGCCGGGGCGGGGTAAACACCGCGACCCACGAAGACCCCAAGGCAGAACGCTTCTCACGCCCCTATGCTTGATCCACCGCTGGTCAGCGCAACCCGGACCAGCTCCCGGGATCGATGCCGAGACTGCGGATCTTGGCCCGCAGGGTGTTGCGGTGGATGCCGAGGATCTCCGCTGCGCGGCTCTGGTTGCCTCCCGTGCGCTCCAGTACGGCGTTGATCAAGGGCCGTTCCACGCGCTCCCACACCAGATCGTGCAGGGAATCCATCGGCTGGTCCCCCAGGTTCTGCAGGAAGTGCCGAAACCGCCCTTGGAGGAGTTCCTCCAGGGACTGGTCACCGCGCCGGTGGCGGGTTTCCTCGGTGGCGCGGCGGACCCAGGCGCGCACCTCACAGCCACCGAACGGCTCGCGCAGGTAGCCGAACGGGCCGTCACCGCACCCCACCGGCGGGGGGCTGTCGGCGGCCCCCGGCTGCTGCCACTGCCCCACCACCAGCACGTAGCGTTCGGCCGGCCGCTGCTGCGCACAGCTTCCCCAGCAGCCGACTCCATCCCCGTGGCGTGCGTCCACGAAACAGACCAGGAACGGTCGTTTGCGCCGGTGCCGTCCCAAGCGTGCCGGATCCGGCACCTGGTCCACCCCCACCCCGAGGGCCCCCAGGGCGGCGGTGAGGCGCCGCTGCAGCGACGAGCTGTGACTGATGACCAGGGCCTGCTCCGCTGCGGTGCCTTTACCGCTCATGCCCCTTCCTCCCCGATGGCGTCGAAGAACCCGTGCACCCGCTCCTCCAGCTCCCGGGCCTCGGTGACGTGTTGGGTACTGCGGCGGAACTCGGCCACCCCCACGAACCCCTTCGCGCCCCAGGCCACGAACTTGCGCATCTCCACCACCGCGACCCGCTCTCCCTTCCACCGCACCAGATCCCGCAGCTGCGCCACCAGATCCTCCCCGATCTGCCGAGGCGCCGGTGGCGGTCCCGCCGGCCGTCCCTGCCACAGTTCCGCCGCCTGGGCAAACAACCACGGTTGCCCCAGGGCGGCGCGCCCCACCATGACCCCCGCACAGCCGCTGCTGCGCAACCGCTCCACCGCTACCGCCGCGCTGTCGATGTCGCCGTTGCCCACCACCGGCACCCGGCACTCGCGCACCAGTTCCTCCACCAGGGACCAGTCGGCGAGACCGGAGTAGCCCTGACTGCGGGTGCGGGGGTGCAGGGTGATGCGATCGACTCCGGCGTCTGCGGCGATCCGGGCCACCTGGGTACAGTTGATCGAAGCGGCGTCCCAGCCCGCGCGAATCTTCACCGACAGCTGGCCGGGAACCACCCGGCGGAGGGCCGCCAGGCAGCGCCCCAGGTGAGCGGGGTCGCGCAACAGGGCGGCGCCCGCCCCTCCTCCCACCACCTTCTTCACCGGGCAACCGGCGTTGAGGTCCACGGCGGCGAACCCGGCGTCCACGGCCATGGCCCCGGCCTCGGCGAGCTCTGCTGGGTTCGCCCCGAACAGCTGCACCTCCAGGTCGGGCCCCAGGTCGGGCACCGCCAGGTAGCCCAGGGTGCGGCGGTTACCCCGCGCCAGGGCCGCCGCCGACACCATCTCGGTGCTCAACCGGCAGCAGCCGTTGCGGCGCAGGCGCTGGCGGAACGCGGCATCGGTGACCCCCGCCATGGGAGCCATCAGGAACGGAGGGGAAGCCGTCACGGGCGGTCAGGGCGTCGCCGCGGCCCGCAGCGCCGTGGCCACCGCCCCGGTGTCGATTCCCACCACCTGGCGCAGCAAGATCTTGCCATCACGGCCGGCCAGATACAGGGTGGGCGTCTTGGACACCCCCAGGGGATCGGCGGCCACCAGGTACTCACCCTCCAGACGATCGTACACACAGGGGAACGGCAGCTGCATATCGCGCACGTACACCTTCACCGCGTTGCTGAACCGCTCGCCGTCCACGTTGATGGCCCACACCTCCACCTGCTCGCCGACGGCGCCGGCAGACAGCTCCACCAACGCGGGCATGGCCTCCTTGCAGTTGGGACAGTACACCGACCAGAAGAACAGCAACACCGGCCGGCCCACCGAGGCAGGGTCGAGGGTGTGGGGCACCCCGTCCATGTCGTTGAGGGTCATGGAGGGCAGGGGCTCACCGGGCTCGCGGAGCCGGAACATCTCGGCGGCGGGCGCCGCCGGTGCCAGCCAGACCAGCAGCACCCCGGCAAACAACAGCACCGCTGCCCCGCGGAGGGAACGGTTGCGGTGGGTCAGGCTCACGGTTTGTTGACCCCCAACTCCTCGAGCACCGCTTTGATCTTCTTCTGGCTGGCCCAGTAGTAGTTGGGTTCTACGAAGCGCACCACTCCCTCTTTGTCCAGGATCACGCTGGTGGGCAGGGCGTTGATGCAGTAGGACTTCCACACCTCCAGTTCCTTGTCGAGCAGGATCGGGAACTCGATGCCGAGCCCCTGGATCTCCTCCTTGAGCTTGGCCACGTGGGTCGCCGAGAGGTTCTGGGTTTCCTGGTTGATCGCCAGCACCTCCAGTTCCCCCGAGAACCCCGTATAGAGCCCCTGCAGGAATGCCATTTCCTCCATGCAACGGGGGCACCAGGAAGCCCAGAAGGCCAGCAGCACCACCTTGCCCCGCAGTTGGGAGAGGGTGACCGGGTTGCCGTCGATATCGCCGATGGTGAAGTCGGGGGCCACCTGGCCGGTTTCCAGACACACGGCGTGACCGGGACGAGCGCTGGTCAGCAGGAGCGCGGCGCACAGGCCCAGGGCCAGCACGGTGATCGGGGCAATACGTAGCTTCATGGCATCCTCCTATGCAATACGATGGTTCGAGTCGGCACTGTAGGGTAGGCGGGGGGCACGCGCAAGACCGCCGATGGGGCATGGGGCGAGAAGAACAAGAAGACCCAAGAATCAGTTTCTCCGCACCCCGACGCCACCGTCGTGGCACTGGCTGCAGGCCTCCTCCAGGGTCAGATTCACCTCGGTCTCGGGCTCCAGGAACAGGAACTTGTGGTCGTGGACGCTGTAGCTCTTCCCCCCCGGAGCCAGCCCCGGCACGTGGCAGCGGTGGCAGTGCACCTCGGCCTCCAGATGGCGGCGGTGCAGGCGGGTCTCGGGCCAGTCCTTCTGGTGGCAGCTCAGGCAGTACTCCGACGGGTTCATCACCGGCTGCTCGGCGGTCTTGGTGGCCCGATCGCGGAAGCTCTTGCACAGGTCGCAGGTGAGCCCCTTGGCGTCCATGAAGTGCTCCACCCAGAACTGCCACTGGTTGTGGCGGTCCGCGTAGCTCTCGTCCCCCAGGAAAGTGTTATTGTCCTGGCCGGGTTTGGGCAACAGGCCCTTGTAGTAGCGGGTGAGGTCCTTGCCGGGCAGATACCCCAGGGGAAACCGGAACTGGCCGGTGCGGTCATGGCCCACGGTATGGCACGCTTCACACACCATGGCCCGCCGCGCGGGGTCCAGGTCGGCGGGGTTCACTACCGCCTCCTCCCCGTTGCTTTCCACGTGACGGCGACCGGGGCCGTGGCACGCCTCGCAGCCGATGCCCAGTTCCGCGAAGCGCGCCTCGGGTCGCACCTCGAAGCCGGTGGTGTGGCACCCCTGGCAGTACTCGGTCCAAGGCTTGTCGATCCAGTAGGATGTGTCCCACTCCCCTTTGGTCAGCGACCAGATCGGCGCCTTCACGTAGTAGCTGTCTTCCTTCTTCACCACGAAACGCTGGGTCCAGTGGTTCCCCAACCGGTACACCACCTGTTCGAAAGGAAACGGGGGATCTGTGTCGAAGTCCGCGGCCACCAGTTCCGGAGCGTCCGCGACTGCGGCCGCCATGCGGGCGTGGGAGGTACGCCGCCACTCCCGGTAGGCATCGGGGTGGCACGTGGAACAGGCTGCGGAGCCGGCGTATTCGGGCAGGAGGCTCACCTCATCCACGTGAAACCCCTCGGCGGCCAGCAGGGACTGCTGGTGGCACCCCAAACACAGGGCACCGGCGTCGTTGCGGCGCCGCAGGAAGTAGGTCCGGTACGAGGATTTGAAGGTGACGGCGGCGAGCAGGCGCAGGTGCAGTGGCTCCGCCACGTAAGGACCCTCGCCCCGGTAGGGGCCGTGGGCGTCATGGCAGGTGGCGCAGGTCATGGTGCCAGAGGAGTCCAGGGGCAGGTCGACGGGGACCGCGACCGCCGGGCGGATGTCCACCGGATGCACGGTGAACAGCTCTCGGGAGCCGTGGCAGTCGAGACACAGGGACACCACGTCCTTGGTCAGGGTCACGGCGCTGGGCGCCCCCGCCTCCTCCTCGTGGCAGCGCCCGCACTGTGCGGCGTCGGCCATGAAGGCGTGGGGGTTGTCGTCCGCCCCGAGCGCTCCGGTGGCGTTCAGTGCCAGGCACACCCCGGCCGTGAAGAGGAGTCGGCGCAACCTCATCTCACACCCGAAACGCCCCGAGAGCCTCGACTAACTCCTCCCGACAACGCGCCAGGCGGGACAGGTGCTCCGACCCCACCGGGTCGCCGGCCTGGGATGTCTGTTGGGCGGCCTCCAGGGCGGCGCCCAGTTCCCGGGCGACGGCGCCCGCCGCCGCTACTTTGTCCCGCAAGCTCCGGGTCATCCCGTTCATGGCCTCGGTGAGGGCACGCAGCTCGTCCCCGTCCCGCAGGTGGGTGACCAGGGTGAGGTCGCCCCCGGCGATGGTTTCCAGGTTGGCGCGGAAGCGGTACATGGGCCCGCCGATCCGGTGGCTGTCGTAGAGGGTGAGCACCACCGCCACCATCGCCACGATGCACATGGAGACGAACGATGCCGCCAGCACCGCGGGCAGGAGCAGCTCCCAGGAGCTCCGCGCCTGGTAGTGGGCACTGTAGAAGGCGCGGCCAAACTCCTTGTCGGCCAGCAGGTAGAGCAGCCCTCCGGTCAGCGCCGTGCCGAGCACCACCACCGCCGTCACCTTGGCGATGAAGCGCAGCTGGAAGGCCTTCTCGATAAATAGGATGCGCCGCTTGGGGGGCCGCCCCCGGCTCGCAAACAATGGCATCGTTCCTCTCCGGTGGAGCAGGTGCACAGCATCCGGTTGGGGCTACCCATCGGTCCCAGAGGGACAACTCTTTAGCAGCCGAGACCCGACCCGTGCGGTTGCGCCGGCCGGTCTCTTTGACACCTCCAGGGGGCGGTGTGTACCCTGTTTGCGAGGAGATTCCCATGGATCGACGACGCGCATCGGCTCTGCTGCTGGGTGCTGCTCTGCTGCTGGCCGGCGGTTACGCCTGTGTGGCCAGCCATCTCACCAAGGACATCCAGCCCCCCGGGGGCTGCGACCAGTGCCACAGGGGCAAGATCGGCGGCACCTGGGAGATCTCCGTGGTGCCCGTATCCCTGGGCAGGGAGGGGGGAGTCGTGGACGCCAGGGATGTGATCCTGCGCGAGGTCCGGCAAGTGCCCTACCACAGCGCGGTGCCCACCAAACGGCTGGAGGTGTTCGCCGCAGCGGCGCCGGCCGAGGTGGTGGGAGGCGACGAGAGGGGCATCCAGTGTTTCGTCTGCCACCGCTCCCCCGACCCGCCCCACGAATCCCTGCGCGGCCAGTTCAACCACCCGTGGAACAAGGACCAATAGCCCTCGTGGAGGAGCAACGCCCGCCCCGGATTCTCGTCGTCGACGACGAGGGGCCCCTGTTGCACAGCCTGCGCCGGGCGGTGGTGGCCCGCGGCTTCGCGGTAGACACGGCTGCCGACGGCCAGCAGGCGTGGGAGCGCATCCGGCAGCAGCGCTACGATCTGGTGGTCACCGATCTGCACATGCCGAATATGGACGGCCCGGAGTTGCTGCGCCGCATCTACGCGCGGGGGATCGCGACCCGGGTCGTGGTGATCACCGGGCACGCCAGTCTAGACGCCGCGGTGGACTGTCTGCGCAAGGGGGCGATGGACTTTCTGGTCAAGCCGTTCGAGGTGGAGACCTTTCTGGAGAGCGTCACCCGGGCCTTGGAGCGCCAACTGCCCCCGGCCACCGGCATCGAACCGGACTGGGAGGCAGTGGGCCGTGAGCTGCGACTGACCCCACGCCAGCGGGAGGTGCTGGCGGCGTTCTATGAAACCGGCCGCAGCAACCGGGAGCTGGCGAAGGACTTTTCCCTGAGCCCCCACACCATCAAGTCCCACCTGAAGGTGGCGTTCCTGCGCGCCGGTGTGAACACCCGCTCCCAACTCCTCCAGAAACTGCGCGGGTTCGGTCCCTGATCCGTCCATCGACGCCCCACCCCCCCGCCACGGTAACCCGCCCCCCTCCCGCCCGTATCAGACGGCCACGAGACACCCGGAGCCCTGCGCGACACGCGCCGCGCGGCAACCATTCGAGAGAGAAACCATGCACAAGAAACTGGAGAAGATCTTCTACGAGGTGCGCCGCCCGGTGCTGCAGTGGGACGACATCGGCGGCTTCCCCGAGGTGAAGCAGCTGGTGAAGGAGATGATCTCCCTGCCCCTGCAAAAACCCGAACTGATGGAACAACTGAACCTGGAACCCCCCTCCGGGGTGATGCTGTGGGGGCCCCTAGGGGTGGGCATCACCATGCTCGCGGAGGCGGCCGCCAGCGAGGCCGGGGTGAGCTTCGTGTACGTCTCGGGCCAGGAGATGTTGGGCAAACCCGAAGAAATGCGCCAGGCGTTCGACGACGCCGAGCATGAGGCACCGTGCGTGCTGTTCGTCTCTGACTGCGAGTGGCTGTGCCCACGGGCCGGGTGCTCCTACGAGTGGGGCCCGGGCAACCTGCGCGGCATTCCCCCCACCTTCGCCGACGCCGGGCTGTCGCGGCTGTTCATCGAGCAGGTGGACCGCATCGTGCGCAACCCCCGGGTCATGCTGGCCGGTTCGTGCTACCGTATCGACACCGTGGACCAGGCGCTGATCAAAGAAAAGAAACGCTTCAACCGCAAGATCTTCGTACCGCCACCCAACGCTGCCGACCGCCGCGGCATGCTGGACATCTATCTGGCGAAGATGCCCCACCTGGCTGCGGACGTGGACCCCGACCAACTGGCCCGGGACAGCGAAGGCTTCGTGGGCTGGGACGCCGAGAGTCTGTGCAAGCGTGCCACCCTGGAGGCGCTGCAAGCCGACCGCGCGGTGGTCACCGCCGCGGACTTCGCGGCGGCCATGGGCCAGGTGACCCCCTGGCTGACCCCTGACATGACCACCAAGTACCTGGAAATCCACCGTAATGACTGCCCCCACCATTACGCCTTCTGAGGCGGTTGCACCGGACCGGGCGTTGTTTGGCGCCCTCGAGCGGCTCCATGGCCACCGCTGCCCCATGTCGATTCTGGGCGCGCGCATGGGTTGGGCGGCACGCGCTGCGCTGGGAGTGAACGCCGACGCCTGGCGGCGCCTGCGAGCCTGCTACCACCACCGCACCTGTGCCGTGGACGGCATCCAACTGGCAACCCAGTGCACCGCCGGCAACGGCAACCTGGAGCTGCTCGCCGAAGGGGACCATCGCCTGGTGCTCACGGCCCTGGACGAAGGCCGGCGGGCCGAGGCGCGCCCCACGGTGCAGGCTTTGCAGTTCGGTCGCCGCTACGGGGAACTGCGCAGCCAGGCCGACCAACTGCCGCCCGGCAGTGCCGAGGAACGAGCCCTGCGCGAACACATCGCGGCCCTGCTCGACCACCTGGAAACCGCCCCCCAGGAGGAACTGGCAGCGGTGACCCTGAGCTCCGTTTGAGGTAACGCCGATGGACTCCCTGCTGGAGGTGCTGCGGGTGATCTGGGCGGAGGTGGCCCGCATGGGCTGGTTCACCTTGCTCGGCATCACCGTGGCTGCGCTGATCAAGACCTACCAGCTCGACCGCAAGATACGTCAGTACGTGGGCCGGGCCGGGGTGTGGGGCATCGTCATCGCCACTGGGGTGGGGGTGTTCAGCCCCCTGTGTTCCTGTGGTGTCCTGCCGGTGGTGATCCCCATGGCCCTGGCGGGAGTGCCCCTGCCGCCGCTGATGGCGCTGCTGATTACCAGCCCGGTGATGGACCCGGCATCGTTCGTTCTCACCTGGGGGGGCGTGGGGGAGGCCCTCGCTTGGTGGAAGCTGGGGGGCGCCGTGTTCCTCGGCCTGTTCGCCGGCTTCGCGACCCTGGCGCTGCAACGCGGCGGCGTGCTGGCCGGCGACCTGGTGCGGTTGCAGCCCGTGTACGGGCCCGACGGCGAGCTCGCTCCAGCCTATGAGATCGCCTGCCACGGCGGCTTGCGCTTGCGCACCATGACCGTGGTGGCCCGGGAGAGCCGTTGGCGGTTCTTCCTGGACCGCTTCTACGACGTCGGTGTGTTCGTCGGTGCCTGGGTCGGTCTGGCGATCCTGCTGGAGGCCCTGTTCCAGGTGTATGTGCCGATCCAGTGGGTCACCTGGTTGGTGGGCCGCGAGGGCGTGGTCTCGGTGCTCGCCGCCGCCGCCGTGGCCCTTCCCCTGCCCGCCCACCAGGTGCCGGTGGTACCCATCCTCGCCGGTCTGCAAGCCAAGGGCATCGCCGTGGGCGCCGATCTGGCGTTCCTGATGGCCGGTCCGGTGACCAGCATCCCCGCCACTGCCGCCCTCACCGCGATCTTCCGCCCCCGGGTGGTGGCGTGCTATCTGGCCATCGGTCTGGGAGGCTCGGTGCTCCTGGGGCTCGCTCGGCTGTGGATCGCCGGCTGACCTCTGCAGTTCCCACCCACTCCCCTCCACGAAGCGACCCTCCCCACGTTCGCCGCCTTCCCCCCGCGGGCTACGAGCCATCTACAGCACAAAGCCAATTTGTTTCTCTGTTTCCAGGTAGAATTGCCGAAAACAATTCTTGACACTTTAAATGGAGAGTTCTATTTTGTGAACTCCTACATCGGTACGCCGCTCCGTCGGCGCCCACCTGGAAGCGACCGGAGGTCTGCCATGGCCCGCATCTACGACGACAACAGCCTCAGCATCGGCAACACCCCCCTGGTGCGGATCAACCGCCTGGCCGAGGGCCTGCCCGCCACCGTGCTGGGCAAGGTGGAGGGGCGCAACCCGGCCTACTCCGTGAAGTGCCGGATCGGCGCCTCCATGATCTGGGATGCCGAGAAGAACGGCGTCCTCAAACCCGGTATGACCGTAGTGGAACCCACCAGCGGAAACACCGGTATCGCGCTCAGCTACGTGTGCGCCGCCCGGGGCTACAAACTGGTGCTCACCATGCCCGAAACCATGAGCCTGGAACGCCGCAAGATGCTGGCCGCGTTCGGAGCCGACCTGGTGCTGACCCCCGGCAGCGAGGGCATGGGGGGCGCGATCCGCCGCGCCCAGGAGATGGCCGACTCGGCCCCCGACACCTACTTCCAGCCCAACCAGTTCAAGAACCCCGCCAACCCCCGGATCCACTTCGAGACCACCGGCCCGGAGATCTGGAACGATACCGACGGTGCCATCGACATCCTGGTGTCCGGGGTCGGTACCGGCGGCACCATCACAGGGGTCAGCCGCTACATCAAGCAAGAGAAGAACAAGGCGATCACCTCGGTGGCCGTGGAACCGGCGAACTCCCCGGTGCTGTCCGGCGGTTCCCCAGGACCCCACAAGATCCAGGGCATCGGCGCCGGCTTCAAGCCGGACGTGCTGGACATGGACATGGTGGACGAGGTGGTGCAGGTGAGCGATGAGGAGTCCTTCGTCACAGCCCGGCGCCTGGCTCAAGAGGAAGGCATCATCTGCGGCATCTCCGGCGGCGCGGCCATGGCCGCGGCATTGCAAGTGGCGGCAAGAGCAGAGAACAAGGGCAAGACCATCGTGGTGATCCTGCCCGACTCCGGGGAGCGCTACCTCTCCACGGTCCTGTTTGAGACGACCTAGCCCCTCGACGCGCACACCACCCCCGAGACGGACCGGACGCTTGCGGCGCTTTGGCCGCAAGCAAGAGCAGGCAAGGCGACTCCCTACAGGGGTCGCCTTGCTCATTGCCGACAATGCCAACGGCGGGCGGATCGCCCGCCGCAGATCAGACCAGCGCCGACTCCACCCGCCCCTGCAGGACATGGAGCTTGATCGGGGCCTTGCGGCCGCGGATGCGCTCCCAGCGCCCAGCGTCCCAGGAGAAGCCGGGACCGGCGGCCTGGGAGGCCTGGCGCGTGACCAGAATCTCACCGGCGGCGGCAAGGCCCTGGATGCGGTGGGCAACATTGACCGTGTCACCGACCACGGTGTACTCCATGCGGGAGAGGCTACCGAGGCTTCCGGCGGTGGCGGGGCCCCAGTGGACGCCGTAGCCTAGGCCCAGGGTGTACACCCCCTGGGCCTCGCGGCTGTCGCGCAGTTCCGCCACCCGCTGCTCCAACTCCAGGGCGGCGAGCAGGGCCCGCCGGGCCTCGCTGCCGTCGCACTCGGCCATGCCGAACACCGCCATGAACCCGTCTCCAGTGAACTTGTCGATCATGCCCCCGTGGCGCAGGATCACCTCCACCATCGGCCCCAGGTACACATTGAGGGTTGCAAACAACTCCTCCGGGGTGAGCCCCTCTGCGGTTCCGGTGAACTCCCGCATGTCGGCCACCAACACCGCCACCTCCACCTCGCGCCCCGGCAGGAGTTGGCCGGGGCGCGAGCCGAGGATCATCTCCGCCACTTCCCGGGCCAGGTACTGGCCCATGAAGGTGCGCATTTGCTCTCGGTCGGTGACATCCTGCACGCTCACCACCACCCCATCCTCCCCGCCGTTGCCGCCCTGCAACACGTCGCCCCGGACGTGACGGAACACCACTGCTCCCCCGGGACGGACCAGGCGCAGGCAGCGCTCATCGAAACAGCCACTGCGGACCATCTCCGCCACCGTCGCCTCCACATCGAGACCCTTCAGGTAGCTGAACACCTCCGCCACCGGCCGGCCGCGCACCGCGTCGGCGGCGATGCCGGTAAGCTCTTCCATGCGTCGGTTCCAAGCGTGCACCCGGCGGGACTCGCGCCCCACCACGAACACCCCCCAGCCCAAGCTCTCCAAGATGCGGCTGTCCAGGCCATCGGAAGAGAAGGAGTTCCCCATGACTCACCTCCGTTCTAGGCGAAGGCGGCAACCGTACCCCTGGGGTTGGGGGGTGTCAAAAGAACTGCGGGTCGGTTTGAGCGGCGGCGGAATCAGGCGGCGGGGGGCATTACCAGGCCGTGGAACAGCAGGCTGAGGACCTGATCAGACAGTTCGCGGATACTCAGCGGACCCTCGGGGCGGTACCAGTGGTACAGCCAGTTGATCTGCCCGAGAATGCCGAAAGCCGCGGTGGTGATCTGCACCGGGCGGATCAAGCCGCGCTCCAGGCAGCGCTCCAGGGTACTCTTGTAGAGTCCCAGTATGGCGCTCTCGTTGTCCTGGGTGGCACGCAACAGCTCGGCACACAGGCTCTTCTTCTCCTCGACCAGGACCTTGACCTCCTCCAGGTGATCCTCCATGTACTCGATCTGGAACCGGACCATGCCCTCCAGGTCCGCCAGGGGATCGTCTCCGGACTGGGCCGCACGCCGCACGCCGTCGAGCAGCCCGCTGCCCACCTCGCGCACGATGTGGTAGAGGATCTCCTCCTTGCTGGAAAAGTAGTGGTACACGGTAGCCTTGTTGATGCCCACCCGCCGGGCCAGGTCGCGCAGGCTGGCCCCTTCGTAGCCCAGTTCGAAGAACACATGGATGGCCTCGCTAACGATCTGCTGCCTGCGCAGTTCTGGGTGCAGCCGTGTGCGCCGGGTCATGGCTCCTCCGTCAACCGATTTTCGGATGCACGCTAGCCATCGGTCCGAGTGGTGTCAAGCAGCCCGGTCAAACGGTGCGCCGAATCCGGATTGACCCCGCGGGGCGGCCGACGTACCGTCGTCCTCGACCGCCCCCTGCCACCTCCCTTCGCCCACCACCGTGAGGAGTACCGTCGTGGAAGAGTTCCGCTTCACCCACCCTTACCGTGTCGCCATCGCCGACATCAACTACGGCGGACACGTCTCCAACGCAGCGGTGCTCGAGTACTTCCAGGAGGCGCGCATCGCGTACCTGGCCGCCCTGGGGGAGTTCTCGGAACTGGACATCGGCGACGGGTGCGGGATGATCCTGGTGGAGGCCCGGGTACGCTACCGGGCCGAGATGTTCCACGGCGATGCGCTGGTGTTGGGGGTGCGCACCGAGGCGTTCGGCCGCACCTCGTTCCGCCTGGGCTACCGCATCGAGGGCCCCCGCGGAGTCACCGCCGAGGGGGAGACCACCCAGGCTGCGTTCGACTACGTGCAGCGCAAGTTGCTCCGGGTCCCCCAGCGGCTGAGAGACGCTGCAACCCACTTCGAGGGCCGTTCCCTGGCGGAGCCCCAGCCGTGAGCAAGGTGCCGGTGTGGTGGAAGGTGACGGTGCAGGCGGCCCCAGGGGACCGGGAACTGCTCGACCTGCTGCTTGCGGAAAACGGCGCCGGCGGGGTGATCGAACAGGGAGAGGCGCGGGTCGCGTACTTCGCCCCGGAGGCGCAGGCCGGGGTGGAAGAGGTCCTGACGACGTTTGCCGCCGACCGCGAGCAGACCCCGACCTGGCACTGGGAGCGGGAGGAGGGGGAACCCTGGCGGGACGCATGGAAGGAGCACTTCCGGCCGGCGCTGCTCTCGCCGCGGCTGGCGGTGTGCCCCAGTTGGTGTGAACCCCCGGAGTACGCGGCCGGGGTGGAGGTGCTGCGCCTCGACCCGGGCAGGGCGTTCGGCACCGGCACCCACGAAACCACCCGGCTGTGTCTGGGGTTGCTGGACCGCCGGCTGGCCGCGATGCCGGTGCAGAGCTGCCTCGACGTGGGATGCGGCTCCGGCATCCTGAGTGTGGCCGTGGCCCGGCTGGGGGTGCCCCGGGTGGTGGCCCTGGACATCGACCCCCAAGCGGCCGCGGCCACCCGAGAGAACGCGGCCCGCAACGGTGTGGAGAATCGGGTCGCCGTGTTGTGCGGCGACCTGCGGGCGGTGGCCGGCAGCTTCCCCCTGGTGGTCGCCAATATCCTCTATCAGATCCTGCTCGGCCTGGCGCCGATACTGACAGCGCGGGTGGCACCAGGGGGGGTACTGGTGCTGTCCGGCCTGTTGGAGGCAGAACTGGGCTCCGCAGCGCGGGTGTACGGGGTCCAAGGGCTGACCGAACTGGCCCGGAAAGTGGACGGCGAATGGGGGGCGCTGCTGTTGCATCGCCCTTGAGCCGCCGGCAAGCCGTCTCTGCGTGAGTCCATAGCCGTCAGCTGTCAGCCACCAGCGGTCGCCCGCAAAGCTCCCCCCAGCAGCAGGGAACGGAGACTTTCCGGAGAGCGGGCAGGCAGGTTTGGCGCCGAGGCCCGGGGGGTGCACAGCCGCTCACGGGCACCCGTGGAACGGGCGAGAGGCGTTGCAGCCCAAGGTTCCTGCCCGCCGGAGGAAAGGCCGACACACCCTGTCGGCGCCCTGTCGGCGCCCTTTCTATTCTCCCGTTCTTTGTGTAGGTTAAAGCTTTACTGAATCCTTTCCCCACCCCCAGCATCCAAGCCTCCGATTTCCCCTTGTTTCTCAACCCGGAGCAAAACGATGGGCAGACGGATTACCGAGTTCGCCGTGAACCACCCGAAACTGGTCCTGGCCCTGGCCCTACTGGTCACCGCCCTGTCCTTGACCCGCGTCGGTACCATTCGGGTCGATACCGACCCCGAGAACATGCTCAGCGAAGAGGCGCGGGTGCGGGTGTTCCACCACCAGGTGAAGGCGGCGTTCGCCCTGTCGGACATGGTGGTGGTAGGCGTAGTGAACGAAGTGGATCCCGACGGGGTGTTCAACCCCGCCACCCTGGGCGCCGTGCATCGGCTCACCCAGGGAATCCGCGGCATCGCGGGGGTGGTGCTCCAGGACCTGATGGCCCCCGGCACCGTGGACGACATTCTCCAGGCCGGCCCGGGCACCGTGCGCTTCCAGTATCTGATGGAGCGCCCGCCCGAGACCCGGGAGGAGGCCCGCCACATCCGCGACCGCGCCCTGGCGAACCCCCTGCTCGACGGCACCCTGGTGAGCGAGGACGGCAAGGCCCTGGCGCTGTACGTGCCGATCCAGGAGAAGAGCATCGCCCACCGGGTGAGCCAGGAGATCCAGGCCCTGATCGCCACCGCGGGGGGAGACAGCGCCGACCAGTTCCACATCACCGGCCTGCCGGTGGCCGAAGACACCTTCGGCGTGGAGATGTTCAAGCAGATGGCGATCTCGGCGCCCCTGGCCGGCCTGATCGTATTTCTGTTGATGCTGTTCTTCTTCCGCAAGCTCACCCTGGTGATCGCCCCCATGGTGGTGGCGATGCTCACGGTGGCGATCACCATGGGCACCCTGATCGGCACGGGCAACACCGTGCACATCATGAGTTCGATGATTCCCATCTTCCTCATGCCCATCGCGGTGGTGGACTCGGTGCACATCATCAGCGTGTTCTTCGACCGCTACCAGGAGTTCCAGGACCGGAAGAAGACCCTGCGGGTGGTGATGACCGACCTGTTCACGCCGATGCTCTACACCAGCGTCACCACCCTGGCCGGGTTCGCCAGCCTGGCGCTCACCCCCATCCCACCGGTGCGGGTGTTCGGGCTGTTCGTGGCGTTCGGGGTCGCGGTGGCGTGGGTGCTTACCGTGCTGCTGGTGCCCGCCTATATCCTGGTGTTCATCCCCGAGCGACGGCTAAAGGACTTCGGCACCGCCGCGTCCCACGCCGAAGACGCCGACCACTCCCCCCTGGCGCGGGGGTTGATCTGGCTGGGTCGGATCACCACCGCCCATGCCCGTACCTGGATCGCGCTCACCGCGGCGGTGCTGGCGGTAAGCGTCTACGGCATCAGCCGCATCCAGATCAACGACAACCCGGTGAAGTGGTTCGAACCGGGCCACCCGATCCGGGTAGCCGACCAGGTGCTCAATCACCACTTTGGCGGCACCTACGAGGCGTACCTGGTGCTGGAACCACCGGTCGCCCTCGGGTCGGCGAGGGCAGCCCTGGCCGGGGTGCAGGGTTTCCTCGAGGGGTCGGCGGCCGGAGACGGACCGGTGCCGGCGATGGCCGGGAAGCTGCGCGCCCATCTGGACGACCTGACGGGGGCGCTGCCGGCGGATGCCGGGCCGGAGGCCCCGGTGACGGTGGTAGAGGCGCTGGCCAAGCAACTGGATCACCTGTCCGCCACCCTGTCCCAGGATGACGCCGCGGCGTGGGAGGCGTTCGACGCGCTGTCCGAAGGGTTGGAAGACCAGCGCACCGCCCTGCACCTGTTCAAAGATCCTGCCCTGCTGCGCTGGGTGGCAACGTTCCAGCGGCATCTGGCCGAACACGGCATCGTCGGCAAGACCAACGGCTTGCCCGACGTGGTGAAGAAGGTGCACCAGGAGCTCTACGAAGGGAAGGAGGAGCAGTTCCGCATCCCCGACACGGCCGCCGCGGTGGCCCAGTGCCTGCTTTCCTTCCAGGGCAGCCACGACCCGGACGACGTGTGGCATCTGGTGACCCCCGACTACCGCCGGATCAACCTGTGGTTCCAGCTCAAGAGCGGGGACAACCGGGATATGGAAGGGGTGGTGAAGACGGTGGAAGAGTACCTGGTGATGAACCCGCCGCCGGTGGAACTGCAGCACGAGTGGGCAGGGCTCACCTACCTGAACGTGGTGTGGCAGGAGAAGATGGTCAAGGGCATGCTCTCCAGCCTGCTGGGCAGTTTCGCCATGGTGCTGGTGATCATGATCTTCCTGTTCCGCTCGGTGCCGTGGGGACTGCTGTCGATGGTGCCCCTGTCGGTGACCATCGCCTTCATCTATGGGCTGATCGGCCTGATCGGCAAGGATTACGACATGCCGGTGGCGGTGCTCTCCAGCCTCACCCTGGGCATGAGCATCGACTTCGCCATCCACTACATCGAGCGCAGCCGCGAGCTGGTGCGGGAGACCGGTTCCTGGCGGGAGGCGTCGCGCATCATGGCCCACGCCCCGGCCCGGGCCATCACCCGCAACGCCATCGTCATCGCCCTGGGGTTCCTGCCCCTGCTCCTGGCCACCCTGATTCCGTACCAGACGGTGGGCCTCTTCCTGGCCACCATCATGGCGGTTTCCGGCTTCGGCACCCTGGTGATCTTGCCCGCCCTGGTCCAACTGTTCCAAAACACCCTGTTCCGCAAGGACATGGCCCAGCACAACGCTGCCGCGTAGATCCTGGATGAGAGGAGTGAACCGATGAAGAACCTGACCCTGGGCACTGCCCTGCTCACCTGTCTGATCCTGTCCGGTGGCGCCGGCGCCGCACCCCCGGTGGACGAGATCGTCAACAAGGCGAATCTTGCCTCCTACTACAGCGGCGACGACGGCGTGGCCCGCGCCACCATGGTCATCACCGATGGGTCCGGCCGCACCCGGGAGCGGGAGTTCACGATCCTGCGCAAGGACCTGGAGGACGGCGGGCGCCAGGACTACTACGTGTACTTCCACAAGCCCGGCGACGTGCGCAAGACCGTATTCCTGGTACAGAAGAAGGTGGACGGTGATGACGACCGCTGGATGTACCTGCCGGCCCTGGACCTGGTGAAGCGCATCGCCGCCTCGGACAAGCGCACCAGCTTCGTCGGCTCCCACTTTCTCTACGAAGACGTCTCCGGCCGCGGCGTGGCGGAGGACACCCATACCCTGCAGGAAGAGACCGACCAGCAGTACGTGCTGCTCAACACCCCCAAGAACACGACGGGGGTGGAGTTCGCCAGCTACCGGCTGTGGATCGACAAGGCCACCTTCCTGCCGGTGAAGGCCGAGTACACCGATCCCCAGGGCAAGGTCTACCGGCGGGTCGAGGCGCTGAAGGTCGAGACGGTGGGGGGACACCCCACCGTCACCGAGTCCCGGGTGGAAGATCTCAACACCGGCGGGAACACGGTGATGACCTTCAGCAAGGTGGAGTACGACCAGGGGATTGACGAAGATA
>JARGFW010000088.1 GCA_029211085.1 Deferrisomatales bacterium | reverse complement strand
ACCTACGGCACCCTCTCCCCCGCACGCGACAACGCCGTGCTGGTCTGCCACGCCCTGTCGGGCGATGCCCATGCCGCCGGCCTCTACCCCGACGACCCCAAGCCCGGCTGGTGGGATCCGATGATCGGTCCCGGCCGCGCCATCGACACCGACCGTTACTTCGTGGTGTGCCCCAACGTACTCGGCAGCTGCAAAGGCACCACCGGTCCGGCCAGCACCAACCCCCGCACCGGGCGACCCTACGCCATGAAGTTCCCGGTGATCACCATCCGCGACATGGTGCGGGTACAAGCCCTGCTGCTCGACCACCTGGGTATCGACCGGCTGCACTGCGTGATCGGCGGGTCGATGGGCGGCATGCAGGCCCTGGAGTGGGCTGTGCGCTACCCCCGCCGGGTCCGCTCGGCGCTGCCGATTTCCACCACCGGTGCCTCCTCACCCCTGTCGATCGGTTTCAACAAGATCGGCCGCCGGGCGGTGATGAGCGACCCCAACTGGAACGACGGCAACTACTACGCCACCGGAGAAGCCCCCCGGGACGGCCTGGCGGTGGCGCGCATGATCGGCCACCTCACCTTCATGAGCGACGCCTCCATGCGCACCAAGTTCGGCCGCCGCATCTCCGGTCGCGAGGGCATCTATGCCCTCTCCGCCCAGTACGACGTGGAGCGCTACCTGCACTACAACGGCTACAAGTTCACCGAGCATTTCGACGCCAACAGCTATCTGTACCTCACCAAGACCCTGGACACCTTCGACCTCGGCGACGGCTTCGCCGGGGGCCTGGAAGAGGCCCTGGCCCAGATCAAGGCCCGCCTGCGCTTCATCACCTTCACCTCCGACTGGCTCTACCCGCCCCTGGACACCGAGGTCATGGAGGTGATGCTGCGCCGCCTGGGCAAGGCGGTGGAGCACGTCTCCGTGAGCAGCAACTACGGCCACGACGCGTTCCTGGTGGAGTACGACCGCTACGCCCACCACGTGGCCGAGTTCCTGGCCGCGCCCCCCGCCTGAGCCGCTCACCCCCGCCCTCGCCAACTGGTTTTCGCTACCCCCGGCGCCGATGCTATACTGTCGCCGCTCTCCCCAAAGACACCCAAAGGAGGTGACCATGTCACGGTTCGTCCTCGCTCTGCTCCTGGCCGCCGTGTTTGTCGGCGGCCCCGCCACGGCCTACGATCAAGCGGCGGCGGAGAAGCTGTTCCAGAAGCACTGCGCCACCTGCCACCACCTCGACCGGGCCCTTAAGAAGAACAAGGACCGGGCAGGCTGGGACAAGACCGTGAAACGCATGCAGGGCTATGCCAGTGGCATGTTCACAGACGGCGCCGCAGAGAGCATCGTCGAGTACCTGACCCGCGTACGTGGCCCCAAGGACTGACCCCCGCTTGACCGGGAAACGCATCCCGTGGCGCCCGCTGTTGTGGGCTGCCGCGCTGAGCCTGTTTGCACCCTTGGCGCTGGGCGTCGCCCCCCGGGACGACGCCCTGGAGCTGCCCGAGGTGGTGGTGCGCGGCATCGACCAGGTACGTCTGGACGCCCAGCGGGCCGGGCAGCCCCCCCTGGAGCCAGCCCGCAGCGCCCAGGCCGCGGTGCCTCTGGACCTCCCCGCGGCGGACCTCCCCGCGGGGCAGCTGCGCGCGGCGCCCCCGGTGCAGTCACCGGGTTGCGCCTACCGCAACCCGGTCACCGGCGCCCTGGCCCGGGCCGGCGGCGACCCCGAGGCGTACTACAAGAGCGCCCTGGACCGCCTCGCCCACGACGAGTTGGACCAGGCGTCATTCTTCCTCGCGGCGATCCGCGATAAGCACCCCAACCACCCCCTGGCCGACAACGCCGCATTCCACCTGGCGGAGATCCAGCGTCGCCAGGGCCGGCCCGCCGAGGCGATCGCGTTCTATCGTCTGGTGCACGGCGCGTTCGCCCGACAGGCCGGCTATCGCCTGGCCTGGATGCTCGACGCCGAGCACCGCCCCGACGAGGCCCGCGTGGTGTGGCAGAAGGTCGCCGCCGACGCCGGGAGCCCGTTCCGGGCCGAGGCCTGGTACCGCCTCGGGGTGGACCACCTGACCCGCGGCGACCCCGCCGCAGCGGTGGCGTCCCTGCAACGCGCACTCGCCGGTGCCTCCGATAGCGCGGCAGACGATCCCGCCGCAGCCCTCTATGCCCTGGGGCTGGCCCAGCGGCAGCTCGGCGACCTGAACGGCGCGGAGCAGAGCCTGCTGCAGTTCCTCCTGCAGCACCCCGGCCACCCCGCCGCCCCGGCGGCCCAGACCGCCCTCGGCTGGGTGCTGCTGGACCGCGGCCAGCCGGGGGAAGCTGCCCACCGCTTTTCGTGGGTGCTCGAGCGCACCCCCGTCGCCGCCCTCGCCCACCGGGCCCTGTACGGCCGGGTGCGCGCCTTCGTCGACCTGGCAGACAGGGACCGCGGAGAACGCGCCCTCGCGGCCCTGGAGGGCGACGCACCGGGCGGCCCATGGGTGGGCTGGGCCCGGGCCGACCTGGGGTGGTTGGCGTTTCGCAGCAGCGACTACACCGTTGCCCTGGGACGCTACCGCGACGCCTTGAAGATCTGGGACGGCCCGGGGGAGGACGCGCCCCGCTACATGGTCGCCGAGTCCCTGTACCTGCTGGGACGCTACCCTGAAGCCGACGAAGCCTACCGCCAGGTGCGCGCCGAAAGCCCGCTGCGCCCCACTGCGTTGCACCGTGCCGGCCTATGCAAACTGCTGTCCGGCGACCCGAGCGGTGCCGAGGCGCTGTTTCGCCAGATCCTCCAGCAGTACCCGGGCTACCCCCAGAGCGATCGCGTGTGGGCCTGGCTGGGGGAGGCCCTGACCCGCCAGAAGCGCCCGGAGGAGGCGCTGCGGGCCCTGCGCAACGTCACCGCGGCCAGCCCCGCCTACCCCCAGGCGCTCTACGCCCAGGCATGGCTGGCTTTCGACGCCGAACGCTGGGACGAGGCCGCCAACCTGTTCGGCTCGTTTCTGCAACTCGCCCCCGCCGACCCCAACCGCGACGAAGCCCTGCTCACCCTGGCGCGGGCCCACTTCAATCGTCGCCAGCCCCGGGCGGCCCTGGAAGCCTTGGACCTCCTCGAGACCCGCACCGGCGACCCCGAGCAGCGCGCCGCCGCCCGCTACTACCGGGGCTGGATGCTGGCCCGCAGTGCCCGCGAAAGCGAGGGCCGCGCGGTGCTGGCGGCGCTGATCCACGACGAGCCGGCAGGCACCTACGCCGCCCAGGCCCACCGTACCCTGGCGTACCTCGACTTCGGTCGGGGCGAGTACCAGGCCGCCCTGGCCCACTTCGACACGGCGCTGGGCCTTGAGCCGGAAGGGGCCCTGGCCGCCGAGGCCCGCGCCAAACGCGCCGACTGCCTGTTCAACCTGGGACGCTTCCCGCAGGCCCTGGAAGCCTACCGCGCCCTGGGGGAGTCCCCAGAGGCCGCCTACGGGGCTGCCCTGTGCCTGAACCGTATGGGGGAACGGCAGTTGCTGGCCGCAGCCGCCAAGGCGTTCGCCGACCGTTATCCCGCCGACCCCCGAGGGGCAGACCTGTTCCTCGCCCTGGGGCGCCTGCTCGCCGAGGCCGGTGATCCGGCCGCAGCCGCCGAGGCATACGGGCGCGCCGCCCGGGCCAGCGGCGACGACGGGCGTGCCGCCGAGGCCCAACTGGAAGCGGCCCGCAACCTGGCGGCCGCAGACCAGCCCGAGCGGGCCCTGGAAGTGCTGGAACGGTTGGGGGACCGAGAGGACGCCCAGGGTACCGCCGCCCTGCGGCAGCGGGCCCTGGTGCTGGAGCGGATCGGGCAACCCGGCGCAGCCCGTACCGCCTGGGAGCAGTTCGCCGCTCGAGCCGAGGGGGAGCCCCGGGCCACAGCGCTCCGCGAGGCGGCCCGCTGGGCTCGCGCCACCGCCGCCTGGGACGAGGCCCGTGACCTGCTGGAGCGCGCCTTGGCGGCGTGCCCGGCAGACGAACTGGTGCTCCGCCAGGCCCTGCTCACGGATCTGGGGGAGACCCAGCTGCTGGCCGGCCACCCCGACCGGGCGGTGGAGTTGCTGCGCCAGGCCGGGGAACTGGGCCGCAGCGACGAGGGCCTGCGCGCCCTGATCTCCCTGGGGCGCGCCCAAGAAGCTGCTGGCACCGGGGAGGAGGCCCTGGACACCTATCTGCGCATCGGGTACCTGTATCCCCTGAGCAACCCGGAGGTGGCGCGCGCCCTGCTGCGCGCCGGGGCTCTGTTGGAAGACCTGGGGGATCCGGAGCGGGCCCAGCAACTCTACCACAAACTCAGCGACGAGGCCCCTGACGAGTGGGCCGCACGGGCCCGGGACCGCTTGCCCCGGAGCGCTCCGGAATAGACCACCCTGGAGGCGGGCACCGAACGCAGGCGGCTTTCCATTCCCGGCCACCATTGCTAAGCTCTATGGCTCTGACCCCCCCTGCCATCCACCCACGCGGAGAGCGGCATGTATCAGTACCTGGTGAAGGGCGGGATCCTCATGGTCCCCATCCTACTGTGTTCCGTCGTCGGCCTGGCGGTGTTCTTCGAACGCCTGTGGACCCTGCGCCTGGGGCGCAACATCCCTCGCGACCTGCTGCGCCGCTGTGAGGATCTGGTCCGCCGCGGCCTGATCGAGGACGCCATGGCCCTGTGCCGGCGCAGCCGCAGCCCCACCGGACGGGTACTCCAGGCGGCGCTGAAGAACGCCGGCCAAGGCCGCGAGGCGATCAAGGAGTCCGTGCAGGAGGTGGGCCGCCGCGAAGCCGCACACCTGGAGCGCTACGTGGGCGTTCTCGGCACCGTCGCCAACGTTTCCCCCCTGCTGGGACTGCTGGGCACCGTGTCGGGCATGATCAAGGCGTTCACCGTGATCAGCGTGCAGGGGGTGGGTAACCCCGCGAGCCTGGCCGGGGGCATCAGCGAAGCGCTCATCACCACGGCCGCCGGCCTCACGGTGGCGATCCCTGCTTTCGTGGCGTACCGCTACTTCATCGGCAAGACCGACCGCCTGATCCTGGAGCTGGAACAGCACGCCATCCACTTCGTCGATCTGCTCAAGCAGCCGGTGGCGCGGGTTCCCCTCGAAGTCCAACCCGGGACCCGGGAAGCATAGCCGTGCAGTTTCGCGCCAAGCGCCGCGACGCCATCACCCCGGACATCACCCCCATGGTGGACGTGGTGTTCCTGTTGCTGATCTTCTTCATGCTCTCCACCACCTTCATCGTATCTCCGGGCATCCGCATCGACCTTCCCCAGGCCCAAGCCGAGCCGGTACGCCGGGAGCGCCAAGACCTTCGCGTGAAGATCGCCGCCGAGGGTGTGCTGTACGTGGACGACCAGCGCCTCAGTCCCGAAGACCTGGTCGAGCGGCTGCGCGCCACAGCCCGCACCGACCAGGACACCCTGGTGGTGATCGAGGCCGACGAGAACACCGCCCACAAGCATGTGGTAGACGTGATGGACCGGGCCAAGGGCGCGGGCCTGCACCGGCTGGCCATCGCCACCCGCCCCAAACACTGAGGCATGGATGACGCGCCCGCAAGGAATCGCCGTGGCGCTGGTGGCCAGCCTGGCGCTCCACGTCGCGCTGCTGGTGCTGGTACCGGGTCTGCGCCTGCGCCTGCCGATCTACCGGGAAACCCTGGTGGAGGTAGAGGTGGCGCCACCCGACGAGCCGCCCCCGGCGGTTCCCGAGCCGGAGCCCGCACTGCCCCCCCCTCCCCCCGAGCCAGAGACCGCTCCGCCCACACCTCCGGCCCGCGCCGCCCCGACCCCCCTGGGGGCAGACGCCGCCGTGGTGCTGGAGCAGGCGCTGACGCCCCGGGTCCCGGCCACCGCCCGACCCGCGGTGGCCCCGCCGCCGTTGCAGGTGCCCCGCCGCGCTCTGGAGCTACCCGGTGCCGACACCATCGTCTGGACTCCGCCCGCCCCCCACGCCGCGGCCCCGCCGCCCCGGGACGCCGCATTCCGCCCGGCCGCGGCCCTGCCCGCCGGCCCCGACCCGCAGCAGGCCCAGAGCCTTGCCGAAGCGCTGCTGCGCGAGATGGCCGCGACCCCGGAGCAGCCGGTGCAGCCGTTGGGGGCACCGCCCCAGCTGGAGATCGAAGGGCCGGTGGGCAAGGAACGCCAGGTGGTGACGCAACCGCCACCACCCAGCGTGGCGATTCGCCATGCCGCCGTCGTACACCTGAAGTTCTTCGTCTCCCCCCGGGGCGAGGTGGTGCGCGCCGAGCCCATCACCCGCGGCGACGCCGAGCTGGACCGCGCCGCCCTGGCCTACATCAAACAGTTCCGTTTCAACGCCTTGCCCCACGGCGACCAGCGCGAACAGTGGGGGACCATCCGCTTGCGCTTCCGCCTGGAGTGAGCCCCTCTTGACCCGCTCCGTACCCTCCCCCGTGCGGCGTCGCGAGAAGCTGCTGCTGGGCGCCCTGGTCGCCCTCGGCTTCGCGATCCTGGCGTTCGCCCTGTTCGGCGACCAGGGCTGGCGCGAGGTGCGCCGCCTGCGCGCCGAGCGCGACCAGCTGGCCGCCGAGATCGAGCACCTCACCCGGCGCCAGGAGGCGTTGCGGCGCCAGGTCGCTGACCTCAAGGGCGATCCCCTGGCCATCGAGGCCCGCGCCCGCTCCGACCTGGGCATGGTCAAGCCCGGGGAGACCGTGTACCTGCTGCCCGAGCACCATGCGCCAAAACCCTGACCCCCAACGCCGGGCCCGCCCCCCCGCGCCCAAGCCCGGCCGCCTGGCCCTGCGCGCCCTGGCCCCCGGGGTGTACGGCGCTGCGTTGCTCGCCGGCGTGTTCTCCACCCGCCAGGCCCTCCATCCCCTGGCGCTCGCCACCCTGGCGGCGTTCATCGGCTATTTCCTGTGGCGCATCCGCTCCCTGGTGGTACGCGGGCGGGACGGCGATCTGGTGCGGGTGGAGCTGGGCCTGCTGGCGGTGCTGGCCCTGGCCACCGCCCTGGAGATCATCGCCCCACCCCAGGCCTGGGCCACCGCCGCCTACGGGGTGCTTCTGGTGGGGCTGGCCGCGGCGGTGCCGTTTCCCGGCATCCTCGCCCTGCCCCTGGCCGCGGCGGTGCCCTGGACGCCCTGGGGCGAGTGGGCGGCCCGCACCGTACAGCTGGAGTTTCTGGCCGCGGCGGCTGGCCTGCTGGCCTGGCTGGAACACAGCCGGCGCCGCAAGCTGCAGCTTGCCCTGAGCAAGATCGACCTGGACACCGAGCACCTGGACGCCCAGAACCGCAGCGGCGGAGACCGCCGCCAGTCCCCCCTGGCGCAGCTCGACTCCGTCCTCTACGCCTACCTGGCCGAAGTGAAGGCGGACACCGGCGCCCACGGCGCGGTGCTGGCGGTCACCGTACCCAACGGCGGGCTGTACGTGCGCGAACTGGTGAGCGACAGCCACAACATCCGCGGCGAGGGGGTGCTCGATCTCAAGGGCACCGCGTTCCAGTGGATCGTGGAGAACCGCAAGCCCCTGGGCATCCACAGCATCCGCGACTCCGCCGGCCGCCTCGGCTACTACGCCGGGGGGGTGGCGGTACGCTCGTTCCTGGGCGTTCCCCTGCTGGAAGGCGAAGAGGTCAAGGGCGTGCTGGCGGTCGACAGCCTGTTGGAGAACGCCTTCAACGAAAGCCACCAGGGCATGCTGCGGTCCGCCGCCAACCAGGGCGCCACCATCCTCTCCCAGATCCAGCAGCTGGAGCGGGTGCGCCGCGAGGCCCGGGACTTCGAGCACCTGTACGAGTTCACCAAGCGTCTGGGCACCTGCGACGCGGTCCCCGACCTGATCGACCTGCTGCTGGCCGCGGTGGCCGAGCGCCTCTCCCCGGAGTTCTGCGCCGTGGCCCTGCTCGACACGGAAAACCAGCTCACCCTGCGCGCCGTCGGTCACCGCGGCAGGGCCGAACTGGTGGGCAAGACCTTCTCGCCCCACGACGGCCTCGCCGGGTGGGTGCTCTCCAGCCGCCAGTACCTGCACTACGCCGAGGGCCGCGACCGCGCCCGCCGCCCCCTGTTCAGCAAAGACGTGAAGGTCGACGACTTCCAGAGCCTGCTGCTCCACCCCCTGGAAGCCCACGGCGAGTCCCTGGGGGTGCTGTGCGTCGCCTCCGGTCTGCCCCGGTCCTTCGACCCGCCGGCGGTGAAGTTCTGCGAGGTGCTGGCCCAGCAGGGCGCCCAAGGCCTGCTGCAGCTGCGCACCCTGGAGCAGCTCCGGGCCCTGGCCGCCACCGACGGCCTCACCGGCTTGACCAACCGCCGGGTATTCCTGGAGACCACCGCCGCCGAGATCGCCCGCTGCCACCGCTACGAACAACCCCTGTCCCTGCTGCTGCTCGACGTGGACTTCTTCAAGAAGATCAACGACAGCTACGGTCATCCGGCGGGCGACGAGGTGCTGCGCCGGGTCTCCGCCACCCTGGCCGCCCTGGCCCGGGAGACCGACCGGGTGGGCCGCTACGGGGGCGAGGAGTTCGCCGTGCTGCTGCCCAGCACCGACGACGCCGGCGCCGCCGCCCTGGCCGAGCGCATGCGCGCCGGCATCGCCGCCCTGGAGATTCGCTGGGAGAAGCACACCCTGCCGGTGCGGGTCAGCGTGGGCCGCGCCTGCCTGCGCAGCACCGACCAGGGGCCCGATCCCCTGCTGTCCCGCGCCGATCAGGCCCTGTACGCCGCCAAGGAGCGGGGCCGCAACCGGGTCGTGGCGTTCGACGAGATCCAGGCCTACCTCCCCGCGCAGCCGTGACGACACCGACCCATGCCCCGCCTTGACGTGCTGTGCGTGGGCCGCGCCTGCGTGGACGAAATCCTGGAGGTGGCAGAGTTCCCGGCAGAGGACTCCAAGGTCCCCGCCCTGGCCCGGCTCCGCGAGGGCGGGGGTCAGGCGTCCACCGCCGCCTGTCTGATCGCCCACCTGGGGGGCCGCGCCGGGTTCGTGGGCCGCACCGGCGACGATGCCCCCGGCGCGTTCGCCCGCCGGCGCATGGCCGCGTTCGGCGTCGACCTCTCCCTGCTGCCCCCGCCCCGGGGCGCCACTCCCGCCGCCACCTGCATCGTCTCCCGGGCCAGCGGCTCCCGCACCATCGTCTACGAGAAGCTCTCGGCTACCCCCCTCGCCTGGGACGACCTGCAGCCGGCCCTGGAGGCCCGCCCCCGCAGCGTGCTGGTGGACCCCCAGGCCGAAGCCCTGCTGCCCCCTCTGATCGAAGCGTGCCGGGCGCGCGGCATCCCCCTGGTGGCCGACGCCGAGCGGGCCCCACCCGGCTGGGAACAGACCTGGGGACAGGTGGATGTGCTGGCGGCCAGCCACGGTTTCCTGGCCCAGGCCGTGCCCGGGTCGGCCCCCTCGGCCGCCCTGGCCGAGATCGACCGCCACGGCCCCGGCTGGAGCTGCGTCACCCTCGGCCCCCAAGGCTTCCTGGTGCGGCTCGGCGGCGCCACCCACAGCGTCCCCGCCGTTGCCGTGCCGGTGCGGGACACCACCGGCGCCGGCGACGCCTTCCACGGCGCCCTGGCGCTGGCCCTGGCCCGGGGCAGCGAGCCCCTGGCCGCTGCCCGCTTTGCCACCGCCGTCGCCAGCCTGAGCTGCCGGGGCCTGGGCGGCAGGAGTTTTCCCACCCCCGAAGAAGTGAAACAAGCCCTGGTTCCCGACGCTTGACTCCGCCTCGCAACCGCCGAGCCCGTTGACTCACCCCAGGGCCTGACCGTAGAAACGACGATGGAAAGGGGGGATCCGATGCACCGGGCCCAGCAGCTGACCACCACATCGAAAACAATCCGGTTGGCTCGGCAGATCTCGCCAACCCCAACCTCATTTCTCACCCCCAGGAGCATCCGCCCATGGCCGGTACCGACACACTCCGCGAGCTGACCCGCACCCGCAAGTGGGCCCACCAGAAGCTGCTGGACAAGGGTTCCAAAGTGTACAGGGCGTTTCTCGAGATGGAGGCCTCTACGTTCGCCGACGGGGTTCTGCCCAAGAAGACCAAGGAGCTGATTGCGGTGGGCATCTCGGTGCGGCTGAACTGCGAGTCGTGCATGCAGTGGCACATCGAGCAGGCGGTTGCCGCCGGCGCCGGCAGCGCCGAGGTGCTGGAGGCGGTGGAGGTGGGGATCGAGATGGGGGGCGGACCGGCGACGGTCGCGGCCCGTTTCGCCCTGCAGGTGATGGAACAGCTGTTCGGAGAAGACAAGTGACAGCGGGAGCACCGGGGGCTCCCGGGGCCCGGGGCCAGACGGCAAAAGGGGCCCCGCTGTAGCAGCGAAGCCCCTTTGCCTTATTGGCGCGCCCGGCACGACTCGAACGTGCGACCTACGGATTCGAAGTCCGGCGCTCTATCCAACTGAGCTACGGGCGCAAAAAAGTGGTGTAATCAGACGTCCAGATTGCTCACCTCGAGGGCGTGGGTGCGGATGAACTCCTTGCGGTTCTCCACGTTTTCTCCCATCAGCACGGTGAAGGTGTCCTCGGCGGCCACGGCGTCTTCCATCATCACCTGCAGGAACACCCGCTTGGTGGGGTCCATGGTGGTCTCCCACAGCTGCTCCGGGTTCATCTCGCCCAGCCCTTTGTAGCGCTGAATGCGCAGGGACTTGCGGCCCTCGTCCACCAATAGCTGCAGCAGGTCCTCTTTGGTGTGCGCCTCGTGGCGCACCTGTTCGGCGCCGTTCTGTTTGATCACCAGGAACGGCGGCTCGCGCAGGCCGGCGAGTTCCTCATTGATCTGGTACAGCTTGCGGTAGTCCGGGGAGTAGATCAGCTCGTAGGCGATATTGCAGACGAAGGCGTGCCCTTCGATGTACTTGGTGGCCCGAAACCGCAGGGTGCTGTGTTCCTCATCCATCCCCCGGTCTTCAATGGTGTAGCCCTTGATCGTCAACGCCTCCCGAACCGGCTGGAACGTAGCCTCGGATCGCAGCACGTCGATATCGGTGACGGAGTTGTTGATCAGCACCCGCAACACGCCGCGGTCGTAGCCCCGCTGCTCCAAGCGGTCCATGAAGTACTTGAACTCGAAGATACGCCCCATGAGTTCGCGCAGCCGTTCCCCGGAGTACACTTCATCGGTCTTCTCGATGCGTACCGCGTGGTCACTCACCGCCTGTTCCATCAAATAGAGGTTGAGTTCACTTTCGTTCTGCAAATACTTCTCCTGCTTGCTCTTCTGCACCCGAAACAGGGGGGGTTGCGCCAGGTACAGGTACCCGCGCTCGATCACCTCGGGCATCATCCGGTAGAAGAAGGTGAGCAGCAGGGTGCGAATGTGGCTGCCGTCCACATCGGCGTCGGTCATGATGATGATGTTCTGGTAGCGAATTCTCTCGATGTCGAACTCGTCGTGGATGCCGGCACCGAGGGCGGTGACCAGGACGGCGATTTCCTTGTTGGTCAGTATCTTCTCCGGACGGGCCTTTTCGACGTTGAGAATCTTGCCCTTCAGCGGGAGGATCGCCTGGTTACGGCGGTCGCGTCCCTGTTTGGCGGAGCCGCCGGCGCTGTCGCCCTCGACCAGATAGATCTCGCTGAGCTTCGGGTCGCGTTCCTGACAATCGGCGAGTTTTCCCGGGAGACTGGCGCTGTCCAGGGCGCTCTTGCGCCGGGTGAGTTCCTTGGCCTTGCGGGCGGCCTCCCGCGCGCGGGCCTCCTGGATGCACTTTCCCACCACCTTGCGCGCCACCAGGGGGTTCTCTTCGAGGAACGCACCCAGTTTCTCGTTGGCGATGTTCTGCACCAGGCCCTGCACGTCCGAGTTCCCGAGTTTGGTCTTGGTCTGGCCCTCGAACTGGGGTTCCGGGAGTTTCACCGAGATCACCGCGGTGAGGCCGGCACGCACATCGTCGCCCCCGAGGCCCGCTTTGAGATCCTTGAGCAGGTTCTGGGCCTTGGCATAGTTGTTCAGACAGCGGGTGAGGGACGACCGGAACCCGGTGACGTGGGTGCCGCCTTCCCGGGTGTTGATGTTGTTGGCGTAACTGAACACCTTTTCGGAGTAGCTGCCGTTGTACTGGATGGCAACCTCTATCTGTATGCCGGCGTTCTCCCCGGAAAAATACACCGGGGGGTGTAGGGGGTCGGCGTTGCGATTGAGGTGCTCCACGAACGATACGATGCCACCCTCGTAGCAGAATTCCTGGCGCTTGTCGGTGCGTTCGTCGCTCAGCACGATCTTCAGCCCGCTGTTGAGGAACGATAGTTCCCGCAGGCGCGTAGCCAGGACGTCGTAGGAGTACTCGGTCTCGGTGAAGATAGAGTGATCGGGATGAAAACGTACCTGCGTGCCACGCCGCTGGGTCTTCCCGGATTCCTCGAGCGGTTTCAGGGGAACGCCCCGCACGTAGGATTGGGTGTAGACGGTTCCTTCCCTGCGGATCTCCAAGTCCAGCCTCTCCGAGAGGGCGTTGACCACCGACACCCCCACTCCGTGGAGTCCGCCGGAGACCTTGTAGGTCTTGTCATCGAACTTGCCACCGGCGTGGAGCACCGTCATCACCACTTCGGCGGCCGATTTGCCCGTCTCCGTATGCAGATCCACCGGGATGCCCCGCCCGTTGTCACTGACCGTGACGCTGTTGTCCACGTGAACCGTGACCAGAACTTCGTTGCAGTAACCAGCTAGAGCCTCGTCGATGGAGTTATCCACCACCTCGTACACCAGGTGGTGAAGCCCCAGCGTGCCGGTGGAACCGATGTACATGGCGGGGCGCTTGCGCACCGCCTCCAGCCCCTCCAGCACCTTGATCTTATCTGCGTTGTAACTTGGTTCCTGAATCTGAGGATCTTCGGCCATGGCCCCTTCCAATCGATTTTCTCTGTGTGCTGTTTACTCGGGGTTCAACACGCCCTGCTCGACTCGGTAGTACCGGATCTCCGCGGTGGCCGGTAGCGGCACCGCGTTGCGTTGGGTACCGGTGATCAGTACCTGTCCCGGCCAGTCCGTGAGAAACGTTCCCAGGGTCCCAAGACGTTCCCCGTCCAGTTCTGAACCGGGGTCGTCCAGCAGGAACACCGGCGGGGTACCGCGGACTTCAGATCCCCACTGCAATAGGGCAAGTTTCAGCCCCAGGGCCACGGTGCGCATCTGTCCCTGGGAAGCATGCTCATCCAGGTTGCGGCCCCCCAAGCGGATGCGAACCATATCCCGATGCGGTCCGACCCCTGTGTGTCCCATACGGCGGTCGCGTTCCTCACAGTCAGCCAACCTCTGCAGCAGCGCTTCCTCTATCGAGACTCCCTCGAAGCTGGGACGACACTCCACCTCCAACTGCTCGTCTCCACCGGCGATCTGCGTGTGGATAGCCTCGATCGTGGAATGCAACCGCGCCACCGTTTGTCTCCTCCCCCGATGAACTTCAGCGCCGTAGCGGGCCACCTGTTGCGTCCACACTTCCAACGCCAGCCCCCCACTCCTCAATACCGCGTTGCGGTGACGCAGAGCGCGGTTGTAGCGCCGCAGAACGGTCAAATGTCCCGGATTCGCAAGGAAGGTGGCTCGATCCAGATATCGCCGTCGAAGATCCTGACTGCCCCTGGCCAGCAGCAGATCCTGAGGACTAAAGACAACGGTGGGAAGCTCGGCAAGATACTCTGAGGTGGTCTTGGGGGGCTTTCCGTTGATCCGCGGCTGTCTACCCTTGGTCTCCAACAAAAGTTCCAACCGGGTACTGCCCAGGCGGCTCTGAACCTCGGCCTCTACCTGGCTTGCAGCACCGTCCAAGGCTAGCAGATCCCGTAGCCTATGTGTACGGAAACTTTGCAGATTTGAGAGAACGTAGAGAGCTTCGAGGAAGTTCGTCTTGCCTTGAGCATTGGCGCCGTAGAGCACGCACACGTCGGGACCCGGTTCGACACGGGCATCGCGCACATTGCGGAACGAGCGCACCCGGATGTGCGCCACCCTCATGTTCAGTCGATGCGCATTGGCATCACCACGCACAGGTGATGGGGATCGTCGCTACCACGCAGTAGACAAGGCGCCAAGGAATCGCCGATGGAGAAAGCCACTCGATTCCCACTCAAACTGCGGATCGCTTCCAACAGATATACAGCGTTGAATGCGACTCGCAACGGTTTTCCAGCGAACTCACTATCCAACTCTTCGCGGGCATCTCCAAACTGGCTGTTCGTCGAACTGAGAACGGTTCCTTCGCCTGAACTTTCCATGATTACCGTATGGGTTTCCTGGTCACTGAGCAGCGACACCCGACGCAGGGCATCCACCAATAGTTCTCTCTCGATGTAGAGTTTGATCTCTACCTCCGGGGGTATCACTTGCTGGTAATTCGGAAAACTCGCATCGATGAGAGTGATGGAAAGCAAGGTTTTCCCTACCCGTACGTACACCCTTCCCTCGGCGGCAGCCAGGTCGAACGTGTTTTCGCTGGAATCGATCAGCGAGCGCAACTCGGAGAGCCCCTTCTTGGGGAGAATGACACCCTCTGCAAACGGATCCAGATCACCCTTTACGTCCTGCTCCGAGAGGCTCAGTCGGTGCCCGTCGGTCGCCACCATACGCAGTTGGCTGTTGCCCGCTTCGTCCTGCACCGTCTTGACGTACACCCCACACAGGTAGATGCGGCTTTCGTCACTCGCCGCCGCGAACAGGGTCTTGTCCAACATCGTTCGGAATAGGGCAGCATCCACACCTAGAAACGACTCCGGAGCGGTGGGTAGCCCGGGGTACTCCTCGGCATCCACCCCCGGGATATGAAACACACTCTTGCCGGAAGAGACCGTCAACCAACCGTTCTCCTTCAACTCCAGACGCACCTGCCCCCCCGGCATTTCCCGAACGATCTCATGGAGTTTTCGGCCTGGTACCGCTACCGATCCGGCTTGTTGAATCGTGCATGCGGTCTGCTGGCACAGACTTACCCGCAAGTCGGTTGAAGAAACCCGCAAACTGCCTTCAAATGCCTCCAGCAGGATGTTCTCCAAGATGGGGCGGGTGCTCTTGCGTTCCAGCACCGATTGGGCTTTGGCGAGCAGTGGTGTGAAAGCGTCCTGGGGTATGGTGAGGATCATGGTGCTATCTCCTATCTATTACTAAAAGATGTTTTTTTATAAATCTTAGTAGTAGTAAGGGCTGTTCATATTGTGGATAAACGCTTTTTTTCCCGAAAAGACGCATATCCTCAACTGTTGATAAAACTGTGGGTAAGCCCGTACTTGTCCACAATCCCCTAGGGCTTCAATCTTATCCACAAAAATTCCTCAAAATAGACCCCAGCGTTTGAACACGTTTATCCAGGTCCGGACAGAGAGTTGCGGATAGACTCCACCCTATTCCGCAATTCTCCCGAGGTTTTCAAGGAAGTTGCAATCTTTGTGCAGGCGTACATCACCGTACTGTGGTCGCGGCTTCCGATTTTTTGACCTATCTCCGGGAAGGAACACTCTGTCAGTTCCCGTGATAGATACATTGCCACTTGCCGGGGCAAAGCCACCGCCTTGGTGCGGCGCTTGCCTCGCAGGTCCGAAACGGAAACACCATAGGTCTGGGATACTTCCTTGAGAACTCTTTCTACAGTGAGTTCCCTCCCAGAATCGCGAATGAAGTCTTTGAGAACTTCCTTCGTCAATTCTACCGTTATATCGGAGTGGGTAAGACTGGCAAAAGCCGAAATTCTCACCAAAGAACCTTCCAACTCTCGAATGTTCGAGGAAAAGTTGGAAGCCAGAAACAACGCTACCTCGTAGGGTAACGGTATCGACTCAGTTTCCGCTTTGCGCTGCAATATAGCGACCTTGGTCTCCATATCCGGTGGTTGTATGTCCGCGATTAGACCCCATTCGAAACGCGAACGCAGGCGGGCCTCAAGACCAGCAATTTCTTTCGGAAACTTGTCGCTGGTAACGACGATATTGCAGTGGCTCTCATATAGAGCGTTGAAGGTGTGAAAAAATTCTTCTTGAGTTCGTTCCTTTCCAGCAATGAACTGGATGTCATCCATCAACAGGATGTCCATCCGCCTATATTTTTCTCGAAACTCCGGCATCTTCTTGTTCGCCAGAGCCTGAATCAACTCGTTCATGAACGTTTCGCTGTGGATATAACAAACCCGGATCTCGGGGTACGTTGCAATTTTGAAGTTGCCTATGGCATTGAGGAGATGGGTCTTACCAAGGCCCACACCTCCGTAGATGAACAATGGGTTATACGTGCGAGGGGATTTTTCCGCCACCGCCAAACTCGCGGCGTGAGCAAATTGATTGGAGGATCCCACCACGAAGCTGTCGAACGTGTACTTGGGGTTCAGTGCGAGTTTTCGAGCCCGCTCCCTCCAGTCGGCGGGACCTGCCGGCGACGGCACGGCGACCACATTCTCTCTAACATGGGCGCGGTCGCCGCGTTTCACGGCGAACTCCACGGCAAGGTCTTGACCGCTGCAGTCCCTCAACACCTTCTGTATCAGGGGGACGAAATCGTGGTCTTGAAGCCAGTCGGCGAAGAAGCGGTTGGGGACCTCCAACACCAAGGTACGGTCTTCGAGGCGCAGGGGTCGGATGGGGCGGATCCAGGTGGAAAAACTCTGGGGTTGGAGGGTCTTCTCCAGTGGATCTAGGGCGGCCTTCCATAGATCGATCATCAAAGGACCCGGAGAGAAAGGAAATTATCCACAAGTTGTCCACGCATGTGGACAACTTCACCTCGCCGGCGACGCGAAGGGTGTTCCGCACGGGAAAGAGGTGAGGCAGGGGCGGACCCGAACGGCTCCGGAGGGAAGGGACACTAGCAAAGCCGGGGAACCCAAGGCAAGGGTTTTTGGTGGCGGGGCCCGGATAGGAGTTGCTTGTGGGTGCCTTTCTTCCGGTGTACAGTACAGCGTTGATTTTTCAGGGAAAAATGGTCTTTCAAAGACGCCAAAGAGGATGGTTCAACATGGCCAGGGATGCGAAACGGACACAGAAGGCGGCCCAGAAACGTAGGCAGCGGCAGCAGTTGGTGCAGCAGGAGAAAACCCGGCGCAGGGCCCAGGAGCAAGGACACGGCAGCGGTGCGGTAGAGAGACGCATGGAGGACCTGCCGGTGGAGGAGTGTGTGATCAGCAAGGGCTGGCGCGAACGGGGACTGGCTCACATCCTTTTGGCGCGGGACCTGGGCAATGGGCATCTGCTCGTGGGAGGCTATTTCGTCGACCTGCTCTGTGTGGGACTCAAGGATTGTGCGGCGATTCCGCGGGTAGAGAAGGACGAGTACGCCACCAAGGTGAAGTTCAGCATCTTCAACGACGAGGTGGAGTTCGAGCCGTTGGAGCCCGGTGTGGCGCGCGCCGTGGTGGAAGGGGCGATCGCCTATGCCGGCGAACTCGGGTTTCGCCCCAATCGACGCTGGCCAGAAGCGCAAAAGGTGTTCCGGGGCATCGACCCCCAGCCCAACGGGTTGGAGTTCGGACGGGACGGCAAGCCGTTCCTGGTCCTGCGCAAGGGAGACAACCTGCAGGGGGCTCAAGCCCGGCTACAGCGGAAATTGCCGGATGGCGCGTACCGGATCGTGGATCAACGCAGTGTCGACGGGATTGACGGCTGACCCGTACCATCGTTCCACGGAAGGGGCAGCCCCTTCCGTGGAACGGGTTCCCGGGCAGGGATATGGCAGGCAGGCGGCGCCGCGCCGTGGGGGGACGCGGCGCCGAGACGATCAACGGACACTGACGGGAAACATACCGGTACCCGGCTTCGAAAAAACGATTTGCCACAGTTGGCAGTCGTCGGCGCGGAACGAACCGGCGCAGGATAGCAGGTAGTAACTCCACATCCGCTGGAACGGTTTGCTCAGCCCCTTCCGGAACCGATGCCAGTTGCGCTGAAAGTTCTCGTGCCAGGCCCGCAGGGTGGGGTCGTAGTCTTGCCCGAAACCGTGCCAGTCGCGGACGCAGAACAGACCATCGGCCGCCGCCGTGATCTGCGCCGGGGAAGGGGTCATGGAATTGGGAAAGATGTATTTCTCAATCCACGGGTCGACGGACCGCACGCTCTTGTGCTGGCCGATGGTGTGCAGTAAGAACGCACCCTGATCCCGCAGGCAGCGCGCCACCACCTCCATGTAGCGGCGGTAGTTCTTGAATCCCACGTGCTCGAACATCCCCACCGAGACGACGTGATCGAAGGGTTCGTTCAACTGCCGGTAGTCCTGAACCCTCACCTCCACAGGCAACTTCGCATAGCGTGCGTTGGCGAGGCGGGCCTGCTCGACGGATACGGTGACACCTACCACCCGGGCCCCATACCGCTCGGCCGCGTACCCAGCGAAACTTCCCCAGCCGCAGCCGATGTCCAAGATGCGCTGCCCCCGCTGTAACCCGATCTTGCGGCAGATCAGATCGAGCTTTGCCTCCTGGGCCGCCTCCAGGGAGGCGGTCTTTTTCCAGTAGCCGCAGCTGTAGGTCATTCGAGAGTCGAGCATGGCGCCGAAAAACTCATTGCCGAGATCGTAGTGACGGCGCCCCACCGCGTAGGCGCGCTGCCCCCTTTGAATATTCAAGGCCCGCGCCTTCAGCGCCAGCCAGATCTCGTAGAGAGACCGGCCCGTCCCTTCTTCCAGCCGGGCCGACAGCACCCGGCAGAAGAACTCGTCGAGCCGTTCGCAGTCCCAGGCGCCCGCCATGTACGATTCCCCCAGGGCGATGGAACCGTTGGCAATGACCTGTGCGAAGACCGACCGATCGTGGACACGCATGTCCCACGGGCGGTCGCCGTTGATCCGTATGTCCGCGTTGGCGAGGAGTTGTTCGAAGTACCGCTCGACCTGGGAGGTCCGCTTGAGAAGCGGCCGGGGGTAGAGGGGAACCGCGCGGGTGTCCGGGATGCTGGGGATGGGGTGGGTGTCGTGCATGGCCTCCTCCTAGACCACCGGGTGAGGGCGAGAAAGCTAAGCGCAAGCTTAACGGCCGGTCGGTTGCTGTCAACCACGGGGCGGCGATTGCCGGGGGGGGGCGCAGATCAAGGGGGGCAGGCCGTCGTATGGAGTGGAAGGGGGGGTGTCACCCACAGAAAGGGCGAAGCGTGAGGGACCAGACCATGGAACGCGGGAAAGACAAAGGCGGGACCAAGCGGCCCCGCCTTCTTACCGGCTGCACCCCGAGCTGGCTATGCTTGGCGGCGCTTCCGTCCGTAGCCGGCGAGGCCTACTAGGCCACTGCCGAGTAAAATCAAGGTGCCCGGCTCGGGAACCGGCGAGGTATTATCAACCAGGGCAATGGAGGTATCGATTCGGAAATTGGACTGGGTCGTGTGCCGCTCGGCAAAGAACAGGTCGAAGGCGTAGTCCTTGCCCACCGTGAGTCCCAGGGTGTCGAGGGAGACAAACGCATTCATGGCCCCGTGTACCCACCCCAGGTCGATCGCCAGCGTA
>JARGFW010000087.1 GCA_029211085.1 Deferrisomatales bacterium | reverse complement strand
GGGGCCGAAACCGTGTCGCCGGGGACGGTAGCAGCAAACGGCAGCGGAACCAATACGCACTGGCGGTGTGGCTCCCTGGAAGCAGGCCTTGCCGCCGCTGCGGTTGCGCTGGGCGAAGAGGTTGTCGAACTCCTTGAGCTGGGCGCTGAGACGCGGACAGCGGTAGTCGTTGCCCTTGCGGATGGTGGTGACCTCCACGCCGTCGGGTTGGAAGGGGATGTTCCGGGCCATGTCTGACCTGGGTGCTCTGCACGTCGCAGCCCTCGCGGTTGCAGAGGAACACCGACGGCACCTGGTCGCCGGTGACCGGCCGCCGGGGGGATCGGCTCGGCCAGCTCCAAACGCACCTCGATCTGGGCAGTGGCATCGCGCCACGGTTCGATGGCGACGAACTCCAGGATACCGGGGAACACGACGGGTTCGGTCATGGGCAGCGGGTTCGTGGGGTGGGGGGGAGGCTGGACAGAGCCTACTCGTACTCTTCGGGTTTCGGCGGCCGCTCTTGAGGGCGCCGGACACCTTTGGTGCCACCCTGCGGGTTCCGCTATAATAACCGAGCCCCGTGGGCGGGGCCGAGAAGTCCGTCGGGCCCTGCACCCGGTCCGGCCGTTGCCCCGCAAGGAGATCATGAGCCCATCTGTCCATCGCCCCCTGAGCCTGCGCCTGGCCGCGCTGCTGGGACCGTTCCTGCCCGCCGCGCTGGTATGCCTGGGCGTGCTCTTGACCCAGGGGGCTCTCCAGCTCCCCTTCGTCACCCCGCTGGAGACGCCCCTGGCCGAGGAGCGGCCCTCCCTCCCGCACCGAGTCCGGCACCTGTCCGCGGACACCGCCCAGGAGCTGCTGAACCGGCTGGACCAGGTGTGGGACGCGGCCGGCGACGGGGTACCCGGGCTGGCCCCGAGCCGCTTCCCCGCAGACCTGGACCAGTTGCCCGTAGCCGACCGAAAGGTGGTGTTCTTCCGCTCCCTGCTGCCCCACGTGCTGGCCCACAACAACCGCATCACCGGGGAGCGGGCCAGGCTCGTAGGGGTGTCCGAGCGCGCCGCAAACGGCGTCGGACTGGGGGAAACCGACCGCCGTTTCCTCGGCAACCTCGCCGACCGCTACCGCCTTGGGCTGGAGGTCACCGAACCGGCTGCGCAGCTGGAGGTACTGCTGCGGCGGGTAGACGTGGTGCCGCCGAGCATCGCCCTGGCCCAGGCGGCGATCGAGTCGGCCTGGGGCACCTCGCGATTTGCCCTGCTCGGCAACAACCTGTTCGGTCAGTGGGTGTTCGACCGGGAGCGGGGCATGGCGCCCCTGGAACGGCCCGACGACGCCAATTACAGCCTGGCGCGGTTCCAGGGACTGGGAGACGCGGTGGCCGCCTACCTGGGCAACCTCAACGGGTTCTCCGCCTACAGGGAGTTCCGCCAGATGCGCCGGCAGATGCGCGCCACCGAAGCTTCCCTGGACCCGTACCGCCTGGCCGAAGGCCTGAGCAACTACTCCATCCGCCGCGACGAGTACGTGCGGGAGGTCCGCTCGGTGATCCGCAGCAACGACCTGACCCGCTATGACCGGGCCCGCCTGGCCGTGCCGGGCACAGCCAGCCTGCTGTAGCCACGACCACCCGGGTCAGTTCTCGGCGGCAGGACTCAGCAGGGCCGCCACGTGATGCCCCGGGGCCAGGTAGCGGGAGGCCGCCTCGGCCACCTCCCGGGGGGTGACGGCGAACACGGCGTCGGGATAGTGGCGGTAGGCGTTGCAGCCCAGACCATACACCTCGTCCAGGGCGAACTGCGCCGCCTGGCTGGCGTTCTCCTGCAGCGCCAGTTCGAACCCGCCCACCAGCTTGCGCTGGGCCTCCGCCACCTCGGCGCTGTCGAACGCCCCGCCGGCGAGGGCGGCGAACTCCTCTAGCAGCGCCTGCCGGGCCTCCTCCTGGCGCTCCGGCACCGTGGTGACCTGGGCCGCCAGGTAGCCGGGATCCACGCCCTCGGTGGCGATCAGCTCCACCGCGTAGCCGAACCCGTCCGCCTCGCGCAGCCGCCGGAACAGCCGCCCCCCCTGACCGGACAGCATCGCCCCGGCGACCCGCAGGGCATGCCGATCGGGGGCGTCTACCTGGCAGCCCAGAAACCCCAGCACCAGGTGGGCCTGGGCCACGGGGGCCTCCTGCGCGACCTCCACCGGTCGCGGCGGGCGCCGGGGGGCAGCGGGTGCCGGGGGGGGCGCACCCGCGGCGGAGAGGCCCCCGAAAGTCGCCCCGCAGAACGCGAACACCTGCTCCGCGTCCACGTCGCCCACCACCGCCAACACCGTGTCGGCGGGCCGCAGTACCTGGGGATGCAGCCGGGCCAGGGTGGCGTCGTCGAGCCCCGCCACGGTGCGGTCGCTGCCAAGCAGGTCGCGCCCGTAGGGGTGCGCCCCGTACAAGGCCTGTTCGAACGCGCGCACCGCCAGCTCCGCGGGGTCGTCCTTACGCAACCGCAGCGCCGCCCGGGCGTCGTCGCGCAGCCAGGCCACCTCTTCGGCTGGGAAGCTGGGCCGGCACAGCACTTCGGCAAACAGCTCCAGCCCGGCCCGTCGATGGCGGGAGAGGAACTCTCCCCGCAGCCCCCAGGAGCTGCGGCCGGCAAAGCCGTCCAGTTGACCGCCCAGGGCGTCCACCTGTCGGGCGATGTCCGTCGCCGAAAACCGGCGAGTGCCGCACACCAGGGCCTGGCTCAGCAGGTGGCAGACTCCGGCCCGGGCGGCCGGCTCGCTGCGCTGCCCCCCCAGGACCGCCGCGCGTACCGCCACCAGGGGGACTGCAGGGTTTTCCCTCACCACCACCCGGAGGCCGTTGTCTAGGCGCCGCAAGACCACCTCCCCCGGGCGCCGCCGGCCCCCGCGGGAGCGTCGGATCGTCGCCGCCCGGCAGGTGCCCTCGGCCACCCACGCGGAGGTCCACGGCGGAGGCCGGTCTGCCGGGTGCAGCCCCACCAACACCGCCCGCTCCGGACGCAGATAGCGACGCGCCACGGCCCGCAGCCCTGCCGGGTCTAACCGGCGGAGCGCAGCCCGGTATGCCGCCTCCCCACCGGGTCCACCGCACAGCTGGTGAAAGTGGCCCGCCCGTTGCGCCTGTCCCTCGACGGTTTCCAGCTGATAGACCCGGTCCGCCTCCAGGTTCTCCCGGCAGCGCTCCAGTTCGTCGTCGCCCACCGGTTCCCGACACAGGCGGAACACCTCCTCGCACAGGGCAGGATACGCGGCGGTCAAACGCGCGGACTCCACCACCGCGCTGACCTGGAACAGTCCGGGATCCAACGGCGCGTAGTTGGCCGCACCGGCCCCGCACACCAGATTCTGCTCCAGCTTCAGCCGCCGCTGCAGCCGCGACGCCTCGCCCTGGCCCAACACCCCGGCCAACAGGTCCAGCGCCGGGGCGTCCGGGTGGGCCGCCGCCGTCGCGGAAAACGCCAACTCCAGATAGACCTCGCTGACCGCGCGGGCCCGCAGCACGCTGCGGAAGGTGCCGGCCGCGGGCTCCCGGGGTCGGCGCGGCCGGGCCCGGCGGGGGCCGGGCGGCGCGCTACCCAGACCGCGCCCCACTGCCGCGACCATGGCGGCCGGGTCCACCTCGCCGGCGACCACCAGGGTCATGTTGCGCGGCCGGTACCAGCGGCGATGGAACTCCAGGCAGGCGCCCTGGTCCAGGGCCGCCACCGTGGATTCTCTTCCCACCACCGGCCGGCCGTAGGGATGGGTGGGATACGCCGCGGCGAACAACTGCTCGGCGAGGTATTGCTGGGGCAGGTCCTCCCCGCTGCGGATCTCGTCGAGAACCACCGCGCGCTCCCGCTCCAGCTCCCCGGCTGCAAACCGGGGAGCCAGCACCGCGTCGGTGAGAATATCCAGGGCCAGGGGCGTGTAACGGCTGGCCACCACGGCGCTGAGCACCGTGTGGTCGGGGCTGGTGTAGGCATTGACGTCGCCGCCCACAGCTTCGATCTCCCGGGCCATCTCCCCGGCGGCACGGCAACGGGTGCCCTTGAACAGCATGTGCTCCACCAGGTGGCTGACGCCGGCCTGGCCCGGCGACTCATCGGCGCTGCCCACCCGCACCCACAGCTCCAGCGCCACCGCCGGGGCGCCCGGGTTGGGCGCCAGCAACAGCTGCAGCCCGTTGGGATAGCGGTGCAGCAGGGAACCCGAACGGCGCACGGGAGGGCGGACCGGCGATGGCCTGGGGTCGGCGCTACTCAGCGGACACCAGACGGCCGCGGCGCACGGTGAGGATCTTCGGGGCGGCAGCGATGTCGCCGCTGGGATGGGTGGTCAGCGGACCGGTGACACCGTCCGCCGCCCAGACTGCCCACAGGCGCCGGGCGAGGGCCGGGCGGGTGGTGTCCAAGGGCTGTTCCGCGCCCTGGGTCAGCAACAGGTGCACGGCGTCGAAGGCATAGGCATCGATCACCCCGGGGTCTTCCCCGTAGAGGCGCCGGTAGGCGGCGAAGAACTCCCGTGCCGCAGCCAGTCCCGGGTAGAGCTCGGCAGGAAACAGCGCGCCCTCCACGTACTCGTCCCCCACCTCCACCAGGGTGGGGTAGTTCCAGGAGCGGATACCCAGCAGCACCACCCCTTCCACGTCGCGAAACGGAAACTGGGGGGCGAGCTGGGCGGCTTCCAGGCCGGAGGTGGGCAGGAACACCGCGTCGAAGTCCACGACCGGCGCAGGGCGATACGCCGCCAGCCGCTCCGCGTCGATGACCAGGGGCTGCTCTTCGACGACCGCGCCCGGCGGCGGCAAGGACGCCCTCGCCTCGGCAGCCTCCCCGGCGACGGGCGCCTCCGGAGCGAGCGCCGGTTCCGGCGCGGCGGGTTCCTCGTCGAAGATGCCCAGGGCCTCCAGAAGGTCGCGCTCCCGGTGCACGCGGATGCGCTCCTCGGCCTCGAAGCGTTCGCGGATCTCCGCCTTGGTGAGCCCGTACACCCCGGTGAGGCGCTCGATGGCGTCCCCCACCGCACCGCCCTCGACGCCTGCGGGGTAGGACTCCACACCGGTGATTTCTGCCCCTTCGGCCACTGCCGCGTCCCAGAACAGGTCGCGGTACCGCCGGCCGGAGAGGGTGTCCGGAAACAGCACGGCGAAGCGCCGCAGGCCTCGGACCCGGACGGCGAACTCCACCAGGCGGGAGACCTCATCCTGTTCCCGCAGGTACAACCGGAACACCCCCTCCCCGCTCACCTCCGCCACCGGCGTGGGGGTGACCAGGGGCACTTGCAGGCGCCGCGCCACCTCGGCGGCCCTGCTGGCAGCCGCCCCCTTGAGCGGTCCGACGATGCCCACCACCCCCTGGCGCGCCAGCTCCTCCACACCCCGGGCCGCGACCTCGGGATCCCCCTCGGTATCGAACACCGCCAAGTGGATCTCTGGACCCGGCCGCGCGGGGTCCCCGGGCGCAGCAGGCCCGGAGGAACTCACCCCGCTGGGCTCCGGCGCCGGGGTCAGCAGACGGGAAGCCAGCAGGGCTCCCCGTAGGGCGCGCTGGCCGAACACTTGCAGCGGGCCCGACAAGGGCAACAGCAGTCCGTAGCGTCCGGGCTGGATGGCCCGCTGCGCCGTCAACTCGGCGCGGTGCCGGGCCGCCGCCGCGGCGATGGGGTCGTTGGCGAAGTCCGCCAACAGCGCGTCCAGGATCGGCTCGGCGAGGTCGAGCTGGCCGGTCGCCAACGCCAGCCGCGCCTGGCGCAGCCGCGCATAGCCCCCCTCCGGGCAGAACGGACACCCCGCGATCAGGTGCTCCAACGCCGCAGGATCCATGCCGTCTAGCAGGGCGCGGATCCGGGCGGTGAGTTCCTCGGCCACCATCGGGTCACTGCGCCGGGCCGCCTCGCCGTAGTCCCACACCGCTTGCTCCGGCGCCCCGGTGGCCTCCGCGGCTTCCGCCCGCCAACGCCACAGCTCGGCCGGATCGGCGTCCTGCAGCACCGGCAACAGGGCGAGCAGTTCTTCGTAGCGCGCCCCTCCGCCCAGCAACTCGGCCAGCCGGCGACGGGCCGACGCCGCCTCGGGCCCCCCCGCGGAAAGAATCTCGCGGTACGCCGCCTCGGCTGCTGCCGCCTCCCCTGCCGCCTCATAAATCAAGGCCGCGGCCAGTGACGCCCCCGGCGCACCGGTCGTGGCCTCCCGCGCCGTCCTTTCCGGGAGAGGCGCGGCGACGGCCGGCGCTTCCACTGGCACTGACGGCGCCGGCGCCGGAGCAGGAACGGGAACGGGAACCGGAGCTGGTGGCAGGCTGGCCGGGACGAACACCCGTCGGTCCGGCTCCACCCGTGGCGAGGTAGAGGGCGGCGCCGCGGCACACGCCAAGCAAAACAGCAGGGGAACCAGGGTGACGATTCGGGCGCGGATGGGGTGTCTCCCCACGGGATGGGTGCAGCGGGTCAGGGAGGAGGAGGGTAACAGAGGCCGGCAAAGGGAGGCAACGCGATGGGATCACGGCCGTTCGGCGAGAACCCCGGGAGCGCCTGCCGGGCTACAGCTGCTCGACCAACCCGCGAAGGCCGTCCAGGTCGAGATCTTCCACCGCCGGCACTTCCCGCACCACCCGGCCTCTCCCGGCGCCGCCCCGGCCGGTGCGCAACACGATGGCCAGTTCCACCTCGATACGCGCCGTGGTCAGGCGCGGAAGGTGCACCGCCACCGGGGCAGTGGACAACACCGCGTGGTTGGCGATGCGCAGGGGAACACGGACCGCGTCGTCCAAGGGAGGAATCCCCCGGACGACAAACGCCCCGTGCCGGTCCGCGCACGCCACGGCGAAGTGGTCCAGGTGGATGACGCAGGCCGCCACGTCCTGAGCCTCCCGCCCCGATCCATGGAGCAGGACCCTCCCATGAATCTCGGTGCCGTCGGTCACCGGATACCGGGTACTCATGGCGACGCGAAACTGCTCCCGCGCGAAGCGACCGCGCAGGGGGCTGCCCGGCAATTCGTGCAAGAACCGGCGCAGCACTTCCTCCCAGGCTTCCTCCCCGCGCACGGCGTGGTGGACCCGCAGCTCCTCGGCCAGCTCCCGACGATCGCGCTCCATCGCCCGCAACCCTCCCGGGGAGACCAAAGCGGGTCCCGCCCCTGGCGCCCACACATCCGGAGCGGGTTCCGCACCGACACCCGCCCGGCGAGCGGTCCTCCTGGGCAAGGCCGCCCAGGCCCCCTCCGAGCGTTCCTCGTCCGGGATGAACCCGAAGGTGCGGATGCCCAACCGGGTGTGCCGCCCCCGAGGGACGGCGAAGCAGACCACTCCGAAGGCGCGACGCACCGCGCCACCGACCACCAGCTGGAGCTCCACCGCCTGTTCCGCCGCGTAGTCCCGGCCCTGGAACACGGCCCCCAGGCCCCGCTCGCTCAAGTTCACGGTCTTGCCCAGGCGGTCACCCCCGGCAAACCGCCCGAGCACGGTAAACGCCACCGGCTCGCGCCGCCAGCGTCGCCGGGGCGGCACGTCGCCCTGTCGGTGTTGCATGCGCCTGTCCCTGTTGCAGCCCTGTGTGGTTCCCCCCTGCGGTGTCCACCCCCGCGGGCAAACCGGCACCGTCCACCGCAACGAGCAAGTATCGTTCCTCCCCGCCAATACGGGGACTGGCACACGAGGCAGGGCACAAAACGGTTGGATGGCGGGATACTTGGAACCCACTGGCGGTGGAGGGGTCCGCCGAACAGGGAAGATCTTTGCCGCAATGTGGAACTGTTCTACGCCAGGGCCCTGGGTAGAAAAACGGCGCACACGGAGCCGTGGCGCTCCGGGCGATGGTTTCCCGCCTCAGCCAGGAACCGTGACGAACCGCCCGAGGGCGCCGCGCACCTTGTCCCAGAAGCGGCCGACCAGCGACTCCTCTGCCTGCTCGTGGAGGTCCTCGAACTCGCGCAACAGTTCGGCCTGACGGGAAGAGAGCTTGCGGGGGATCTCCACCTGCACGACGACCTTCTGGTCCCCCCGGCGACCACCCTTGCCCCGGGGGACGCCCTGACCCCGCAGGGTGAGCACGGTACCGTGCTGGGTACCGGGGGGGATGCGCACCTTGGCCCGATCTTCCAGGGTAGGCACCTCGATCTCCCCACCCAGGGCCGCCTGGACCATGGTGACGGGCACCTCGCACACCAGGTCCTGGCCGTGCCGGGTGAACAGGGGATGCTCGGCGACGCCGAGCACCACATACAGATCTCCGGGCCGGCCGCCGTGGGTCCCGCCCTCCCCCTCTCCGGCCACGCGCAGGCGGGTGCCGGTCTCGACCCCGGGGGGAATCTGCAGGGACAGGCTGCGGGTGACTTGGGCCACACCCCGGCCACGGCAACGGGGACAGGGGTCCTGGGCGACCCTGCCGGCACCGCCGCACGAGCCACACTCGCGCTCGACGCTGAAGAACCCCTGCTGCAAGCGCACCCGACCATGCCCCCCACAGTGGGTGCAGGTCACCGGCTCCGTGCCTGGGCGGGCCCCGGAGCCGCCGCACTCCGTGCAGGTGCGCCGGGCTGGAATCTCCACTTCGCGGGTCGCCCCGAACACCGCCTCGGTGAACTCGAGATTCAGGTTGTAGCGCAGGTCGGCGCCGCGCTCGGCGCGGGGCCCGCGGGAGCGCCGTTGGCCGAAGATGTCGCCGAAGATCTCGCCGAACAGGTCATCGACGTTCGAGTGGAACTCGAACCCCTGGCCGCCGAAGCCACCGCCCAGGGGGTGTCCTTCGCGGTGGCCGAACTGGTCGTACTGGGTCCGTCTGGACGGGTCGGAAAGCACCTCGTAGGCCTCGGCACCTTCCTTGAAGAGCCGCTCGGCCTCGGCATCGTCCGGGTTGCGGTCGGGGTGGTGACGCAAGGCGAACTGCCGGAAGGCCTTCTTGATCTCGGCGTCCGAGGCGTTTGGTTTCACCCCGAGAATTTCGTAGTAGTCCCGCTTCGCCAAGGCGTCCCCTGCACATAGAAAAAGGGCCGGGAACCTTGCGGCTCCCGGCCCGGGTGTCGGTTCGGGTTACTTCACTTCCTCGAAATCGGCGTCCACCACCCCTTCGTCGCCGCCGCCGGCAGCCCCGGCTCCAGGGGTTCCCCCGCCTCCGGCATCGCCCTCGGCCGCGGCCTTCTTGTACATCTCCTCGGCCAGTTTGTGGGAGGCGTTGGTAAGGGCCTCGTACGCGGCCTTCATCTTCTCCGGATCCTCGGACTCGAGGGCGCTCTTGGCATCGGCCATCGCGGTCTCTATGGTGGAGCGGCTAGCGGCGTCGATCTTGTCGCCGAACTCCTTGAGGCTCTTCTCTGAGGAGTACACCAGACCGTCGAGCTTGTTGCGCTCTTCCACCAACGCCTTCTTCTTCTTGTCTTCGCTGGCGTGAGCCTCGGCGTCGCGCACCATCTGCTTGATCTCGTCCTCGCTCAGGCCCGAGGAGGCCTTGATGACGATGGACTGCTCCTTGCCGGTGCCCAGATCCTTGGCGGCGACGTTGAGAATGCCGTTGGCGTCGATGTCGAAGGTGACGTCGATCTGGGGGATGCCCCGGGGGGCCGGGGGAATACCCACGAGCTCGAAGCGGCCGATGGTCTTGTTGTCGCGACTCATCTCCCGCTCGCCCTGGAGCACATGGATGCTCACCGCGGTCTGGTTCTCATCGGCGGTGGAAAACACCTGGTTCTTGCGGCAGGGGATGGTGGTATTGCGCTCGATCAGTTTGGTGAACACGCCGCCCAGGGTCTCGATGCCCAGGGAGAGCGGGGTGACGTCGAGCAGCAGCACATCCTTGACGTCGCCGGACAACACCGCGGCCTGGATCGCCGCCCCAATGCCCACCACCTCGTCGGGGTTGACCCCCTTGTGGGGCTTGCGGCCGAAGATCGCCTCCACCTTCTCCTGAACCTTGGGCATGCGGGTCATGCCGCCCACCAGGATCACGTCGTTGACCTGGCTGGTGCTGAGTCCGGCGTCCTTCAAGGCCTGCCTGCAGGGGCCATCGAGGCGATCCAACAGGTCCGCCACCAGTTGTTCCAACTTGGCCCGGGTCAGGCGGATGTTGAGATGCTTGGGCCCGGCCTGGTCGGCGGTGATAAAGGGCAGGTTGACGGTGGTCTCCATGGTGCTGGAGAGTTCCATCTTGGCCTTCTCCCCGGCCTCCTTGAGCCTCTGCAGCGCCATGCTGTCCTTGCGCAGGTCGATCCCCTGTTCCTTTTTGAACTCGTCGGCCAGGTAGTCGATGATGCGCTTGTCGAAGTCCTCGCCACCCAGGAAGGTGTCGCCGTTGGTGCTCTTGACCTCAAACACGCCGTCACCGATCTCCAGGATGGAGATGTCAAAGGTGCCGCCGCCCAGGTCGAACACCGCGATCTTGCGCTCCCCTTGCTTCTCCAGGCCGTAGGCCAGGGCCGCCGCGGTGGGTTCGTTGATGATGCGCTTGACCTCCAGGCCGGCGATGCGCCCGGCGTCCTTGGTGGCCTGGCGCTGGCTGTCGTTGAAGTAGGCCGGCACGGTGATCACCGCCTCGGTGACCGTCTCGCCCAGGTACTCCTCCGCGGTCTTCTTCATGCGCTGCAGGATCCAGCCGGAGATCTCGGCCGGGCTGTACTTCTTGCCGCGCAGCTCGACCCAGGCGTCGCCCCCGGCGCCCTCCACGATCTTGTAGGGCACCATGCCCTTGTCCTTCTCCACCTCGGGCTCGGTGTGCTTGCGACCGATCAGCCGCTTGATGGCGGACACGGTGTTCTCCGGGTTGGTCACTGCCTGGCGCTTGGCCGGCTGGCCAACCAGGCGTTCTCCGTCCTCGGCCAGGGCCGCGAAGCTGGGGGTGGTGCGGCTGCCTTCCGGGTTGGTGATGACGACCGGGTCGCCACCCTCCACGATGGCAACCACGCAGTTGGTGGTACCGAGGTCGATGCCGATGATCTTGCCCATGGTCTTGCCTCCTATCTGTTCGTAGTATTCGGCGTAGAAAAAAGATCAGCCGGGCGATGCCCGGCTGCCTGTTGCTCCGGCGGTGCGTAAACTAACCATCGCCTGAACCGGAGGCAACCTTGGTTACGGTAACTTTTGCGGGTCGCAGCAGCCGTGCCTTGAAGCGGTAGCCCTTTTCGTACACGTCGGCCACCATGCCGTCGGCCTCTCCGGGCACCTGGGCCAACGCTTCGTGCACCGCGGGGTCGAACTTCGCACCCTCGGTGGGCACCGGTTCGGCCCCGTGGCGCACCAGGGTTTCGCCGAACAGGGTGAGGACGTGGTCCAGCCCCTCCAGCAGGGTTGCGAAACCCTCGGCACCCCCTTCGTGGGCGTGGGCCGAAGCACGCTCCAGGTTGTCGAGCACCGGCATCAAGTCCTTGAGCAGGGGCTCCGTGGCGTACTCGAGCATCTCCCGGTAGCGCTTCTCGGTGCGCTTCTTGAAGTTCTCCAACTCGGCCTGGGCGTAGAGGAGTTCGTCCCGCAGGGTGCGGAGGTCGGCTTCCTTCTCCGCCAAGAGCTGTGCCGGGTCGGGTGCTGCCGGTGTTTCCTTCGGGGCCAACTCGGCGTCGCCACTGGCCGGTTCGCCAGCGGCAGCGGCCGTGACGGCGGAGTCTTCTACCTCCACCTCGACCTGGGTCGCCTTCTTGTGCTTTGGCATGCCATCCAACTCCGGGGTCAGGTTCACAGGGTCTCGAGATACTCATCGATGAGCCGGGCAGTGTAGTCCACCAACCCGATCACCCGGGGGTAGTCCATACGGGTGGGGCCGATCACTCCCACGGTACCCACGGTGCGCCCCCCGCGGCCATATTTGCGCGACACCACCGAGCAGCTGCAGAGATCCGGCACACAGCTCTCCCCGCCGATCAGCACGTGGCGGGGTTCTGCCTCGGCGGCCCGATCCAGCAGGGTGAGGATCAGGCCCTTCTTTTCGAGCGCTTCGAAGACCGACTTCATCAGAGCGACGTCCGCGAACTCGGGCTGATCGAGCAGACGCACCCGGTCCCCCACGTACAGCTCCTCCGCGGGAGACCGGTCCGTCAGGGCGCGGCTGCCCAGGTGGAGGGCATCGTACAGCAGGCGATCATACAGCGACCGCTCCCCGGCCATCTCCTCCTGGATGCGTCCGCGCACCGCACCCAGGGGCAGTCCTTCGAGCAACTCGTCCAGGTAGGCTGCCATGCGGTCCAGCTCGGCCTGGTGGGTCACCTCGGGGGCGTCCACCGAACGGTGATCCACCACCCCGGTACCGGCCACCAGGATCACCAGCACCTTCCCGGGGCGCAGCAGCACAAAATCGATGTGGCGGAACACCCGGGACTGAAAGCTCGGCGTGACCACGATGCCCACCTGCTGGCACGCGGCCGAGAGGGCCTTGGAGGCAAAGTCCAGTACGGCGGCCAGGTCACCGCCGTCGCCGCCGACGATCTGCCGCCGCAGGCGCCGCAGCTCCCCGGCGGAAACAGCGCCGTCGGGCATCAGGTGGTCCACATAGTAGCGGTAACCCCGGTCGGTGGGGCGGCGCCCCGCAGAGGTGTGGGGCTGGTCCAGATAGCCGCGCTCCTCCAGATCGGCCATGGCGGTGCGCACCGTCGCCGGCGACACACCCAGCTCACGCCTGCGGGTGAGGTTTCGAGAGCCCACGAGTTCGGCGGTCTGGATGAACTCCTCCACCACCGAACCGAGTACCTGTTCCTGGCGCGCGTTCAGCTCAGCCAAGGCGTCCTCACGGAACGGAGTTGGCACTCTCACCGATGGAGTGCCGGGCGCCGTACCGTAACAACGGCCCCTGTCCGAGTCAAGCGGCCCCGGGGGCCGCTCCTGCACCTGCGGCACTCGCCCCTCCGGGACCTGCGCCGAGCAGCCGCTCGTGCAGCCCCAGCGCCAGCCCATCGGCCCGGCGCAACGCCTCCCAGGTGGGGCGCAGACGCCCCCCGGGGAGTACCTCGAACAGGCCCTTGGGCACCAGCGCCTGAAACGCCGCGACGGTGCCGGCAGGGTCGAGGCCGAAGCGGGTGGCGAGCTCTCGGGGAGCAAACGCGGCGCGGCACCGAAGGGACAGGAACAATCGCTCCAGCAGGGCTTGTTCCCGGGTCAACTCCTCCCCGCCCCCCGGGGGCGGCTTCCCGCGCCCCAATGCCGTCAGGTACGGATCGAGACCGGGCTCGTTCCAGCGCCGGGTCCCCCACGGGCCGGCGCCGGGGAGGAACGAGTGGGCTCCGGGGCCGAGGCCCAGGTATGCCTCCCCTCGCCAGGTGGCGCTGTTGTGGCGGCAAACGTGGCCCGGCAGCGCGAAGTTGGACACCTCGTAGCCTTGCAGGCCGCACGCCTCGGCCGCCCGGACCACGGCGCGGAACTGAGCCTCCTCCAGCGCCTCCGCTGACGGCCGGAAGCGCCCCTGGGCGGCGGCGGCAGAGAGTTCGGTGCCAGGATGTAGTTCCAGGCTGTACAGGGAGAGGTGTCCGGCCCCCAGGTCGACGAGTTCCTCCACCCAGAGGGCAAGTTCCCCCGGGGTGGTATCCGGCAGGCCCAGCAGGAGGTCGGCGTTGACGCTGGCGAACCCGGCGGCGACCGCCGCGGCCAGGGTCTTCCGGGCCTGGGCGGCGGTGTGTCTGCGCCCCAACTCCTCGAGCACGGCGTCGTCCAACGACTGCACGCCCACGGAGACCCGGGTGGCGCCGGCGTTCCGAAACGACTCCAGGGGCAACCGGTCGGCGGGATTTACCTCCAGGGTGACTTCGCCAGCGCGGTCCAGCCCCCAGGTCCGGTCCACCGCGCGGAGCAGATGCCGGACCTGCTCCGGGGTCAATAGGCTTGGGGTTCCGCCACCGAGATAGACGGTCTGGACGGGCCCCGTGCCCTCCTTGACCCGCAGCCCCATCTCGATCACCAGGAACTCCACCAGCTCCCCGCTGCGAGACGGCGGCTCCCCGCTGTAAAACGCGCAGTAGCGGCAGCGGCTCAGGCAAAACGGTAGGTGCAGGTACACGCCCAGGGACATGGGACCGAGCATACCGGGCGCCGGGAGCCGGGCACAACGGCCGCCCCGGCGCGTCCTGCGCCGGGGCGTTCTCGCCCGTCCTACGCTTCACGGCACTCGCCCATCCGTGGGCAGCGGCCTCTCTAGCGCGTCCTGCGCCCGCGGCACTCGCCCATCCGTGGGCAGCGGAGAAAAACGACTTGACACCAGGGGGTGGTCGCCGTACCCTCCGCAATTCCTTAGAATTCGGAGACTTGTCTTGCTTCCAGACTCCTGCAGGAGGACTTGCAATGCAGCAACTGACGTACCATCCCAGTCGCCTTCGCCGCAAACGGACCCACGGGTTTCGCCTGCGGATGTCCAGTCCCACGGGGCGCAACGTCCTCAGCCGCCGGCGCCGCAAGGGCCGCAAGCGCCTGACGGTGTCGATTCCGAAGAAGTAGGGCCGGCGCCGCGTCAGGGCCTGGGCCGAGAATGCCGGATACGGAAACGGGCCGAGTTCGATCGCGCCTTCCGAGCGGGGAAGAGCCGCCACACCGCCCACTTCCGGGTGGTGTTGGCGCCAGTCACGGGCGGCTCCAGCCGCATCGGCTTGGTAGTGTCTCGCAAAGTCGGAAAGGCCCACGACCGCAACCGGGTGAAGCGCCGCGTCCGCGAGTTCTTTCGCACCCGGCGCGGGACGCTGAGCTCCCAGCTGGAAGTGGTTGTGGTTGCCAAGCCGGGTGCCGCCGCCCTGGATCAACAGGGAACCGAACAAGAGCTGACGGTCGCTCTGCGCGACTGGTTGCCACAGCCATAGACACTCTGCTGGCGGCCTACCAGACCCTGGTTTCACCGCTCTACCCCGCCACCTGCAGATTCTACCCGTCGTGCAGCAGCTACTCCCGGGAGGCGTTCCGGGTGTACGGCCCATGGGGCGGGGCTTGGCGCACCGTGGCCCGACTGCTGCGTTGCCATCCTTTCCATCCCGGCGGGTTCGACCCCGTTCCCCCGCGTCGCGGCTGATCCGGCGCCCGCCCCTTCCCCCACAAGTTGAGAATCCCATGGAAATGAAACGGACGATCCTAGCCGTGGTGCTATCCATGGCCGTCCTGCTGCTGTTCCAGAGGTACATGCCGCAGCCCCCGCGGTCGGCCCCCGAGGGTACCCCGGCCCAGGTCCAGGCTCCCAGCACGGTTCCTGCCCCACAACCGGCCTGGCAAGCCGGGGCACCGTCCGCCAACCCGGCCGCCCCGTCTGTGTCTCCGCCTCGGGCCGAGGCCCAGGTGGTCAAGACCACCCTGGACAACGACTTGCTGGCAGTGGACCTGTCCAGCCGCGCCGGTGCCGTAGTGGGCGCCCGCCTGGCAAAATACCGTCAGGCCGCCGGGAAGGACGCGCCACCGGTGCAACTTCTCGGCAGCGCGGCGGGGATGGATCTGGCAGGTGCCACCCGGCTGGTGAACACCGCGCCGAACTGGGGGCTGGTGTACGCGGTCGAGGAGCAGAGCGACTCCCGGGTGGTGTACGTGGCAGACGCCGGCAACGGCATTACGGTGCGGAAGACCTTCACCCTGGAGCCCAACAGGTACGATCTTGGCCTCGAGGTGCAGATCGAAAACACCGGGTACACCACGCTGCATGACCGCCTAGGCACCGTGATGGTGCAGGATTTCAGCGGACAAGAGGACCAGTACACGTTCTTCGGCCCCGCCTATTTTGCGGGCGAGGACTATGAAGAGGTGTCACTCAAGGACGCCAAGGAAGGCGCGCAGGCTTCCGGGGATCTCTCCTGGGTCGCGTTCCTTGAGAAGTACTTCCTCGTGGCCCTGGTGCCTGAACAGGGCGCGGGCAGCGAGGTGCGGGCCGTCAACCACCTAGGCATCGACAAGGTGGTGGAACTGGAGATGGCCGGGCCGGTGTTCGACGTGGCCCCAGGCGCCGTTCAATCGTTCCGCTACCGCATGTACCTGGGACCGAAAGAGGCTTCGGTACTCACGCCGTTGGGCTCCAATCTGGACCGGCTCCTGGATTACGGTTTCTTCAACATCATCGCTCAGCCCCTGATGCTGTTCCTGAAATGGATCTACGGCTTCATCGGAAACTACGGGATCGCGATCATCATCCTCACCACGCTGATCAAGATCATGTTCTGGCCGCTCAGCGCCAAGAGCTACAAGTCGATGCAACGCATGAAGGAACTGCAGCCGAAAATGGCTCGCCTCAAGGAGCGCCACGGCGACGACAAGGAACGCCTCAACATGGAGGTGATGCAGCTCTACAAGACCCACAAAGTGAATCCCCTGGGGGGCTGCCTGCCGATGCTCGTGCAGATCCCGTTCTTCTTCGCCCTCTACAAGATCCTCCTGGGCTCGATCGAGCTGCGCCACGCACCGTTCATGCTGTGGGTCACCGACCTCTCCGCCAAGGATCCCTACTACATTACCCCCCTGCTGATGGGGGCCTCGATGTTCCTGCAGCAGAAGATGACCCCGACGACCGGCGGCAACGAAACCCAGATGAAGATGATGATGTACGGGATGCCGATCATCTTCACCTTCATGTTCCTCAACTTCCCGTCCGGGCTGGTCATCTACTGGCTGGTGAACAATCTTTTGAGTGTCGCCCAGCAGGGGATGATGCTGCGCCAGGCCAACGCCAACAAACCCGTTCCCGCCTAAAACCCCGCCCTCCCCGACGGGGCCGTCCCCACCGCGAGCGATCGGGGTGGGGACGCCGCACCCATGGTTCCCATGGCCGAACAGCCACAAGACACCATCGCCGCGATCGCCACCCCGCCCGGGGAGGGGGGCATCGCGGTGGTGCGGGTGAGCGGGCCCGCGGCCCGCGACCTCATCACTTCCCTGCTGCACCTCGACCCCAGCAAACTGAAGCCCCGCAGCGTTCGCCTGGCCCACGTCCACGGCCGTGGACGGGTGCTGGATGAGGTGCTCGCCGTGTGGATGCCGGCACCCCGCTCATACACCCGGGAGGACGTGCTGGAGTTCCAGTGCCACGGTGGGCACGCCGCCGCTCGGATGGTGCTGGATGCCACCCTGGCTGCGGGTGCGCGGCTGGCCGAGCCCGGGGAGTTCACCCTGCGTGCGTTCCTCAACGGCCGCCTGGACCTGGTACAGGCCGAGGCTGTGGCCGACGTGATTGCCGCTCGCACCGGCGCCGCCCTGGCCGTTCACGAAGAGTTGCTGGCCGGTCGTCTGTCCCGGGTGGTGACAGGGTGGCAACAGCGCCTAGGCAACACGCTCGCGTTTCTGGAGGCCCACCTCGATTTCGCCGACGAAGACGACGTGGACACCTTCGCGCCGGCGGCACCCGTCGAGGAGCTCCGGGCGTTGCTGGGGGAAATGGGAGAGCGCCTGGACACTTTCGCTTGGGGCCGCACCAGCCGGGACGGCTTCCGGGTGGCCCTGGTGGGTGCTCCGAACACCGGGAAGTCCAGTCTCCTCAACGCCGTGCTGCGAGAAGACCGGGCCATCGTCAGCGCCGAGCCGGGAACCACCCGTGACGCCATCGATGCCTGGGTCAACGCCGACGGCGTGCCCGTCCACCTCACCGACACCGCCGGCCTGCGAGCTTCCGGCAACGCGGTAGAGGAAGAAGGGGTGTCCCGCGCCCGGGCCGCCGCGGGACGGGCCGACCTGGTGGTGTTCGTCACCGACGGTAGCCGCCCGTTACACCCAGAGGAATGTGCGGAGGCCCGCAGCCTGGCCGCGGGGGGTCGCACTCTGGCGGTGGTCAACAAGGTGGACCTCGGCCGGGTGCCGGCCACCACCCTGGCCGGACTCTTCGGGGCTCCGCCCCTGGAGGTCTCTGCCCGCACCGGCGCCGGGCTTCTCGAGCTGCTCCACACCTGGCGCGAACGTGCCTGGGGCGGCGGGGGCCCCGGCACGGCCGTTCCCCTCACCCGCGAACGCCACCAGCAGGCCATCGCCCAGGCGGCGGGCGCCGTCAGCCGGGCCATCGGCATCCTGGAGGGCGACGGCTACCTCGAAGTTGCCGCCAGTGAACTCCACGCGGCTCGCCGGCACCTGGCCGAGTTGCTGGGCTGGGGGTCCCCGGAGGACGTGCTGGATGCCGTATTCGGCGCCTTTTGTGTCGGCAAATAAGATGTGTAAACATTTGTTTTGTTTACGGTTTTCTGTTTTGTTTCACGTGAAACAGGGGTGCTTGCGGGGGCTGTCGTGAGCTGGCCACCGGTCTACGACGTCGTTGTGGTGGGCGCCGGGCATGCGGGCATCGAGGCCGCCCTCGCAGCAGCGCGCCTGGGGGCCTCGACCCTGCTGCTGACCCTGAATCTGGACACCGTCGGACAGATGTCCTGCAACCCGGCGATCGGAGGCATCGGCAAGGGCCACCTGGTGCGGGAGATCGACGCCTTGGGGGGCGAGATGGCACACTGCATCGACGCCACAGGAATCCAGTTCCGGCGCCTCAACACCCGCAAGGGCCCTGCGGTCCGGGCCACCCGGGCCCAGGCCGACCGTATCCGCTACGCGCGCCGCATGAAGGGCCGCCTGGAGCACCACCCCCACCTCACCCTGCACCAGGGAGAAGCGGTGGGGTTGCAGACCCGGGAAGGCAGGGTCACCGGTGTCCTCACCCGCGGCGGCAACGGGTACCCCTGCCGGGCTGTGGTCCTGTGCCCTGGCACGTTTCTCAACGGTCTGGCCCATGTGGGCCTGCACAGCTTTCCAGCCGGCCGGGCCGGTGACCCTCCCTCCGAACTCCTCACTCGCGACCTGGCCCGGATCCAACTGCCCCTGGGCCGGCTAAAGACAGGTACCCCGCCCAGGCTCAACGGCCACACCATCGACTGGGGCACCCTCGAGCCGCAGCAGGGGGACCGCCCCCCGCCCCTGTTTTCCTTCTCCAGTGAACCCGGGGAGAGATCCCAGGTAGCCTGCCACATCACCTACACCGGAGCCGACACCCACGCGATCATCCGCGCCGGACTCGATCGTTCGCCCCTCTATACCGGGGTCATCGAGGGCATCGGCCCCCGCTACTGTCCGAGTATCGAGGACAAGGTCACCCGGTTCCCCGACCGGGAACGTCACCAGGTGTTTCTGGAGCCCGAGGGCCTGGACACCCGGGAAGTCTATCCCAACGGCATCGCCACCAGCCTGCCCTTGGATGTGCAGATGCAGCTGGTGCGCTCGATCCCCGGGCTGGAGCACGCCGAGATCCTGCGCCCGGGCTACGCCATCGAGTACGACTTCGTGAACCCCACCGCCCTGTACCCCACCCTGGAAACCAAGACCCTCGAAGGCCTCTTCCTGGCCGGCCAGATCAACGGCACCTCCGGGTACGAGGAGGCCGGCGCCCAGGGCCTGCTGGCCGGTATCAACGCCGCACGCCGCGCCCAGAACCGCGGGGGCATCACGATCCCTCGCCATCAGGGCTACCTGGGGGTGATGGTGGACGATTTGGTGACCCAGGGGG
>JARGFW010000390.1 GCA_029211085.1 Deferrisomatales bacterium | reverse complement strand
AGCTCCTCGTACCACTCCCGCACCTGCTTGACCACGTGCGGCTGATAGTGGCCCAGGTTCAGCTCGAGGTTTTTCGCCAGTCCTGCGTGGGTGAAGTTCGAGGATCCGGCCACCACCCCCTCATCGTCGGTCGTGACCAAGAACGCCTTCCCGTGCAGGAAACCCTCCTCGTAGCGGCGTACCTCCACCCGACCTGATCGCAGCCAGTCGATCAGCCGTTTCGCTCCGGCGTCCGCTTCGATCTCGAACCCGAGCAGATCCCGGTCCTGTTCGATCTCCCGCTCATGACCGACCAGAGCGTTCCGCAGACGGGCCCGCTCAGCTCGTTGCGGGGGTGTCTTGGGGTCCAGGTTCCGGATCCGCCACTCCCGAGAGTCCGGCTCCGCCCCCAGCAACAACCGCACCTCACCGACCCTTTCCAGCTCGTTGGCGATCAGACCGAATCCGCCCGGGTTGAAATAGGCGGTAGCGATCACCACCTCGAACGCCTTCGCCCAAGTTTCGAGCAGGTATGAGAGATGACCGCGAAGGGCGTCGGCGACGATCTCATCAGACCGATTGGTCGCAAACTCGGGCTTTGAAGTGCTCATCGCCACCTTTCTATGAATGACTCGACGAGATCCCTTGAGGGGTGAGCGGCGTCACCGTCTTTTGTCCAAATCAGAGCCTTGTGTTCCTCTTTGAGTCCGTATTCGTGGAAGGCGATTGCATCGAGCTCTGCTTGGGCGCTGGTGACGTCGGTTCCCAGATCATGGGAAATGCTTTTCCATTCACCCCAATCGTGAGCTTCTGCGGTGGCGAGACCAGCGGCAATACCCACAAATCTGTCAATACGCGCACTCTTCCTCATAAGTGGGACAGGGACCGAATTGAGGATGAAATAGTTGAGGTTGAGCACGATGCGGAGGTGACCGAACCAGTCACAGACGGACGAATTGAGCATCCCCAGAACATAAGCCTGTTCAGCCACGCCACCGCGCGGGAAAAGCAGATAAGGGGCGGCGTTGGTGAGGAGGTGCCGCGGGGGTACGAGCGCCGCCCACATCTTCCTTGGGTTGGAAGCATGGATGATGGCTCGATAAGCAATCCTCGGATTACGGACCGGAAGTGTGTCTTCAACTCCTGCCCAGTCAGATGGCATCTCAGAAAACGGTGATCGGCTTCTCCGTGCCAAACCCAACCGCTGCTGATGGAGGTCCTTCGCTATTGACTCGAAGTCCCCGTGCGCGTAGGTACCTGCCTCTGGCGCGAAGCGGAATCGGTCAATGTTCAAGTGGTTAAAAATCGGGTCGCCAGATTCTGTGAAATATGAGCCGTCGGTGGTCGCATCCAGCTCTCTATACGGGCGTGCTCGAAAGTCAGACCTGTCGATCTGGCCGAAGGCGGGGTGCTCGATCAGGGCGCTAAGGAGTTCCACCTCTGCTTCGGATTCCACGGCCGGAACGCATATCAGGGGGTCGATACTTGCCAGACGATCGACCCGGAGAATTCCACCGCGGAGCAGTCTGGCCTCAACCAAGTCATTGACCGATGCGTGAGTGCCCCTTATCGTCAGGTCGCCATCAGCGAACCCTTTGACGAATTCCACCAACGCAATCGGATAGCCGGGATTCACGTCAGTGAAGAGCCATTCATCCTGATTCCTACAAAGGTCGATTGTCGTGTGGGACCGCGGGAGCACCGTCCTGCGCCAAGGTGCCGAGCCCTTCGTCGCCAGAATGCTCTTCGGAAGAACGACGCCAACGAAGCCATCCTCGTGCGAAAGTTGCCAGAATCTCCAAGCAAAAGCCTTGTAGAGATCCGGATCGCCTTCCGACATACCGTCGTACGGTCCGGCGAGCAGGGCGTGGCGCACAGTATCGGACTCGCTGAGCTGAATCTCGTATTCGGCTACCAGATCCGGTCGCTGTTCCCTGTTCAAGCTGATCTGGTTCTTCTGGAGGGTCTTGGTCATACCCTTCAGGCCCGGGAAGTGGAGGTTCCAAAACGCCAGTTCCTCCGTCTTGACTTCCTCCCAAGGCGGATTCCCGACAATGCAGTCGAAGCCAGGGCGCACCCGCGAAAAGACCTCTGGAAATGCTATCGGGAAATGCAGCGCTCCAAGTTGGCTGGCCAGACCCACGGCCTTCTTCAGCTGCGGATGGGCCAGCGTGTCATCTGACACATCCTCGAATCTCGGAATGAATCCGATTCGGACGGCAATGAGCAAATCGAAGAGCTTTCGTGCAGGTTCCACAGCCTCCATTGCCTGGGCATGCGCTGCGCGAGCATCCCTTATCTCGCGGGCGGTGGCATCGCTGATTCGCCCCAGCCGACTCAGGTCATCCTCTGCACGCTCTAGCCATTCTTCGATCTGGCCGCGTAGTAGGGAGGGTGTTCCGGTCCTACCCGTTTCTGGGACAAGGATGTCGAGCGCCTCGTCGATCGTCCCGATCCCGGTGAGGCTGTTGCCCTGAACGAGGTTGTGGTCTAAGAAACTGAGTGGCAGGCCCGGTACGAAGGTGTGGATCCACATGCCCAGCCGGGCCAACTCGACGGCGATCAGGTTGAGGTCCACACCGTAGATGCACCGTCGGGCCACCTGGCGGCGGAGCAGGCTGGCCTGCTCGATCTCGTAGGCGTCAGCGAGGTCGGGACCGAGGTTCTCGAAGGCGGCGGCCCGGATGCGCTCGAGTTCATTGACCACTCCCGGGA
>JARGFW010000389.1 GCA_029211085.1 Deferrisomatales bacterium | reverse complement strand
GCGGGACATCGTGGAAAGCGCCCGTGCGTTGGGCCGCTTCATCGAAGAGAAGCGGCGCTACGTGGCCGAAGAGACCGAGCGGCGCTACGGAATCCGGGGCTACGAACCCCGGTTCGACATTGTCGCGCACTCCACGGGCGCGCTGGTGGCGCGGTACTACCTGCGCTACGGCGACGCCGATTTGCCGCCTTCCGGCCAGGCACCGGTGCCCACCTGGGCCGGTGCCCGCAGCGTGGAACGTGTGGTTTTGGTGGGGCCGCCCAACGCCGGCGCGGTGGAAGTGCTGGAAAACCTCGTCGAGGGCGATCGGCCGGCGGCGCTGTTCCCCTTCTACCCCGCCGCGGTGCTGGGCACGATGCCCGCCCTCTACCAGTTGCTGCCCCGCGGCCGACACGGGGCTCTGGAAGACGAGGACGGCCAGCCGCTGGAGGATCTCTTCGATCCAGCCTTCTGGCGGGAGAACCAATGGGGGCTGGCCGATCCGGGACAGGACGAGGTCCTCGCGCGACTCCTTCCGGAGGTAGAGAACCCCGCCGCCCGGCGTCGGGTCGCCCTGGAGCACCAAGAGAAGAGTTTGCTTCGCGCACGGCGTTTCGTCGAGGCCATGGATGCTCCCGCTCGCCTGCCTCCGGGGGTGGATCTGCTGCTGGTAACTGGGGACTCCGTGGCCACACTGAAGACCTTGGGGATCCGGGGCAGGGGGTTCGAGATCCGGGCCACGGCGCCCGGAGACGGCACCGTCCTGCGCTCGAGTGCGTTGCTCGACGAACGGAGTCCGGAGGAGCGGCGGCAACGGCTGACCACCCCCATCGACTGGACGCAGGTGCTGTTCCTGTCTGCAGATCACCGGGGGATCACCGGACACCCGGGGTTCGTCGACAACGTCCTGCATTTCCTGCTGGAAAGCCCAGGACGACACAGCGCCATCACGGAAGGGGGTGTTTCACGATGAGCCTAGAGTACTGGTACGTGCTCCCGGTTTCGGTGGTCATCGCCGCGACGGCCATGGCTTCCGGGGTCGGAGGCGCCACGTTCTTCGCGCCGTTCTTCATCATCGGCCTGGGGTTGCCTCCGGAGGTGGCCATCGGCACCGGGCTGATCACCGAGGTGTTCGGGTTCGCCAGCGGCGTGTACGCCTATTCGCGCCGCAAGCTGATCGACTTTCGGCTTGGCTCAAGCCTGCTCGTCGCCACCGTTCCGGCGGCGCTCCTGGGTTCCTGGGTGGCCGGCAGCATCTCGCCGGAGATCCTCAAGGTGATCCTCGGTACGGGTCTTTTCGCCGTGGCGCTCAGCTTCCTCCGAACTCCGGACGCCTCAGAGGTCGGTCGGCTGGACGCAGCCATAGACCGCAATTACGGTGCGGAGCGTGCGGAGACGTGCCTGGAGTCCGCCGCCGGCGAGAAGATCTGCTATACCGTCTGCAACCGGCTTGAGGGGCGCACCATCGCCGGGGTGGGCGGGCTCTTCGTCGGCATGATCTCCACCGGCCTCGGGGAGCTCAACGGTTACTTCCTGCTGCGCCGCTGCCGGGTGCCCAGCAGAGTCTCGGTCGCCACCAGCGTGTTCGTCGTGGCGGTCACGGCACTGTCCGCGGCGGCGGGCCATCTGTTCCAGTTTGTGCGCAGCGGACCGGAGGTCTTGGCCACGGTGGGCAGCCTGATCCTTTTCACGGTGCCCGGGGTGGTCTTGGGAGCCCAGTTGGGTTCGGAACTGGCCAGCCGCATTTCCCAACACTCCCTGGAGCGGGCGATGGGCCTGCTCTTCCTCGGGGTGGGGGCCCTCACCCTGGGGGAGGTGCTGTTTTGAACGGCGGTCGTCCCACCCGTTCCCGTTTTGCAGGAAAGGACCGCAATGAGCCATGAACCCGACCGGCATGAGTTCTACGCTGTCTGCCGCGATTGCGGCAGTGTCACGGACGCCTCCCGGGACAACCAGTTCTGCGCGTGTGGCGGGGTGTACCACGTGGACTCGGCCCGTTGCCTGGCGTGCGGAGGGCGTCACCCGTTCACGGCGGTGGGCGACCGCTGCTCCTGCGGCGGCGAGATTGTCCCGAAGATGGCGACCTGCCCGACCTGCGGCAAGCATCTGACCGCTGACCACCTGGGTGAGCACTGCGCGTCGTGCAGTATCCTGTTGCGGATGGAGGGCTGAATGAACCCGAGGACCGAAAACCCCGACACCTTCACAGACACGCCGCTGAAGGCCCTGGAGGTCGACGCCCGGGAGATGGTGGCCCGCTGCATAGAGTGCGGCTCGTGTTACGTGGACTGTGCGTTCGGCAACTACGGCGACGACCCGGAGCGCTGCCGGGCGTGGATTCGGCAGTCCAACGACTTTCTGCTGGGGCGGCGCAAGAAGCTGGAGCCGGAGTTGGTGGACGCCAACCTCAAGTGCGCCGAGTGCAACCGCTGCTTCAACAGCTGCCCGGAGGGCATCTACCGCCGCCACGGCAACATGTGGATGAAGCACCGCACGGGCAACCCGGCGCGAAACGCCGTGAACCTGCACCCCTACGCCAACTGGAGGCTCAAACAGCCGCTGATCGAGAGACTGTCGGTCTCCAAGTGGCCGGCCGAAGAGCGGGCCTGGTACGGCCGCCTGAACGAGCCCCGCGAGGCCGAGGTGCTGCTCTACCACGGCTGCTACGCCTACCTGCAGGCCGCCCAGTGTCTGAAGCTCGAGGCGCTGCTCGATGC
>JARGFW010000086.1 GCA_029211085.1 Deferrisomatales bacterium | reverse complement strand
CGGCTGGTCATCTTCGCCGGGGGCAACCACGTGCGCTACGGCTACGGCATTCCGCGCCGGCTGTTCCGGCGGGTGCCGGCCCCCTACGTGGTGGTCGACCCCCTCACGGTGGACTTTCCCGAGGAGAAGAAGGACAAGCTGATGGACGTGGAGCTGCCGACCCTGCCCATGCGGGCGGCAGACATCTACTGGGCCGTGGGCTACGAGGACCTGGACGACCAGCAGGTGATGCTCGGCGTGCAGATCGAGGACGCCGAGGGCGGCGGCGTGCGGGTCAAGGGGGTGATCCCCGAGAGCCCCGCGGCGGGAGCCGGCGTGCTGGAGAACGACGTCATCGTCGGCGTGGACGGCGAGCCGGTGAAGGAGATGTTCGACCTCACCTACCAGGTCGGTCTGCACAAACCCGGCGACGTGGGCCCGGTGGAGGTGCTGCGCGGCGGGGAGAAGGTCACCCTGGAGGTCACCTACGACGTGGTGAAACACGGGATGAAGAAGTAGACGGGGCCGGGGACGGATTCCGCCATGGACAGCCGCAAACTGGCGGCGAGGATCGCGCGGGGCGAGGCGCCGGTGGTGATCGACGTGCGCACCGGCCCCGAGTACCGCTCCGGGCACATCCCCGGAGCCCTGCACCTGCCCACCTCCCACATCCCGTTCCGGCGCGGCCGGCTGCCCGCGGATCGGGAGGCCCCGCTGGTGCTCACCTGCGAGCACGGCCCCCGCGCCCGGCTCGCCGCCGGGGTGCTGAAACTGCTGGGGTTCAATAACGTGGAACTGCTGGAGGGCCACATGGCGGCGTGGCGCGAAGCCAAGCTGCCCATGGACACGACGGCCAAAAACTAGGCCAAGGCGCTTTTTGACAGGATTTCACGGATCGTAAGGCCAAGGGCAGAAAAGTCAGAACCCAAGGGGTTGTTCTTCCAATCCGTGTGATCCGTGTGATCCCGGCCAAAAGAAGATGTTGTGTTGCGGTTGAACGCCCCGACAGGTCAGCGCTGCTTCAGCCGCCCCACCAACTCGGCCTCGTCCGGGAAGCCGCCGCTCTCGAACTTCGAGTACACCAGCTCCTCCCCCACGTGCACGTCGAAGATCCCCCCGCCGCCGGCGATCAGCTCCGGCGTCACCCCCAGGTGCTCCTCCATCTTGCCCGCCAGACTGCGGGCCGTGGGCAGGTAGTTTCAGGCGCCGCAGTAGGTGATGCGAATCCGCATGGCTTCCCTCGCTGTCGCTGGGCGGCGGCGCGCGGCCGCCGCCGTCATCGGCGTTCGGTCTCTGCTGGTTCCCCGTAATGCACCGCCAGCCACACCGTGTCCCCGTCCGGGTCGGTCCATTCCACCCGGTGGCGCACCCGGCCGGGGATGTGCAGATACTCCCCCGCCTCCAGCACCACCGGCTCGGCGTCCCCCTCGAAGCGCACCCCGGCCCGGCCCTTCACCAGCAGCACGAACTCGTCCTGGGGCTGGTCGTACCAGAAGCCCTCCGGACTTGTGTGGCCCTGGGACTCGATTCCGCAGGACGGCAGAATCGCACCTGCCGCAGGCGGGCCCGAAGGGCGACCCCCATGGACGGGGGGAGTGACGATGCGTTCGATGCGCACCCCGTCCGCCGCAGCCAGAGTCTCGCACAGCTCCTCCGCCAGGTGGGCCGGGATGCCGGCGTACAGCGACCTGGTTTCGTTCACTTCGCGGTGCCGAAGCTCTTGACGATGAACCCGCCGGACTTCTGGTCGGGCACCAGATCCAACAGCCCCTGGGTGGCGGCCTCCTCCAGCAGTTCGCCGAAGGAGCGAAACCCGTAGTAACTCTCGCTGAACCCGGGCTTGCGGCGTTTGAGGGTCTGTTTGATCATCGAGCCCCAGATCAGCTCCTCCTCGCCGCGCTCCCCCAGCAGGGCCTCGTAGGTCTCCATCACCAGCTCGCACGCCTCGCGCTTCTTGTCCTCCGGGGTCTTCTCCGTCTCCTCGGCCTTGGCGGCCTTGGCTGCCCTCTCCCCCCCCTTGCCCTTCGGGGCCGGGGTCGGCGCCGCCTTCTTGTCATCCTTCGCGGCAGGGGCCTTGCGCACCGCCCGCTTCCGCTTCACCAGGTCGTCGTAGTAGATGAACTCGTCGCAGTTGGCGATGAGCAGATCCGAGGTGGAGTTCTTCACCCCCACCCCGATCACCCCCTTGTTGTTCTCGCGCAGCTTGCTCACCAGGGGGGAGAAGTCCGAGTCGCCGCTGACGATCACGAAGGTGTCCACGTGCTCCTTGGTGTAGCAGAGGTCCAGGGCGTCCACCACCATGCGGATGTCCGCCGAGTTCTTCCCCGACTGGCGCACGTGGGGGATCTCGATCAGCTCGAACGACGCCTCGTGCATCGGCGCCTTGTACTCCTTGTAGCGGTCCCAGTCGCAGTAGGCCTTCTTCACCACGATGTTGCCCTTCAGCAGCAGGTGCTCCAGCACCTTGCCGATGTCGAACTTCTCGTACTTGGCGTCGCGCACGCCCAGGGCGACGTTCTCGAAGTCGCAGTACACGGCCATGCTCTTGGTTTCGGTGGTCGGGCTCATCGGTTCGTCCTTGTCGCGGTGGGCGACGGTTCGGAGGTCAATGGTGTTGCTGTCCGTGCTGCAAGTATACGCGAAGCGGCCGCGACGGAAACCGCACATCTCCCCCGGGTCCGCAGTTTCACCCGGGATCGCGCCAACCCTCGCCGGGGCTCGCTCACGTGGGCTCGGGCTTCGCTGCCTTCCGGCGGTAGAACTGCTGCAGGCGGGCGTTCACTTCCGAGAAGTCGCCGACGCTGGAGTAGGCGTTCTGGGCCTCCAGCTTCAGGGCGTCGTCCAGGGTGCGGCCCACCACGTCCAGGATGGTCTCCTTGGCGGAGCGCACGGCCTGCTGGCTGTTCTCCAGGATCTGGTGCGCCAGTTCCTCGGCGCTGGCCAGCAGCTCGTCGTCGGGCACCACCCGGTTGACCAGGCCCAGCCGCAGCGCCTCGTCGGCGGAGACCATGCGGCCGGTCAGGGCGAGATCCAGGGCCACGGCGAGGCCGGCGATGGCCACGATGCGCACGATGCCGCCGTCGCCCTGGTGCAGGCCGCGCCGCACCTCGAACGAGGCGAACTGGGCGGACCGGGCCGCGATGCGGAAGTCGCAGGCCAGGGCGATCTCGAAACCGCCGCCGATCGCCGGGCCGTTCACCGCGGCGATGATCGGCTTGTAGATCCGGTGCTGACCCCGGGTGATCCCGCCGCCGAAGCCCCGCCCGAGGTTCTTGCGGAGGTCCATGGCGTTGGCGTGTTCCCACTTCGGCAGCCAGGTGTTGAGGTCGGCCCCGGCGCAGAACGCCCTCCCCTGCCCGGTGACGATGGCGACATCCGCCGTGTCGTCGGCGGCGAACTCGGCCCAGGCCCGCCACAGGGCCGCGTCGAGCTCGTCGTCCACGGCGTTCAAGTTCTCCGGCCGGTTCAGGGTAAGGTGCGCGACCCGGCCGCGCTTCTCGTACAGCACCTTGCTCATCGCGGGTTCCCTCCTCTGCCTGCCCGCCCGCAGACCCCGGGCCGGGGCGGCGCCCCTGCCGGTGAAGTCTCCTGCGCTGCTGCTTCGCGGCCTACGGGGCGGCGATCTCCACGATCTCGACGATAGCTCCGTACATGTGGAAGCCCATCATCTCCGGCTTCAGACGCGCGGTGGCCTTCACCCGGAGGCCGTCTTTTCGGAACGCCTCCGGCAGGTTGATGGGGTCGTACTTCTCGCCGTCATCCCCGTCGATGGCATAGAACCCGCCCTCCAGATCCTTGTACGCAACGGTCCCAACAATCTCCAGAAGGTCCGCAGGGGCGGCCGGCGCACCCGCTGCCGCGGCAGGCTCGCCCCGCGGGGAAGGCTGCGCGGCGGCTCCGCCGCTGGCGAGCGCCACGCCGCAGAGACCGATCGCCAGGGCATGCAGGAAGAACTTCATGGGCACCTCACGCACTGGGAATCCTCCCGGAAACGGGCCGGCTACCTGCGCCGGAACGAGCCCTAAAGCCGCGCGCAGCGGGCAACCGGGCCTTCGGCGTCAAGCGGGTTGGGGACCGTCGTACCCCTCGATGATGACGAGATCCCCCGTCGACACCGGGAGCCGCAACCGGATCGCCGCCTGGTACTCGGGCGAGTGCCAGCAGTCGAGGGCCGCCTGATACGAGGGGAACTCGATCACCACGTTGCGCGAGCGGGTCGAGCCCTCGGGGTTCTCGAAGCGACCGGCCCGTACCAGAAAGCGGGCTCCGTACTTCTTGAGGGGGTGGGCGTTGGCCGCCACGTAGGCCTTGTAGCGTTCCGGATCCGTGACGTCGATTTGCGCGATCCAGTACCCCTTGGGCATGGCAATCTCCTGGCGAGGCTAGAGCAGACGGTCGATCGAGCGATACCGCGCCGGCGCGCGGCACCGAACTGCGCCGCACGACGGTGTGCGTTGGATGGGCTGGTCAGGCCACCGTTCGGGCGTCTGGCGCCTCGATCGCCTGAACATGAACGGTTGCTCCCCACAACGCCGAGATGACGGGTTGGACCTGGTCAGCCCGCCCGGTGGTAAAGAATCTCGTCTCCGCGTTTGACATGCCGTCGGACAGATTCCCGGTTTCGGCCAGCCGACGTTCCAGTTGGCGTGCGACAGCTGCAGACGACTCCACGATGGTAATTCCCGGCCCGGCGATCCGCTGTATCTGATCCGATAGATTCACGTAGTGGGTGCACCCCAACACCAGGGTGTCGGCGCCCTTCGCCAATAGGGGTTCAACATAGCGGCGCAGCAGTTGAGCCGTGGCCTCCGCGTCCATCTCGCCGCGCTCCACCGCCTCGACCAGGCCGGGACAAGGCTGGGGGATGACCTCCACGGTCTCACCAAAACGGCGACACAGGGCTGCCAGCGCAGGACTCTCCAGGGTGCGTTCGGTCGCCAGAACGCCAACCACGCCAGAGCGGGTGAGCTGGACGGCAGGCTTGATCGCCGGCTCCATGGCGATGACGGGGATCGAGTAGTGCGCGCGGAGCGCCTGCACCGCGACGACCGTGGCGGTGTTGCAGGCGACAACGATGGCTTTTGCATGGGACGCGACCAAAAAGCTCGCCGTTGCCGACGTTCGGCCCTCAATGAAGGCCGTCGATTTGTCTCCGTATGGCGCATTCGCAGAATCGGCCACATAGATAAAGCTCTCGTTCGGTAGTGCGCGTTGTAGGGCCTTCAGCACTGACACACCACCCACCCCGGAATCAAAGACTCCGATGGCGGATTTTCCTCGGTCCATCATTTCTATGGCTTTCTTCCGGAGTTCAACGTTTTAGTTAACTTGCGCCGCCAAGGGTCTTGTCGAAATTAGCGCCGCAGCCTTTATCGGCGTCAAGTTAAGCGACGGGTTCGGCTATTCTAAGGCACCCATAAGTTACAAGGTTTCAAGCCATTTCATTGCTTCTTTTCTGTCCTGGAAAACTTTCCTATTTGTGGCGTTACCGAACATGTTTTTTAATTCTAATACTTCCATCATTTGATACTTTGATATTGGATCATTTACCAATACTGCTGTTTTCTGTTCCAGCGAATGTTCACCTATTTTTTGCGATCCCATGAAGGAATATGAAAATTTGTTTTTGTTGTTAACCAGTAATCGATAAGGTTCTTTTCGTAAATCATGCCAGAATTTTTCTGCTTCCAATGCACACTTTTCATCTATGGTAACACCTTCATTAATAGTAACTTCAAAAATATTATCTGATAATTGTTCAATTTCGCAGAAAGACAATTTATATTTCATGGTCGTCGATGCCTACTATTTTATGAGGATGGTCTTTTTAACGGTACTTTCAATGGTTCAAATAATAAGTCGAACGCTCAGCATGAGCGGTTGCCGGAGCGCGCCAGCGTGTAGGCAATCCGACTCTATGCTGTTGTTAGATTCAGGCTCACCGGAACTCATTAAACGTCTTAAGAAGTTTCATCGTCGCTTCGTAGTCAAGTTGGTCCCCTTCATACTCGCAGCGATACAATCCCTGCAGATTCGACGGAAGCTTGACTCCTCGTTCAACAAGTAGAACAAACCTCTTTTTGTAAAGAGCGATTGCCGCGCCTATCTCAATTAACACGTTCTCATTAAGGCGCATGTGATTGTTGCCATCTTGATCTAGGAATTCTCCCTCCTTTCCTACGTGTATCACTGCTGCGGAGCACCTCCTCATGTCATCGAATACCTTCTCTGGAACAGGTATGGAGGCGGTGTCCTTCTCCACCGATATAACCGGATTAAACTTACCGAAGGTTAGAAGTTCCTTCAACTGATTGACTATCTTCTTGTTTTTGCCGTGGCTAATGAATACGTTATTGTTCTTTTCACTAATTGGTTGTTGGTCGTTCTCTGGTGGTGGAGTCCCAGAGATCGCCTCAGCGGCTTTCCTTAGCGCCTCCCCTGCCGGAGCTTCGAGATCATCCTTGTCTCTTTCCGTAGGGGTTTCCAACTTCGGTTGAGGTGCGGGCGAACCTAAGGCTACGAACAAGCCGGTCTTGGTATCACGTATCACGCCCGCGTAGATTCCATTTTCCTGGATTAACTGTGCAGAGCGGGCCGCGCGATCCTTGGGAATGCCTAGTCCAACCAGAACATTCTCAGCGATGTTTTCCTTCGGAAACTTCGCTTTATCGTACTTGCGATAGAACTCCCCCATGATTCTGGGTTGCAGAATCGCTTCAACTCTCGCCGCAGCATCGTCACCCTCTGAGGTTGGTGCCACCATGCGACGACCGAGTTCGGTTAGCTCAATCTCAGCGGCGTTATATCCGCCGTTGGTTAAGCCATAGGCGATTGACGTGCCACATAGATTTCGCCAGCTACCGCTGGTGGGTGAAAACTCCAGCGCGAGAGCTATCTCATGCGGAGCTGCGCTCTTCCCCGCGAAGTTCTCCCAGATCGCTTCCGCGATTGCGAGCGCTTTCGCCAAACTTTCCCTAGGAAACTCGGTCTGACTTATCTTGGTTCTTTTCAATTTGTTGCCTTTGGCCTCTGACATCTCGCCTCCATTCAAGAATCTAACAGGTATTACCCCGCATGCGGGATAACAAGATCCGGTCTTCAGCGTTACCCCGCGCGCGGGATAACTCGTTTACCGCGGAAGGCACCGGGGTCAAACCCACACTTCTGACACGGCTATAGAGACCGGGGGCAAGCCGGGGAAACGTTGTCCATTTGACCGATTCGCCGTGTGGTCCAAGGGCATCCAGCAGGGAGGAGCAAAGGGGCCAGGTCTACAGGTCTGGCAGCCAGAGTAAATCCTTGCCGTTTTTGCTTTCTCGCGCCCACTCGTTGGCTTCCATCCACCTTGCCTGCCGGGCCACCCACGTGCCGAACCGCCCGGGCCTAGCGGTGCGCAGCCCGGCGGATTTCGGCTCTCCAGAAACCAGTCGAGAGTCGTTCCAGACGCACCTCTGACGCAAAACGGCCGCGCTTGCCAAGGATGGCGGCGCGGCCGGTTGGTGTTCGCAGTTGCGGGTACCGGAGTGTGGGCATGGATTTCCCCCTCTCGTGTCGCCCTTTCTACGCCCGCGGGCGGGGTCCGGTCAACGGCCGTGTCTCGGGGCCCAACCCCGCGCCGTACCCTCGGACCGGCGTCAGTACCCGCCCGTGGCGCCGCCGCCCCCGAACTCCCCGCCCGCGGGGTGAAAGCCCTCCGGCCCCGGCTGGTGGGCCGCCGGCATCACCGGTTGGATCGCGATCAGCGCCTCGGCGTCCAGGCCGTATAGGCGGGGTTCCAGCAGGGACTCGGCGGTGAACGCGCCGCGGCGGCGGTCCGGTCCTGCACCCAGCCAGCGCAGCAGCCAGAGGGTGAACCCGGCCACGGCCAGACCGGCGGCCGTCAACTGCTCGGCCAGGTAGCCCAGGTGGAAGAAGTACTTGAGGGTGAGCACCGAGGCCACCGCGGAGAGCCCCCCGAACCAGAGCAGGGCCCGGTCGCGCCGCGCGAGCCCCAGGGCCAGGGCGCCGATGGGCAGCAGACCGGTGAGCACCCCGCACGCGAGCTGCACCCAGGGGGACCCCGGGGCTGCGCGGACCGGGCCCAGCCACTCCCCCCACAGCACCCGGTGGGCGTAGAGGTTCACGTCCAGATACACCCCCGCCAGGGCCGCGAGCCGCGCCGCCTCCAGGCACCAGACGGTGCCCCGGGGGAACGCCTCCCGGCGGGCCAGTCGCCGGTGCGCCCACAGGGCCACCGCGCCCAGGAGCAGGAACAGGGCGAGGCGGGGCAGGCCCGCCCCCCGCCAGTGCAGGACCTCCGCCAGGTGGAAGGGGAGCGCGGCCAGGGCCCATACACCGGCCAAAGCGGCCAGCGCGTAGCCGTAACGGACCGCCAGGGCCACGGCGCCCGCCAGGGCGACGGCGTGGGCCAGCAGCCAACCCCAGCGCTCCGCCGCCCGCCCCCAGTCGTCGGCGGCGAGGGCCACCCCCAGGGCCAGGAACCCCACCGCCAGGCCCAGCAGCACCTCCTCGGCCCCGCAGCGGTACAGGCGCCGCCCGGCGATCAGGTGCCGGTCGGCGACCCAGGCGAAGATAGGGGAGAACAGGAGCAGGAGCACGGCCCCCCCGGTCTGCCCCAGCCGCAGGGTCACCACGGGCAGCCCCACCAGGGCGCCGGCGGCCACGGCGGTGAACACCCCCAGCAGCACCCGCAGGAACAGGTTCACCCGGGCCAGGTCGGGCCGGTAGCGCGCCTGCACCGCCGCGAGCTGGGCCCCCGAGACGAGCCCCACCTCCGCCCAGCGCCGGGCCTCCTCCACCACCTCGACCCGCTTCTCTTCGTCCGCGTAGAGGGGGATCATGTGTCGCTCCGGAAGCGGCGGTGGAACGCCACCAGGGCCGCCACCACGGCAGACGCGGTGACCAGGAAGTAGAGAAAGACCGCCTCGGCCCCCCACCGGCCCCGCTGGAGGGCGAAGATGGTCACCCCCAGGTACCCGTAGAGCACGGCGTAGAGGAGGAACGCGAAGCGCCGCGTGCCCTGGGCGTAGAGCGCGCTGCCCGCCGCCACGGCCAGGAGGCCCAGCAGATAGGGCAGCCCCCCGGCGCGGCGCTCGACCCCGGAGACCAGGGCCATGCACAGCACGTTGAGCCCCAGGTGCAGGTGCACGGGCAGGAAGTGGCGCTTCCACCCGGCCCACGCCTGGGCCGCCCCCGCGGCCACCACCCCCGCCCCGAACAGCAGGCCGTTCCAGCGGTACCAGTGATCCCACAGTCTCGCATCGAGGAAGCTGGTCTTCACCCCGAGCCACGCCCCCAGGGTGGAGAGCGCCAGGGAGAGCACCAGGCGGTTGTCGAAGTAGTGGGCCATGAGCAGATAGAGGAGCCCGGAACCCAGCAACCACCAGTTCCAGTGCTGGGCGAGCACCTGGTAGCGCAGCTCCAGGTAGCCCTGGAACGTCCCGAACAGCAGACACCCCAGGAACAGCACGTAGTCGTGGGCGGCGTCCGGGGCGGGCACCGCCTCCCGGGAAAACCCGCCGCCGCGCCGGAGGCACCAGGCGAAGCAGCCCAGGCACCCCAGGGCGACGGCCCCGAGCAGGGCCAGGTGGCCCAGCGAGGCGAGGTGCTTGCGGATCAGCAGGCCGAGGCCGGTGGTGAGCAGCAGGATTCCGGCGTAGAGCAGCACCCGCAGCTCCCAGTGCACCGAGAACAGCTCCCGGCCGTAGATCCGGCGCAGCAGCGCCCCCTGGCCTTGGGTGAGGATGCCGCTCTCTTCCAGGTCGTTCAGCGCTTCGCGCACATAGACCTCCTCTTCTCCCGGTCCGCCGGAACGGCCCCGACGCGAACCCCAGGTGTCATCGAGATCCGGCCAGGGGATACCATCAACGTTCCGGCGCCTGCACAAGGGTACCTGTTCATGCGCCCAAAAAGAAACGAACCCCCTGCACTCACAGGAGGTTCGTTCCGGTTCCGGCATAGACCCCGGTGGGGGCGCCGACCTGGATCTAGAGTTCCCGGCGGGCTTCCATGTCGAACAGCACACGCTCCTTCTTCTCCATGATCCCCAGGGCCTCGCGCTTCCTGTTGATGTGGTCGATCATCAGCTTGGCGTGCTTGTAGGGGTCGGGCTCGACGGCCCAGTAGCCGCCCACGTCGGCCTCGAGGCCGGCCCCCAAGGCGTAGTCGGCCCATTTGGTGCCTTCCACATGGGGCAGGCTGGAGCCGAACACGGTGAACACGCCGCTCGCCACGAAGTAGTGCCCGATGGCGATGGCCTTCTCGCTCATGTACTCGGGGGCGGAACCCGCCACCGGCAGATCGGAGATGTCGTCCCCCAGGCCGCCGGTCTTCACCATCTCGGACAGCGCGATGAGGATGCGGCTGTTGTCCACGCAAGCACCGGCGTGCAGCACCGGGGGCATGCCCACGGTCTCGCAGACCTCGGCCAGGCCGGGCCCGCAGTACTTCTTCGCCGCCTCGGGCTGCATGAAGCCGGCCTTCGCCAGGGCGATTGCCGAACAGCCCGTCTGCACCACCAGGATGTCGTTCTTCAGCAGCTCCTTGACCAGCTCGATGTGTACCCAGTCGTGCTTGACCCGGGGGTTGTTGCAGCCGACGACACCGGCCACACCGCGGATGCGGCCGTTGATGATGTTGTCGTTGAGCGGGGTGTAGCTGGCCCGGAAGGACCCGCCGAGCATGTAGTTGATGGTCTCGTGGGAGAACCCGGCGATCAGCGGGGTGACTTCTTTTTTGGGGATGTGCACCCCCTTGCGGTGGCGGTAGCTCTCGATCGCCAGTTCCACCAGCTTGGTGCCTGCCGCGCGGGCGTTGTGGGCACCGTCGAACTCGACGTGCTCGGCACCGTCGATCTTGCACCGGTAGTTGGTGGTCACGAACTTGGTGTGGTAGCACTTGGCGAGGTTCGCCAACCCGGCCTGAATACACTGCACATCTACCACCATCTCGTCCACCGCACCGGTGATTATGGCGGCGTCACACTGCATGAAGTTGCCCACGTGGGGAATGCCCCGGCGGATCAACTGCTCGTTGCCGGAGCAGCACATGCCCACCAGGTTGATGCCCTCGGCGCCGGCGGCCTTGGCCTTCTCCACCATCGCCGGTTCCTCGGCCAGGCGCACCAGCATGTCCAGCACCTGGGGTTCGTGGCCGTGCACGATCAGGTTGACCTGCTTTTCTTCCAGCACGCCGATGTCCATCACCGCCTGGCGCGGGACCGGGGTGCCGAACAGGATGTCGCTGAGCTCGGTGGACACCATCGAGCCCCCCCAGCCGTCGGCCAGGGCGCAGCGAGCGGCCCCCAGGGTGATGTTGCGGTACTCCTGGTCCACCCCCATGGTGGTGCGGTGCATCATCTCGACCACCTCGCGGTCCACGCCGCGGGGCAGGATGCCCAGTTCCCTCCACTTCTCGAAGCGCTTCTTGGGAGCGAGTTCGAGCAGCTTCAGGTGGCCGTGCTGCTGGCTGAACTGGGCCAGGCAGGCCTCGCCCAGCTCGATCGCCACGTCGGCGAGGGCGCGGTCGGCGGTCTCAACGCCCATGTTCTTGGCAAACGCGACCAGCTTGGTCTCGTCCTTGATCTCGAAATCGGGGTTCTCTCCCTTGGCCACGGTGAGGAACAGTTCGGCGATCTCGCGACCGTGGTCCGAGTGGGCGGCGGTGCCGGCGGCAACCGCCCGGGCGAAGCCACGGGCCTGGAAGGTGTCGATGTTGGCGCCACACACCCCCACCTTCTCGTAGGGAGCCTTGCTGGACAACCGGCAGGGGCCCATGAAGCAGTGTTTGCAGCAGGCGTTCTGGGCCCCGATGGGGCAGGGCTTCATGTCGTCGGCCCGATCGAACGCGGTGCTCACCCCGTCCGCACGGCCCTTGGTCAGCATCTCGGCGGTGGACTCGCAAACGGTGATGTCCTGGATCTCCCGAAGTTTCGCCATGGCGGGTCTCCTCTCGTGAAACGGTTGGCTCCGGCAATCGGGGTTCTCGAGTACTCTTTGCAGGGTACAAACATGACTAATTTTATCTTAATAATGGTGAAATGTCTACGAGGTGCGAATGTTTGAGGGGGGTTTGCCAATACTCGGGGCTGACGGGAAGGACCGGCGGCGAATCCGGGCCAAGCGATAGGAGGGGGAACGGTCGCGGTTGACTGCCCTAGGAGGTACAGCACGGGGTTGTAGCGACCCGGGAAAGACCAATCGAGAGCAGCTGCGAACCGGGGGAGATGAAGGGCAGGTGTGGAGACTCCCGGAGCAGGTGGGGCCGACTCTTTAGACGGGACCCGACCCTATCCCCTCCCTGGGGACAACGCCGGCGACCGGTTCGGTCACCCGTACAACCACACCAGCCAGCCCCCCGCCAGGGCCAGGGTGAGCAGGGTGATCGGGATGCCCACCCGGGCGTGTTCGCGCCAGCCGAGGACCACGCCCAGTGGCGCGGCCTGCTCGGCGACGATGAGGTTGGCGATGCTGCCCACCAGCAGGAGGTTGCCGGCCAGGGTGCTGGCCAGGGCCAGCACGGCGCCGGCCACCGGAGTGGTGGCGGAAGGCAGCAGGAGCATGGTGGCGGGCACGTTGGATACGAGGTTGGAGAGCAGCGGGGTCACCGCGAACAGCCACCCGGGGTGGGCCAGGTCGACCCCCGCCCCGCGCAGGGCGTGCTCGGCGACGGCCAGGGCCCCGGCGGCGCTGACCGCGCGGTGCACCGCGAACAACCCGAAGAACAGCACGAGCAGGTTCCAGTCCACCAGGGCCAGGAACTGGCGCGAGGCGGTACGCCGGCTGCACAGCAGCACCGCGGCACCCCCCAGGGCGATCACCTCCCGGGGCCAGTCGGTGGCCAGGAACAGGACCACCAGCGCCCCCAGCACCGCCAGCCCCTTGGCGGTCTGCCAGGGGTTGTCGGCCGGGGCCGCTACCTCGGGCACCGGGAGCTCCCCCCGCCAGCGGTTCCGGTACCCCCAGGCCACCACGCCCCACACCACCCCCAGGCCGAGGAGCGCTGGGACCCCGCCGTCGCGCAGGTAGCCGAGGAACGGGAGGTCCAGGGTCTGGCCGATGAGCATGTTCTGGGGGTTGCCGATGAGGGTGGCCGCGGAGCCCACGTTGGCCGCGCAGGCCAGCCCCAGCAGGAACGGGGTGGGGTTCAGGCGCCGCCGGGCGCAGCCCTCCACCAGCATGGGCGTCATGGCCAGGCACACCACGTCGTTGGCCAGCAGGGCCGAGAGGGCGCCGCTGACCCCCACCACCAGGGCGAGGACCCACGGCGGCCCGCAGCCGGCCTCTGCCATCCGGTGGGTGACCTGGCTGTAGAACCCCCCCAGGCGCAACTGGGCGGAGACCACCATGAGCCCGAACAGGAGCCCCAGGGTGGTCACGTCGGCCGCCGCCCAGACCTCGGCCGGGGTCAGGGTGCCGCTGACCAGGAGCACCAGGGTGCCGAGCAGCGCCACCCCGGCGCGGTCCAGGGCCAGGCCCGGCAGGCGCCCCAGGAACATCCCCAGGTAGACCAGCGTGAAGACCAGCACCGCGGTGTGCTGCATGGCGCCTCCGTGAGCGTTCCGGTGGGGTCCGGCGCCGCACTGTGCACTGCCGTGCCGGTGATGCGCAAGCCCGAGCCGCGGTTCCCGGCACGCTGCCCACCCGGAAACCGGCCCAGGGGCGAACCGGTCCATTGGGACAAGACGCCGTGGTATGCTGCAGGCCCATGGAGATCAACCCGCCGCCAACGCCCGCCGGACGGGGGCGAGCACCGCGCCTTCTGCGGCGCCTGCGGAAGCGCTTCACCCGCGGGCGAAGCGCGGTGGTGGAGTACCTCGCGGCGGGGCTGCACCGGGCGCGCAGCCGCGAGCACATCTTCCTGGTGCTGGTGGCCATCGCCATCGGCGTGCTGGGAGCCTACGGGGCCATCGGTTTTCGCCTCCTGGTCAAGGGGTCCCACTGGTTGTTCCTGGGCAGCGACCAGTACACCCTGGCCTCCCTGGAGGCCCTGCCCTGGTGGCGCCGGCTGTTCACGCCGTGCCTGGGGGGGCTCGCCGTCGGGTTGATCGTGTGGCGCTTCGCGCCGGAGGTACGCGGCTCCGGCATCCCCGAGGTGATGGAGTCGGTGGCCCGCCGCGGCGGCACCATCCGCAAGCGGGTGGTGCTCACCAAGGCGGTGGCCGCCGCGTTGACCATCGGTTCCGGCGGGTCGGCCGGCCGGGAAGGGCCGATCGCGCACATCGGCGCGGCGATCGGCTCCACGGTGGGCCAGTGGCTCCAGGCGTCGGCCCAGAGCCTGCGCACCTTCGTGGCCTGCGGGGCGGCGGCCGGCATCGCGGCGACTTTCAACGCCCCCATCGCCGGGGCGCTGTTCTCGATCGAGGTGGTACTCGCCGACCTGCGGGTGGCCAGCATGTCGCCCATCGTCATCTCCTCGGTGGTAGCCACGGTGATCTCGCGGCACCACCTGGGGGACTTCCCGGCCTTCGACGTGCCCGGCTACGAGTGGCGCAGCGCCCGCGAGCTACTGCTCTACGCCGGGTTGGGCCTGTCGGCCGCCCTGGTCTCGCTGGGTTTCGTGCGTCTTCTGTATCGCAGCACCGACACCTTCGAGGGGTCGCGCCTGCCGCCCTGGCTGCGCCCGGCCGTGGGCGGGCTGGGGGTGGGCCTCATCGGCCTGGCCCTGCCCCTGGTGTTCGGGGTCGGCTACGAGACCATCAACGCCGCCCTGTGGGGCCGGGCCGGGGCGGTGATCCTGCTGGGCGCCCTGTTCGGCAAACTGCTGGCCACGGCCCTCACCCTGGGCTCGGGCGGCTCCGGGGGGGTGTTCGCCCCCAGCCTGTTCCTCGGCGCCACCCTCGGGGCGTCGTACGGCCACCTGGCCCGGGAGCTGTTCCCGACCTGGACCGCGGCACCCGGGGCCTACGCCCTGGTGGGCATGGGGGCGGTGGTCGCGGCCACCACCCACGCCCCGATCACCGCCATCCTCATCGTCTTCGAGCTGACCAACGATTACCGCATCATCCCCCCGCTGATGCTGGCCTGCGTGACCGCGGTGCTGCTCTCGGTGCAGTGGCAGAAGGAGTCGGTCTACACCGAGAGCCTGCGCCGGCGCGGGGTGCGCCTGGGGGAAGGCCGGGACATCAATCTGCTGCGTTCCCTCCAGGTCGCCGAGGTGATGGAGCCCACCGTCCAGGTGGTGGGCGCCAGCCTGCCCCTGGGTGACCTGCTCACCGCCCTGATGAGCGGCACCCGCCCCGAGGCCATGGTGGTGGACCGTGGGGGGCGCTACCTGGGCAGCGTGGATCTCTCGGACGTGCGCGAAGTGCTGCCCGAGAGCAGCCATCTGGCCACCCTGGTGGTGGCCGCCGACGTGGCCGACCACAGCACCCCGTTCACCCTGGCGGGAGATCGCCTGGACGGGGTCATGCACCTGTTCGGGCGCACCCACCGCGATGCCCTGCCCGTGTGCGACGATGGCGACAGCCGCCGGGTGGTCGGGCTGGTGACCAAACAGGCGGTGATCGACGCCTACAACCGCCGGTTGTTCCAGCACGACCTCACCGAAGGCTTCGATTCGGTGATGGAGTCGGTGCGCGGCGGCGGTTCGGTCCAGGTGGCGGGGGACCTGACCCTGGCCGAGATCGACGTGCCGGCGGCCTGGGTGGGGTGCTCGTTGCGGCGCGCCGATCCGCGCCGGCGCCACGGGGTGGAGGTGGTGCTGGTGCAACAGCAGGGGGGCAGACACTTCCCGGAGGCCGACCTGGTGTTCGCCGCCGGGGACCGGGTGCTGTTGTTGGGCACGCCCCAGGCGGTGGGCCGCCTGGGCATCTGATGGGGCGGCCCGGGCACGGGGCTGGCCGCCGAGCCTGCCCCTGTCTATGATGTTGCCGTGCACCCGTCCGGAACCCGCTCCCACCATGCCCCGAGGAGCCCCATGCTGATCGACGCCAAGAACTGCTGCCTGCTGGTCATCGACATCCAGGAGAAGCTGGTGCCCGCGGTACACCAGTCCGAAACCCTGATCGAGCGGGCGCGCTGGCTGATCGAGATCGCCCACCGGCTGGAGGTCCCCGTGCTCGCCTCGGAGCAGTACCCCCGGGGCCTGGGCCGCACGGTGGCACCGGTGGCGGCCGTGCTGGGCGAACGGCCGGTGCTGGAGAAGCTGCACTTCTCCTGCGCCGCCGACCCCGGCTGTCGGTCGGCGCTGGACGCCCTGGGGCGCGGGCAGGTGGTACTGGTCGGCATGGAAGCCCACGTGTGTGTGCTGCAGACGGCGTTGGGTCTGCGCCAGCAGGGCAAGGACGTGTTCGTGGTGGCCGACGTGGTGTCCTCCCGGGACCCGGAGGACAAGGCCCTGGCCCTGGCGCGCATGGGCCAGGCAGGGGTTGGGGTGGTGAGCCGCGAGATGGTGGTGTTCGAGTGGCTGCACCTGTCGGGCAGCGAAACCTTTCGGGAGATCAGCAAGAACTTCCTACGCTGATTGCAGCCGGTTCCCGGAAGTCGAAGGTCGGATCGGGCAATACCCTGAGAACCTCCTGCGCCGCCGGGCCGAACCCTACCGCTTCGGGTTGTGCACGCAACTGCGATACTTCCGCCAAACCATACAGACTGAAACCCCGCCAATTGTTGTTGCAAGTTGCGCACGCATGGTTTAGCCTCCACGGCACCTGTGGTCTGATCCGTAAGCAAACACCATTGCGTGCACCGGATAGGGAGAGGCTACCAGGGCCTTTCCTTTTTTTGTTACAGTCCACCAGGAGGCGTCACACAGCAATTGGCGTGGTTCTGCTCCAGCGCCTGGGAATCTGATTCCTGCTCTGGTTTCTGATCCAACGCAGTTGCTCTACCCGGGCACGAAACGCCCGAAACCAAGAGGAGGAAGTACCCATGGCCAGAGGCACCGTGAAGTGGTTCAACGATCAGAAGGGCTTCGGTTTCATCACCCCCGACAGCGGCGGACCGGACCTGTTCGTGCATTTCAGCGCCATCCAGGGCGAGGGCTTCAAGAGCTTGGCCGAGGGCCAGGCGGTGGAGTTCGAGCAGACCCAGGGCCAGAAGGGCCCCCAGGCGTCCAACGTCGTTCCCGTCTAGTTGCACGGCAGCTGAAGTCGTTTGAAAGCGGGCCCGACCGGGCCCGCTTTCTGTTTTTCGGCAGGTGGGATGGGCGCCGGCCGGCCGCGGCGCGGGCGGCACAACGACCCGGGATGGGTGGCCCTCAGTCCAACGCGGAAAGGGTATGCTCGCCCTTGCTGCGCTGGGCCCTCAGCAGATGGATCTTGCGCGTGAGCTTGGCGGCCTTGTCGGCGTCCCGTTCCCCGGCCAGGCGCCCCGCGAGTTCCGCCTCCTTCTCCCCCAACCGCCGGAGCAGTTTCTCCAGGGCGGAGCGATCTACCTTCTCGTGCGCCTCCGCTCCTTCCAGCACCGCCCCCACGCGTTTCAACAGCTTCTTCGTCTTCATGGCCTACCCCTCTTCGGCGTCGGCGCCGTCAGCGGACTCCAGCAGCACTTGGTGGAGTTCTTCGTCGTCCAGGCGGACGGCACGCTGGGCGGAGTGCAGTTCGTCGCGGGTGTCCGGGAACAGGGTGCTGGCCGCCTGGATGAGGTGGCGCAGCACGTCGCAGGCGTACCCGTAGTCGTTGATCAAGGAGGTGCCCGCCTCCGGGCTGATACTCTGCCCGTTGATCAGGCCGTACACGCGGTCGAGCAGACCGTGCTCCACCTGCTCCACCTCCAACCGCAGGTGGTCGAACGCCATCAGCAGCATGTCACCCTCCTCGGTGTGCCGGGTGTGCTCCAGATCGCGCAGCGCCTCGGCCATCTGCCGGCGGATGTTCTGGTACTCGGCGCGCTGGGCGGGGTTGGTGGAGGCCGTGTAGCGCACCAGGTTCTTCTGCAGGTGTTTGACCCCCTTCACCGCCTCCACCAACTCGGCGCCGGCATTGCGCAGCCAGTGCAGCCGGGCGCTCTGCCCCGCCTCCCAGGTGAACGTGGCGCGGCTGATGAACGCGATGATGTGGCTGAACAGCGCTTTGATCTCTCCCTGGTAGGCCTCGTCGATGGGATACGGAGGCACCGCGCCCCACCCCCTGCCCTGGGCCAGGGGGCCCAGCGGCTTGTCGGAAAACACCTCGTCGGGGCTCAGGCCCAAGGTGCGGCAAATGAGCCCCAGGGCGTTCTCGTAGAGGTGAATCACCTCGTTGCGCACTGCCTCCACCGCCGTCGCCGGAAAATCCACCGCAGCCGCGTTGAGGTAGCGAGGCTGGGCCGCCAACAACACGGGGCGGGGGATGAGGCGCTCCAACCAGGCGACCAGCCGGCCGGTGAGCGGCACCATGACCACCAGACCCATCAGGTTGAACAGGGTGTGGAACAACGCCAGCTTGAGGGTGTAATCATCTGCCGCGATCCCCAGGCCGCCGCTGATCCGATCCACCAGCCACACAAACTGCCGAACGCCGGCAACCGCCAGCACCGCGGTCACCCCGTTGAACAGGCAGTGTGCGGCAGCCAGCCGTTTACCTTGCTCATTGGCACTCAGCGAACCGAGCACCGCCGTGACCGTGGTCCCCAGGTTGGAGCCGATGGCCAGGGCCAGCGCGTTGGGGTAGGTGACCTGACCCGCCGCCAGGGCCGTGATGATCAGCACCAGGGTGGCGTGGCTGGACTGCATCACCACCGTGGCAACGACACCGATCGCCGTGTAGAGGACCACCCCCGGAAATCCAGAAACCGCGAAGCGGGTCAGCTCGACCCCCGCTTTGAACGCCTCGAAACCCTCCTTCATGTGATGGATGCCCAGGAGCAGAAACCCCAGGCCGGCGCAAATGTGCCCCAGACCCTTGGCACTGCGCCCCTTCTGGAACATCAGGATGACCCCGAACACCAGCAGGGGCATGGCGTACGCAGCCATGTCCACCCGCAGTCCGAGGCCGGCCACCAACCACGCCACGGTGGTGGTTCCCAAGTTGGCACCGAAGAGGATGCCGATGCCTTGGACCAACTCCAGCAGGCCCGCGCTTAGAAACGAGATGGTGATCACCGAGACCAAGGAACTGGACTGCATGATGGTGGTCGTGACGACCCCAAAGAGCAGGCTCTTCCACAGCCGGTCGGTGGTGCGCTGCAAGAGCTGTTCGAGGGCACCGCCGGTGAACGAGCGAAATCCCTCCTCCAGCGACAACATGCCGCACAGAAAGATCGCCACACCCGCGGCGATCTGCTTGAAATCGGGACTGACCCAGAAGCCCCAGGCCAGCACCGCGAACACAACGGGTATGACGATACGCCTCAGCACGGATTCCTCTCCGCCGCACCTGTCTCAGCCCCTTGAGTGGGCGCCCTCTCGGCCGGTATCTTGTATCCAACCGCTACGGCATGACAAGCTGCGTGCCGAGTGCCGCGGAACCAAGCAACGACCCGAGACGATACCGGAAGGAAGTGCCCATGCTGGGAAAGAAGCGAGGTGGCGAGCCGGGGGGAAGATCGAGCG